>NZ_LQIR01000023.1:0-411315 GCF_001499925.1 Mycobacterium lehmannii
GGGACCAGTCTGGGGCGGGTGGGACCGCCGTCGGTCGATGACGAGTCGATCCGTTGCGCCAGGGCGGCCACGGTGCCCAGTTCGAAGACCTCGCGCACGCCGATGTCGACGTTGAACGCACTGCGCACCCCGGCAACGAGTTTGGTGGCCAGCAGCGAGTGGCCGCCGAGGTCGAAGAACGAGTCGTCGGCGCCGATGCGGTCTCGTTCCAGAAGTTCGGCGAACAGGTCGGCGATCCGGCGTTCGGTACCGTCGGCCGGCTCGCGGAACACTGCACCGGAGTCGATGTCGGGTTCGGGTAGCGCCGCCCGGTCGATCTTGCCGTGCGCGGTGATCGGGATCTCGTCGAGCACGACGTAGGCCGCCGGGGTCATGTACTCCGGCAGAGCGGCGGCGACCCGGTTGCGGATCCGCTCGACATCCACCGATTCGATGTCTTCGGCCGGCGTGACGTAGCCGACGAGGCTTTTGCCCACACCGGTCAGGTCGCTGACCACCACGACCGCCTGACCGACGCTCGGGTCGACGGAGATCGCCGCGGCCACCTCGCCGAGTTCGATGCGGAATCCGCGGATCTTGACCTGCTCATCGGCACGGCCGACGAACTCGATGTCGCCGTCTGCGTTGCGACGGGCCAGATCCCCCGATCGGTAGAGCCGGCCGCCGGGGTTGAACGGGTCGGCGACGAACCGCTCCGCGGTCAGCTTGGGCCGGTCGTGATAACCGTGCGCGACATGTGTTCCGCCGATGTAGATCTCGCCGATCACACCGACCGGGACCGGCCGCAGGGCGTCGTCGAGCAGGTGGATCTGGGTGTTGATCTTGGGCTTGCCGATCGGCACGATCCGGGTGCCCTGCTTACCCTCGACCTTGTACCGACTCGCGTTGATGACGGTCTCGGTCGGTCCGTAGAAGTTATGCAGCAGCGCATCGAATGTGGCGTGGAACTTGTCGGCCAGCTCACCGGGCAGCGCCTCGCCGCCGATGGGCACCCGTTGCAGTGTCCGCCACTGGTTGACGCCGGGCAGTGACAGGAACAGGCCCAGCAGCGAGGGCACGAAATGCATTGAGGTGATGCCTTCGTCGTGCAGCAAGTCGGTGAGGTAGCCGACGTCGCGGAGACCGTCCGGGCGCGGAATGACCAGCCGGCCGCCGCACGCGAGCATGCCGAAGATCTCGGCGATCGAGACGTCGAAGCTCGGTGAGGCGACCTGCAGCAGCCGCTCGCTGTCATCGATCCCGTAATCGCCCTTGAACCAGACGAAATACTCGGCGACCGGCTTGTGGGCCACCGGGACACCCTTGGGCAGACCGGTCGAACCCGAGGTGTAGATCAGGTAGGCGGTGCTCTCCGGGTACAGCGGGCGGACGCGCTCGGCTTCGGTGGGGTTGGTGGTCGGGAACCGGTCGAGATCGGTGATCGGTTCGCGGATGGCCATTTTCGGATCGGAGTCCGACAGGATGAACGTCAGCCGGTCTTCGGGGTACGTCGGGTCGACAGGCTGATACACCGCGCCGGCCTTGATCACGCCGAGCGCGGTGATCACCAGCTCCGGTGAGCGGTCCAGCAGCACCGCCACGCGGTCCTCGGTGCCGATACCGCGTTCGATCAGCCAGTGCGCCAACCGGTTCGCAGACTCGTTGAGTTCCCGGTAGGTGTAGTTGCGTCCCTCGTAGACCACGGCGACGGTGTCGGGTGTGCGCGCCGCCTGCGCCTCCACCAGTGCCGTCATGGTCGACGGTGCGGTGTCGAATTCTTCTCCCGCCGAGACCCGGCGCAACCATTCGATGTCCTCGGGCGCCATCAGTTCGAGCTCATTGACGGGAAGGTCGGGGCGCTGAAGCGCGTCATCGAGCAGCACCGCGTAGTGCTCGAGCAGCTGGCGCACCAGCGGCGCCTCGAGGATCTCGACGAGGTACTCGGCCTCCACAACGATCCCGGGTGCGTCGAACTCCACCATGAAGCCCAGCGGCAGCTGGGTGAGATGGCCGCGTAATTCGGCTCGGCGGCAGATGATTCCGGGCGGGTTGAAGCCCTGCCCGTCGGCGCCGCGCGCACCGAAGGTCACCCGCGTCATCCGCTCCACGCCGTGGCGGCGGTCGGGGTTCAGTTTGCGTACCACCCTGTCGAGGTTGACGCGCTGATGAGCGAACGCACCGACCGCGGTGTCGCGGGCGTGTGCGAGGACGTCGCGGAAGCTCTCATGGGCGCCGGGCCGCAGGCGCAGCGCCACCGTGTTGCCGTAGTACCCGATCACGTCCTCGACGTCGGCGGTGCGGTTGAGCACCGGTGTGGCGACCAGGAAGTCATCGGCATGGGTGTAGCGCTGCAGCAGTACCCCGAAGGCGGCCAGCAGCACCATGTACGGCGTGGCACCTGCCTCCTTGGCCAGCGCGGCGACCCGCTCGACCGTTGCGTCCGGCAATCGCAGCGTCAACCGCTGCGAACGCCAGTTCGTCGGCACCGCAGAACCGTTCGGCCCGGGCAGCTCCAGCGGCTCGGGCGGGTCGGCGAGCGTGTCGCGCCAATAGTCCAGGTCCTCGTCGACCGGGCCCAGCGCGTGCGACGGTGGTGTTACCGCGGGCGCCAAGGCCTCACCCGCGTACGCGCGCGTGAGATCGCCGAAGAAGACCTGCCAGCAGCCGTCGTCCCAGGCGATGTGGTGCGCCACGAGCAGCATGACGTGTTCGTCGGGCGCGGTGCGCACAACGGTGAGCCGCAGCGGCGAGTCGGTGCTCAGATCGAAGGGGGCGCAGAACTCGCGCTGGGCCAGCACCTCCAGGCGCAGCCGGCGCGCATGCTCGGACAGCTCGGTCAGGTCGTGCACGGTCCAGCCCGGCATCAGGTCGTCGTGGACGGTCGGTTGTGGTTCGCCGTCTTCGTCGACGCCGTAGGTGGTGCGCAGCGCGGCGTGACGCGCGGCGACTGCTTTGACGGCGTCGTGCAACCGGGCGACATCGAGGTGGCCGGTGAGTCGGTAGGACAGGCTGATGTTGAGGATCGCCCCGGTCGGGTCGGCCGCTTGGACGAACCACATGCGGCGCTGGCCGTCGGACAGTCCGTCTTGTTGGTCGGTCGAGGTGTTCTCACCGCGCAGACCCCGCTCGGCGAGCTTGCGGCGCAACAGCTCCAGCCGGCGGTCCTCCACCTGCTCGCGAATATCGACCGTGTCAGTCACGCGTTGTCCACCTTCTCTGATCGTTCTTTGCTGTCGAGGTCGGCGATGAGTTCGCCGCCGGTAACGCCGCCGAGCAGGACCGCCAGCGACACCTTGTGTCCGGTCGCCCGTTGCAGCCGTTTACGCAGATCCAAAGCCAGGAGCGAGTCGACCCCCAGGTCGAGCAACGACGTCTCGAGGTCTATCGAGCTCGCCTCGATGTTGAGCACCGCACCCAGCTCCGACGTCACCACCGCCGTGGTGTCGCCCGCGGGTTCCGGTGCGGCCACGGCTGTTTCGTGGTGCTCTGCCGTCCGGCTCTCCAAGAACACCCGCAACCGAGCCTGGTCCGCGCTGAACAGCAGCGGATCCTCGCCGTGGTCGCGCAGGCTGGCCTCGACGGCGGCGTCCGGGGACATCGCCAGCAGCCCGGAGCGCTCGATCTTGGTCACCTCGTCTGCGTCGGCGATGCCGCTGCCGCGCCACAATCCGTACCTGGCGGCCACGCAGTGCTGCCCCTTGGCCCGCAACTGGCCCGCCATCACGTCGAGCATCCGGTTGGCGGCCGAGTATGCGGCGTGTGCGCGGCCACCCCACACTCCGGACACCGAGGAGCACACCAGGATTCGACCATCACAGCGCATCGGCCAGAGCTCGGCCGCCCTGGCCAGCCCGCCGATCTTCGCGGCCGCCGCCTCGGCGAACGTCTCCGATGTGAGCTCGTCCCGATCGGCGAAGGCCGCCGCGCCCGCCGCATGGATGAGCAGAGACGCACCGTCGCCGCCGAACTCCTCGGCCGCCGCGGCCACCTCCTCGGCGGAGGTGATGTCACACCGCGGCGCGACCACGTCGAGGCCCGGTGCGGTCGCGGCGAGTTCGGCCTCGGTGGCGGCGTCGACACCGCGGCGGCTGAGCAGCACGATGCGGCGTGCCCCGTGGGCGGCCAGATACCGGGCGAAATGCAATGCCACCGCGCCGTTACCGCCGGTGATCACGACGTCGTCGAACGCGCCGGGCGCCGAGAGCCACGAGGGTGCGGGTTCCATCGCCTCCGCGACGGAGCGGAGGAAAACCTTTGGACCCGAACCATTGTCGCGCACGGCAACCTCGTCGCCGCCGGACAGAAGTGCGCTGACCGCCGCGGCGGTGAGGGTGTTGTCGGGTTCCCAGGAGGGCAGGTCGAGATGCCTGAACGCCTGCTCGGGTCGCTCGAAGCCGAGACTGCGGTGCATCGCCGCCAGGGCGGTCTGCGCGGGCAACGCGACCGGCTCCCCCGGCTGGACGTGCTCACCGCCGACCGTCACCAGGCACACCGCGCGGCAGTGCGGTCCCGACGCGTCGACGTAATCAAGCAGGCCCTCGCCGACGAGCTGGGAGATGTCGTGGGCCGCGCGTTCGGCGTCGGGATGGTCGAGTAGGGGTGCCACGGCGACGACGAGCTCAGCGTCGGACGGCTCGACCATGTCAGATCCGTTGTCCCGCAACGCCGAGCGCAGCTGTTCACCGAGCGGCCCGCGCGGGCCGGCAAGCTCGACGACGGCGACGCGCCGCGCGATCTGGTCTGGTCGCGCGGCGTTGGCGTCCCATTTCTCATGGGCGACGGTGAGACCGTAGACCGGGGCCAGCGGCTGTGGTTGTGCCCACAGTCGCACCGCCCGCATCGGCGCGTTCGGGAAGCCGCGCAGCTGGGGATGCGCAGTGACGTCGACCAAATCGGCCCAGCGAAATTCGGGGTTGGCCACCGCGGCGGTGGCGATGCTGGTCGACATCGCGTCGATGGCGCAAAGGTCGCGATGCCCCGATCCGATAACCAGTGGGTCCTCGTCGGCCAGCAGGTCGCCAAGCGCGAACAGCAGGGCCGGATGCGCCGACATCTCGATGTACGCCGTGGCACCGCGGCGGGCCGCGGCCGCAACGGCCCGGTCGAATCGCACGGTGTTGCGCAGGTTCTGGTACCAGTAGGAGGTGAACGTGGTGCCCGCGGGCACCACGTCGGTAGTGGTGGAGCCGATGAACTCGACTGGGGCGTCGCCGAACTCGGTGTCGGGAAGCATCGCGAGCAGGTCCTCGCGCACCCGCTCCAGCGCACTGGTGTGTCCCGGATAGTTCACGTCCAGTTCGCGGGCGAACAGGCCATGTTCGGTCGCGGTCGCGACGAGCGCGCTGATCGCTGCGCGCTCCCCCGCCACCGCCACCGACGCGGCGGCGTTGACCGCCGACACCTCGAGCCACCCGGGCGTCGATTCGATCAACCGCTCGGCGTCGGCGAGTGAAACCCCCAGCGCGGCCATGCCGTAGTCACCGGAAAGCCGCTCGACTGCCCTGGCTCGGGCGATGACCACAGCGGCCGCGTCGGGCAGCGCGATGCTCCCGGCGACGTAGGCGGCCGCGACCTCACCGAGGCTGTGCCCGACCACCATGTCGGGTGCGATTCCGCATGAGCGCCACATCTGGGCAAGCGCGACGGCATGGGTGAACTGCGCCGACTGGATCTGTGTCTGCGACCAGGAACCGCCGTTGGTCTCCGCGGTCAGGTACGGCAGCGGTGACGGCTCGCCCGCGGCGACGAACGCCTCGGCGCATTGGTCGACGTGCGTGCGATACACCGTGGACCGCCGGTAGGCGTCCGCCCCCATGGACGGCCACTGGTTGCCCTGTCCGGGGAAGACGAAAACCGTTCGCGCCGCAGTTGATTGCGACGAGCGGACCGTCAGCGGGTGCGTACCGCCGTCGGCGATCGCTCGGAGCCCCTCGGCCAGTTCGGCGGTGTCGGCGGCGCGCACGACCGCGCGGTGCCTGCGTATGCGCCGGGTGCGCAGCAAGGTCGAGGCCACCGCCGCCACGTCGGGCTCGCGATCGAGGTAGCGCAGTATCGCCTCGGCGTCGGCCGCCAGCAGTTCCTCGGCGTGCGCACTCAACACGACGGGCACCCGGCCGTCGGGGAAACCAGTGACCATCATGCCGCCTCGGGACGGCGCGACGGAACCGACACGATCACGTGGGCATTGGTGCCGCTCATGCCGAACGCGGTGACCGCCGCGAACCGCTCACCGTTGGTGGCGGGCCAGGGCGTCAGCTCCGATGCCAGGCGCAATCCTTGGCTTTCCCAGTCGATTTCGCGGCTTGCCTCATCGGTGTGCAAGCTGGCGGGGATGGCGCCGTGTTCGGCGGCGATCAGGGCTTTGGCCAGGCCGAGTCCCCCGGCGGCGGCCTGGGTGTGGCCGAGGTTGGACTTCACCGAGCCGAGCAGCGGTCCCCGGCCGGGTTCGGTGGCGCCGTAGGTCCCGGCGAGCGAGATAAGCTCGGTGCGGTCCCCGAGCCGGGTGCCGGTGCCGTGCCCCTCGACCATCCCGATGTCGTGCGGGCGCAGTCCACTCTGTTCGAGGGCCCGTGCGAACAACCGCGCCTGCGCCGGGCCGCTCGGTGCCGTCAGCCCGACCGAGCGGCCGTCCTGGTTGAGGCAGGTCGCCCGCAACTCGGCGAGAACGTGGCGTCCGTCGCGCAGCGCCCGCGACCGGCGCTGCAGGACGAACATGACCGCGCCCTCGGCCCATACGGTTCCGCTGGCTTGCGCGCTGTAGGGCCGGCAGTGACCGTCGTCGGACAGCGCGTGTTGTTTGGAGAATTCGACGAAGAAGCCGGCTGAGCCCATCACGCAGACACCGCCGGCCAGCGCCAGGTCGCAGTCTCCCGACCGCAGCGACTGTGAAGCGGTGTGGATCGCGGTCAGCGTCGACGAACACGAGGTGTCGATGGTCAACGCGGGACCTGCCAGACCGAGGGTGTAAGCGATGCGCCCCGAGATCACGCCGAGCGCGGTGCCCGACATCAAATGCCCGGTCAGATTGGAGAATTCGGCAAGGTCGGGACCGTAGCCCATCACCGAAGCGCCCACATAGCAGCCGGCGTCGTGGCCCGCGAGGTCGTCGGGGTTGATGCCGCTGTTCTCCAGTGCCCGCCACGCCACCCGGAGCGCGACCCGCTGCTGCGGATCCATCGCGACCGCTTCCCGCGGGGAGATTCCGAAGAACTCCGGATCGAATTCGGCTGCGGTAGCGAGGAATCCGCCGAGATCGTGGATGCGCTTGAACCCGTCGCGCGCCGACCCGTCGAGGATGTCGCGGACCGACCAGCCGCGGTCCCGCGGGAACGGGCACAGGCCCTCGCGGCGGTTGACCAGCAGATCCCAGTAGTCCTCGACGGTGTCGATTCCTCCCGGCGCCTCGATCGCCATCCCCACGATGACGATCGGATCGTCGCCGACGCCGTCGGGCGCGCTAACCGGCATTGACCAACTCCGCGACGGCGTCGAGATGGTCGTTGATGTAGAAGTGGCCGCCGTCGAACAACGACAGCGTGAAAGTGCCCTGGGTGTGAGTCTCCCATCCGCGCAACATGTCTGGGCTGATTCGGTGATCGTTGCGGCCACCGATGGTGTGTATGTCGGCGGCGAGGCGGACGTCGGGTTCACACGCGTAGCGGTTGAACGCCTCGTAGTCCGCACGCACCGCGCGAACGAGCAGTTCGATGAAGTCCTCGTCGGCCAACAGGCGGGGGTCGGTCCCGCCGAGGTCGACCATGTTGGCGACGACTTCGGTCGCGGCCGTCGGCAGGCGCGGTGAGGTGGCGATGGTCGAGGGGGCCTGGCTCGCCGAGACCCACAGCTGGCGGACGGGAACGCCGTTGCGCTCGGCCACGCGGCCGAACTCGAATGCGATCACCGCACCCATGCAGTGGCCGAACAAGCGCAGCGGTCCCAGTTCGGACCAGTCGCCCGCGGCGAACAGGTCGGCGGCCAGATCCTGCACCGTCTCCGGTGCGGGATGGCGGAGCCGGTCCGCGCGCTGCGGGTACTGGACCACGTACGCGTCGTCACCGGTGCGGGCCAGCGCCGAGGCGAACGCGCGGTAGGCCGCGGCCGCGCCGCCGGCGTGCGGGAAGACGATGGTCGCACCGTCGGACGACTGTCCCGCGGAACGTTTGATCCAGGGCGCGAAGGTTAGCTGGCTCCGTTCGTCGATCATCGCGTCGGAGTCGCGTCGGGGCGGCGTCGAAGACCGGACAGGTGCGATGAGCGGGCCTGCGATTCCGCGGTGAAAACACTCATGAATTCCTCCGTGTGATTAGCGCAGGCTGTCCTAAATCGGAAGTGAGGTTACCCTATCCTTCGCGCCCCGGACACGCCTACGTCGCCCCTCCGCTAAGGGGCATCCCGGTCCGTCCGCTTCGCCGCTCCGCGTAGCTCTACCGGTTCTGACGTGCGCGAACGCAGTTATCCTTCCGCGGCGGCCATCACCCACCCGCTGGCGGCGACGCGTTGATTCCAGAACTGCGCGTACTGGCCGCCGCGGGCCATCAGCTCGGCATGGCTGCCCTGGTCCTCGACCGAGCCGTCGGCGGACAGCACGACGATGTTGTCGGCGGCGGTGACCGTGGACAGCTTGTGTGCGATCACGACGACGGTGCTGTGTTGGGCCAGCGTTCGGATGGACTCGGCGACGTGATGTTCGTTCTCCGGGTCCAGCGCGCTGGTCGCCTCGTCGAACAGCACGATGGGCGCGTTCTTGACCAGTGCCCGCGCGATCGACACCCGCTGCCGTTCGCCGCCCGAGAGTGCCGAACCGCCTTCACCGACCGGGGTCTGCCAGCCGTCGGGCAGGCGCTCGACGACCGACAACAGGCCCGCGGTGCGAGCCGCCTCCACGATGGCGGCATCGTCGGCGTCGGGCCGACCGATGCGGATGTTCTCCCACAGCGTGTCGTCGAACAGGTACACGTCCTGGAAGACCAGAGACAGTTGCGCCATCAGGTCCGCGGTCAGCTGGTCGCGCACGTCGACGCCCCCGACCCGGACCACGCCGCCGTCGACGTCGTAGAAGCGCGCGATCAGCTTGGTGATCGTCGACTTCCCCGAGCCCGACGGGCCGACCAGCGCGGTCATCGTGCCCGGTTCGGCGACGAAACTGACGTCCGTGAGCACCTTGCGATCCGAGTAGCCGAACGCGACACGGTCGAGCTCGACGCGGCCGGGCGCCGGAAGCGCGCTCGCGGTGGCCGGCTCGGCCAACGACGGGGTGTCCAAAATGGAGGTGATGCGCTGAAGCTCCGCGGTCGCCAGCCTGACCGCGGACCCGAGTTCGGCCAGCTGCGACAGCGGTGAGGCGAACCGGGCGGCGAGCCCGAGGATGGCCACCAGCGTGACGGGGTTGATGTCGCCCTGGACCGCGATCCACACACCCGCCGCGATCAGCGCCGAGAAAACCGCCTGCACCGCAACGCCGTTCAGAAGGAGCCCGGTCACCGACTGCCACAGGGCGGCACGTCCGGCGCGATGCTGCGTCTGCAGCGCGTCGCCAAGCGGCGTGTAGTCGGCCCCGGTGCGTCCGAAGGCCCGCAGCACGGGTTGGTAGCGCGCGAACTCGATCACCCGGTTGTTGACCTCGATCGCCGCATCGTGGGTGCGCACCTCGGCGCCTGCGATCAGACGGGAGGCGAACCGCCCGCACATCACCAGCAGCGCCCCGCCGACCAATGCGACGAGTCCGATCCGCCAGTCGAAGTAGAACAGGCCGGCCACTACGGTCACCGCGCTGACGGTGTTGACCACCAGCGGGGTGACCAGGTTTCCGCCGCTTGTGCCGACGAAAACCGTTCCCTTGACTGCGATCTGGGACACCTTGCCGACCGTCTCGCGGCTGAACCACCCCAACGGCAGGGTCACCATGTGGTCACCGAGCCGGTGGTGCAGCAGCCGCATCGTGGTCAGCGCCATGCGGATCGCGAGCTTGGCTTGAACGTAGCTGAGCACCGACGCGACCAGCACGGTGATCGCCATCAGGCCCAGCCAGCGGCCGGTGGCGGCGTAGTCGCCGTCGAACAGCGACTCCGTGACAGGCACCAGGAGCAGCATCACCAGCCCGTGCAGGATGCCGTAGGCGGTCACCACCGCGAGGAAACTGAACATCCGGCCCCGCTGCGGGCCGAGGATCTGCAGAAAGCCCCGGATCATCGGGCCACCTCCCATTCCCGTGCGTGCCCTGCCGTGTAGGACTGCCACATGCGCGCGTACTGCCCGCCCACGGCGAGCAGTTCGTCATGGCTGCCTTGTTCGGCGACGCGCCCGTGATCCAGCACGACCACGTTGTCGGCGGACACGATCGAGCCGAGCCGGTGGGCGATGACCAGCACGGTGCGCCCGACGATCAGCCGCGACAACGCCTCTTGGATCTGGGCCTCCGAATCGGGGTCGGCGAAGGCGGTCGCCTCGTCGAGCACCAGGATCGGCGTATCGGCCAGCACGGCGCGCGCGATGCTCACGCGCTGAGCCTCACCACCGGAGAAGTGCGCGTCCTCGTCGATGACGGAGTCATATCCTCTTGGCAGCTGCAAGATCCGGTCGTGGATTCGGGCGGCCTTGGCCGCGGCGACGACGTCCTCGTCGGTGGCGTCGGCGCGGCCGAGGCGGATGTTGTCGGCGACGCTGATGCCGAGCAGTTGCACGTCCTGCAGCACGAACCCGACGTGCCGGTACAGCTCGGCGGGCGCGATGTCGCGTACGTCGACACCACCGACGCGCACCGCGCCCGCGGTGACATCGTGAAAGCGCGGCACGAGCGTGGCCAGCGTGGACTTGCCGCTGCCCGACGGCCCGACCAGCGCGGTGATGGTCCCGGCTTCAAGTGTGAGCGACACGTCGTGCAGGACGGTGTTCTCGCCGTCGTAGGAGAACCGGACATCCTCGAATCGGATCGAATTGTCCTGCGGTACCTGCGGTTCGCGCGCGACGGGCAGCACTGGTGTGTCCAGCAGGCGCTGCAGGCGCCCGGCGGCGGCCGCGGCCTGGCGTTTGATGTGCGTGGAGTAGCCGACGGTCAGCACGGCCGCCGGGATGGTCACCGCGACCAGCGTCGAGCCCAGCACCTCGATCGGGCTGACCCAGCCGCTGCGGACGAACCAGTATCCGCCGGCCAGGTTGGCCAGCAGCAGGACCGGGGTGTCGATGAAGACCGACGACACCGCCTTGACCCGGACCAGCGGTCCGATCCATCCCGCGAAGCTCTCGTTGAACTCGTCGGCGGCGTCGGCGAAACGCTTGTGCGCCTTGCCGGCCTGGCCGAACGTCTTGACCACCGACACCCCGGCGATGAACTCGACGATGGTGGCGCTGATCCGTTCGACGCCCCGGTCGAGCCGTTCCATCTGCGTTCGGGAGTCACGCCCCAGCGCGAGGTAGATGCCGATGTAGAACGGCACGGTGGCCATTGCCAGCAGGCCCAGCCGCCAGTCGAGGTAGAAGCAGTAGATGAGGCCGAACAGCGGGGTGGCCAGCGCTCCGGTGTTCTCCACCGCCGAATGGGCGACCAGGAAGTGCAGTTCGCCGACGTCGTTCTGGACGGCCTTGTTCACCTCGCCCGACGACTTGCTGCCGAACCAGCCCAGCGGCAACCGGCCCAGCTTGTCGACGATCCGCAGCCGCAACGACCGCTGCAGATCGACGTCGGCGAAGTGGGTGATCGTGAGCGCGGCACCGCCGGCGAGCGTGCGCACCAGCAGCGCGACGACGACGATGGCAACGACGGTCCAGAGCCTTGCGGTGTCCGGCGGTCCGTCGGCGAGCAGTTCACGGCCGATCTCCACGATGCCGATGAACGGCACGATCGTCGCCGCCGAGGCCAGCAGCTGGTACCGCTGCGCGCGCGACGAGCGCGCCCGGGTGGGGGCGAGCAGCTGCTGCAGCGCGAGCTTGTCGTAGGTGGCTGCGCGCTTGGCCGCATCGGCCGCGGTTTCGGGGGGACCCGTCTCGATGGCGGGCGCGGGTTGCACAGCGGTCATGCACCCTCCAGGTATAGCGGTGGGTAAGGGTCGCCTAACCCTACCGGTCGCCTATGAGGCGGCGGCCGCTACGTAACGTGAAGGCGTCGAGTACGGGCTCACACCTTTCGAAGGGATCGTTCATGGACCTGGCAGGCGTCGGTATCTGGAGTTCGCAGTTGCGTTACGGCGATCAGGGTGAAGCGGCCGAGGCCGCCGCGGAGCTGGAGGATCTCGGCTTCTCGGCCCTGTGGATCCCCGACGTCGGCGGGCCGGTCCTCGATTCGGTGGACCACCTGCTCTCGGCGACGAGGCAGGTGGTGATCGCCACCGGAATCCTCAACCTCTGGATGCACGAGCCCGCCGACGTGGCCGCTCGCTACGCCTCGCTGATCGACACGCACGGCGAGCGCTTCCTGTTGGGCATCGGGGTCAGCCATGCCCCGCTGATCGATTCGAAGGAACCGGGGCTCTACCGCAAGCCACTCGCGGCGACCCGCAAGTACCTCGACGACATCGATGCGACTCCCCAGCCGGTCCCGGTCGCCAACCGGGTGCTCGCGGCCCTGGGCCCCAAGATGCTCGCACTCTCCGCGACCAGGGCGCGCGGCGCTCACCCCTATCTGGTCACCCCGGATCACACGCGCTACGCCCGCGAGCAGCTCGGCGAGGGTCCGCTGCTGCTCCCCGAGCAGACGGTGCTGCTCACCACCGACGCCGACGAGGCCCGCGCGCTCGGAACCGATTGGCTGCGTTCGTATCTGGCGCTGCCCAACTACGCCAACAACCTGTTGCGGTCGGGCTTCACCGAAGAGGACGTGGCGACGGTCAGCGACCGGTTGTTCGACGCGATCATCGCCTGGGGCGACGAACAGACCGTGCTGGAGCGCGTTCAGCAGCATCACGACGCCGGCGCCGACCACGTGTGCGTGCAGGTGCTGACCGCCGATCCGCGCGAGTTCCCGCGCGAGCAGTGGCGACGGCTGGCCAGCGCCCTTCGCTGAGGCCCTAGGCGGACGACTCGAGCTCTGACAGCACCGCGGCGCTGTCCATCTGCGCGACCTCCAGGTACACGTCGGCGACGGCGTTGAGCCGCTCGTCATCGGGTTCGCGGCCCAGGAGTCGTTCGGCGAGTTTGGCGACGCACCGGGCGGCGAACATGTCGGTGACCAACACCGTCGGGGTGTCCAGCCAGTCGCGCACCCGGGCGATCACCTGGGTGGCCAGCACGGAATCCCCTCCGAGGGAGAAGAAGTCGTCGTCGGTACCCACGCGGACGTCGTCGTCGACATCGAGCACGTCTTCGACGATCGCCACCAACGCCGACTCCAATGGTGTGGCCGGCGCCCGGTACTCCTGTGCCGCAGGCGGTTCCACGTCAGCGAGCAGCCGCGCCACGGCCTTGCGGTCGATCTTGCCGTTGACGGTGAACGGGATTCGGTCGGACACCGCGATGATCTTCGGGATCATGTGGGCGGGCACGAGATCGGTCATGGCCTCGGTGACCGTCCGCGCATCGACTGCGGGGTCGTCGGTGCGTACCAACGCCGCGAGCACATCGCGTTCGCCGGGAATGACGGCGGCGACCGCGGCGTCGATTCCGGCGACCCGCTTGAGGGCGGCCTCGACCTCACCGAGTTCGATGCGGTATCCGCTGATCTTGACCCGGTGGTCGACACGGCCGACGAACTCCAGCGTCCCGTCGGGAAGATAGCGGACGAGATCGCCGGTGCGGTACCAGGTTCGGCCGTCGTGCTCGACGAACTTCTCGGCCGTCAGGTCGGGTCGCCCGCGGTATCCACGCGCAATGCCGCGGCCGGTGAACCACAGTTCGCCGGGCACCCAGTCGGGGCAGTCCGACCCGTCGGCGGCCACCACGCGGCAGGCGTTGTTCGGGAACGGGGTCCCGTAGGGCACCGACGTCCAGTGCGCGGACGGATCGTCGACCTCGCAGATCGTGCCGTGCACCGCGGTCTCGGTCGCCCCGCCCAAACCGGCGGCGCGAACGCCCGGAGCCGAGTCGCGCAGGGCTCGAATCAGTTCCGGTCGCACCCAGTCGCCGCCGAGCAGCACAACCCGCAAACTCGTCAGGCGGTCACCGCCGACCTCGAGCAGCATGTCGAGCCATCCGGGCATCCAGTTCAGGAATGTCACCCCGTGCTGCTGGATCAACCGCGCCCAGGCGTCCGGATCGCGGCGTTGATCCTCGTCGACCACAACGACCGCACCGCCCGCGCGCAGCAGCGCGAAGATTTCCAGCACCGACATGTCGGCCTCCAACGAGGCCAGCGCCAGGCTGCGATCGCCCCGGTGCAACCCGAAGTGCTCGGAGACGAACTCGATGGTGTTCATCACCGCGTCGTGGGTGAGCTCCACACCCTTGGGCTCGCCGGTCGAACCCGAGGTGAACAGCACGTAGGCAAGCGAATTCGGGTCGGTCTGGACAGGTTGCGCGTCGGCGCCGCGGGTGACCGCGTCGGCGACGGCGATGACCGGCACGCCCGTGTGGTTCGTCTGCGCGCCGCCGCATACCAGGACCGCGGCCACCGTGCTCGACTCGAGAATCCGGGCGGTGCGCTCAGCGGGTTGGTCCGCACCGATCGGGAGATAGGCGGCGCCCGCCGCGAGGATGCCGAGCACCGCAGGAATCTGTTCGGCACACTTGGGACCGATCAGCGCGACGAGATCACCGGGCCGAACCCCGTTGTCGCGCAACGTCGCCGCCACGCTCAGGGCCCGGACGCGAAGTCCTCCATAGGTCAGCTCGCCGTCGCTGCTGAACACCGCCGGGGCCTCGGGGTCGGCGAGCGCTCGGTTGAAGAACCCGTCGTGGATCGCCTCACCGCTCGGCGGCGCGGTGGTGCTGTTGACCGCCTGCCGCACGGCTCGCTGCGCCTCGGGCACCGCGGGCGGATCGGGTGCGTCCCAGGCGGCGTCGTCGGTCGCGAGCCGGGTCAGCTCGGCGAGGTGGTAGGCGAACATCTCCTCGGCCACGCCGGCCCGGAACGCGTCGACGCGCACATCCCAGTTGATCATCAGGCCGTCGGCGAGCGGGGTGGCCTGCGCGTCGATGAGCACCTGCGGGCCTTGCGAGATCGTCCAGACCGGTGCCCCGAACTGGTCGGTGACCTCGCCGGCGAACAGGTCGCCGAGCCCCAGTGCGCTGGTGTAGACGATCGGCGCCAGCACCTGGTGGCCGCGGTGGCGGCCGAGGTCGCGCAACACCGACAGGCCCGAGTACCTCGAGTGCCGTGCGGTGTTGTGCAGGGTCTCCTGCACGGCGCGTGCCCGCTGTGCGGGCGTGCGGGCTTCGGTGAGGTCGATGTCGAGCATCAAGGAGGACGTGAAGCAGCCGACGAGTCTCTCGACGTCGGGATGGAACGGCTCACGGCCGAACATCGGCAGGTTCAGCAGGAACCGCGAACCGCTCGACCAGCGCGCCAGCGCATGGGAATACGACGCCGCGACGGCCATCGCGGGCGTGATGCCACGACGGTGCGCGGCGGCGAACAAGGCGTCGCGGGTCGGGACGTCGAAGATGTGCCAGAGCCGCACGCTGCGCCGGGGGTTGTCCTGTTCGGCAGGCGGAATCAGCGGCAGCGCGGGCGATTCGGGAAGGTCGGGGATGCGCTCGGCCCACCACCGCACATCCTCGTCCGAGGGGCCCGGATCGGACGCGGCCAGTGCGGCGCGGTACTCCCGGTAGGTGTAACCCAGATCGGGAAGATCACCGCCGAGGTAGAACACCGCGAGGTCGGCCATGAACTTGCGGTAGCTCACCGCGTCGGCGGCGTTCATGTCCATGTCGACGTGCAGCCGGGTGCGACCGTCGGGACGCAGCGACAAGCTCAACTCCAGCACGTCACCGTCGAGGATCTGGTGCGATTTCTCGTGCCGGATGGACTCGAGTCGCTGCTCGGCGGCCTCGGCGTCGAGGTCACGCAGGTCGTGGACCGTCACGGGCAAGCCGCGGTCACCGATGCGCTGCGTCCCGTCGGGAAGGATCTCGACGCGCAACATCGGATGGCGCGCAATGAGTTTGGTGGCCGCGTGCTGCAACCGCTCGGGGTCGACGCCGGCACCGTCGAATTCGACGTACAGGTGCGCCGCAACGCCGCCGAGCTGCTGATCGTCGTTGCGGCCCAACCACATCGCGTGCTGCATCGGCGCCAACGGGAAGGGTTGGTCCTCGTCGCCGGTCTGCGCGGGCTCGGCCGCCGGTTCGGCGCCGCCGCCACCGGACCGCTCGGCCACCAGTGCCGACCACGCCGCCACGGTCGGGTTCTCCGCGAGAGCGGCGAAGTTGATGTCCATGCCCTGTTTGCGCCACCGGCCCGACAGCGACATCATGCGGATCGAGTCGAGCCCGGAGGCGATCAGGTCGGCGTGCGGGTCGACCTCGTCGGGACTCACCCCGAGGAGCTCGGCGACCTCCTCGCGGACGGTGCGATCGGTCGTTCGCTCTGTCGACGATCCAGTCTCACCCACACCCACGACGTGTCCTCCGGATTAGTACAGGCTGCCCTAACTAACGCGGGGCACGCTACCTTATATGCGACCTACCGAACACACCTACCCCAAGGGGTCGCATCCTTCATGAGCACCGGTTTCGAGCAGCGCCCGCAGGCAGATCAACCGCTTCAGAAAGGCGGGCTCGGCGACCTCATGACGGGTTTCGTGCCGTTCCCCGCAGACCGCGCCGACGAGTACCGTCGCGCGGGCTACTGGACCGATGAACCACTCGAGTCGATCCTCAAAGATGCGGTCGCGGCGTGGCCCGATCGGACCGCCGTCATCGACGACCACGTCAGCTACACGTTCGCCGAACTCGATGAGCGCGCCGAGCGGATCGCGGCGGCGCTGGCCGAGTACGGCATCCTCCCCGGCGACCGCATGCTGCTGCAGTTGCCGAACACCTGCGAGTTCGCCGTTGCGTTGTTCGGTGTGCTGCGGGCCGGCGTCGTCCCGGTGATGTGCCTGCCGGGGCACAGGTCGGCGGAGCTGAACCATTTCGCCGCGGTCAGCGGTGCGGTGGGCCTGATCGTGCCAGATTCGGTCGGCGGGTTCGACTACCGCGAACTCGCCGACGAACTCGTCAGAAACAACCCGGCGCTACGGCACGTGTTCGTCCACGGCGACCCGGGCCGGTTCCAATCCTGTTCCACGCTGGCCGATTTCGACGGTCCTCTGGCCGAGCGACCGCCGGCCGACCCCGACGCGCCCGCCCTCCTTCTCGTGTCGGGTGGCACCACCGGACTGCCGAAGCTCATCGCCCGCACCCACAACGACTACCTCTACACCGCCAGGACGAGCGCGCAGGAGTGCCACCTGACCGGCGATGACGTCTACCTCGTGGTATTGCCCGCCGGGCACAATTTCCCGCTGGCTTGCCCGGGACTGCTGGGGTCGATGACCGTCGGAGCGACATCGGTTTTCACCACCGACGCCAGTCCGGAGGCCGCGTTCGCGCTGATCGACCGGCACAGGGTCACGGTCACCGCGCTGGTCAACGCGCTGGCCAAGGTGTGGACCCAGGCGTGCGAGTGGGAGCCGGTGCTTCCGACGGGGCTGCGGCTCGTCCAGGTCGGCGGTTCGCGGATGACACCGCAGGAGGCCGAGTACATCCTGTCCGGGCTCACGCCCGGGCTGCAGCAGATCTTCGGCATGGCCGAGGGCATGCTCAACTTCACCCGTCCCGGCGATCCGGTCGACGTCGTGGTCAACACCCAGGGCAGGCCGATGTCGCCGCACGACGAGATGCGCGTGGTCGACGAGTCCGGCGCGCAGGTGGTGCCCGGTCAAGAGGGCGAGCTGCTGGTGCGCGGCCCCTACACGCTCAACGGCTACTACCGCGCCGAGGAGGCGAACGCGCGCTCGTTCACTCCGGACGGCTTCTACCGCAGCGGCGACCGCGTCCGGATCTTCCCCGACGGCCCGCGCGCCGGCTACGTCGAGGTGACCGGCCGCATCAAGGACGTCATCCACCGCGGCGGTGAGACGGTGTCGGCGTCGGACCTCGAAGAGCATCTGTTCGCCCACCCGGCGGTCTACACCGCCGCGGCGGTGGCACTGCCCGACGAGTTTCTCGGCGAGAAGATCTGCGCCGCAGTCGTGTTCAAGGGCGCCCCGATCACCCTGGCCGAGCTCAACAAGTTCCTCGACGAGCGGGGGGTCTCGGCGCACTGCAGGCCCGACGTGCTGGCACCGCTACCCACGCTGCCCAAGACCGCGGTCGGCAAGGTCGACAAGAAGAAGGTCGTCGCTGCGCTGACGTCATGACCCCGCGCGGGCGGCGCCGGTCAGGACACCTCGACCGTCTCCGCACCCTCCGGTGCGCCGAGCAGCTCGACGAGGCGTTCGGAGACCGCCGCCGCCGTCGGGTACTCCCACAGCAGCGTCGGCGGTAACGACAACCCGGTCTGCTTCTCCAGCTGCTTGAGCAACCCGACCGTCATGATCGAGTCCACGCCGACCTCCACCAGCGGCAAACCGGTGTCGACGTCGGCCTCGGCCACGCCCAGCTGTGCGGCCACCGCGGCGGTGACGACCTGGGCGACGCGTTCGGGATCGGCGTCCACCAGGCTCGCCTCCGGCGCATCGTCGCCTCCGGGGGCATCGAGTTCGGTCGGGGCCACATCGGCCAGCATCGGCACCGACGCCGCCGCCGAAAGGAGCGGCAGCACAACGACGTTCGGATCGTCGTGGCGCATCGCCAGGTCGAGTGCGCGCATCGCCTCATCCGCCCCGATGGTGTCCATGCCCAGCGCGTCCAGTTGCGCCGCCACGAACCCGGACGTCGAGCCCATGCCCAGGCCACGCCACGCGGTCCAGGCGACGCTGACGGTGCGGTCACCGAGCGCCCGCCGGTGGCGCGCCATTCCGTCGAGGAACGAGTTCGCGCATGCGTAGGCGCCCTGGCCGGGGAAGCCGGCGAGGTAGCCGCACGACGAGAACAGCACCAGCCAGTCCAACTGTTCGGGTGGGAAGACTTCGTGAAGGGTCAGCGTCCCGTCGACCTTGGGACGCATCGCCGCGGTGAAGTCCTCGGGCGTCGTGTTGACCAACAGCGCACCCGCTTCGACACCGGCGGCGTGGATCACCCCGCGCACCGGAGGCAGGTCGCGCAGCGCGGCGCGCAGCGCGGCGGCCGCCCCTGCCGCGGCGATGTCCAACGCCACCACGCGCACGGACACACCGCGCTCCTCGAGTGCGGTGACCGTGTGGACCAGATCCGAATCCGGTTGCCACTGCGAACGATCGGGCATGCCGGTGCGGGAGAGCAACACCAGTCGCCGCGCGCCGATGTCAGCAAGCCGCTGCGCCATCCGCAAGCCGAGCGCACCGGTGCCGCCGGTGATGACATAGGTGCCGCCTGCCGAGCATTGCATCGGCGCTCCGGTCCCCCGCCCCGCCGCGGACAGCCGAGCCGATTGGGCCGCACCGTCGCGGAAGGCCACGACCGGATGGCCCTGCACCGATGAGAGGACTCCGACCGGCAGTTCGGCTGCGGCCACGTCGATCACACCGCCGAAGGTCTTCGGGTGTTCGGCGGCAGCGACCCTTGCCAGACCCCACAGCGGTGCGTGCGCCACGTTCGCGCCCTCGTACACGCCCTGCGTGAGCACCCACATCCTCGCCTTGGCGCCGTGGTCGAGCAACCCGCGCAGCGTCTGCGTCACCACAGCGACCGACTGTTCCGGTGTGTCGTGCGCGTTCGGGAGCACCAGCACGACGGTGTCGCGGCCGAACGACTCAGCCGCAGAGGTGATCTCGGCCGCATCGCGGTAAAGCGCATGCGGCACCTCGGCAGCCGACAGGTCCCGCGTCACGAACTCGCGGATGGCGGCGTCTCCGCCGACGATCACGACCGCCCCGGGCCGGCTGTCGGGCTGCCACGGCACCGGCTGCCACGAGAGCCGGTGCAGCATCCGGGAAACATCGCTGCCGGACGGGTTTTCCAGCTCCTCGAACGACATGCCAGTCAGCGAGGCGAGGACCTTGCCGGACTCTTCGGCGAGTAAGACATCGGTCGTGGTGGTTCCGCGCCTGCGCCGAACGTGCAGCAGCGCCACCGCCGGCGGTCGGCCGTGCACCTGCACGCGGTCGATGTGGGCGGGCATCCGCAGTCGCGGTGGCCCGTCGAACACCGTGGAGGCCGCCGAGGTCGCCGCGTCCAGCAGCGGGGCCCAGGTGTCCGGTGTCGTACGGTCCCCGCGCGCGGCGACCTTGGCGAGCAGTTCGCCGTCGCCGCCGTGCAGTTCGAGGATCTCCCAGTCGAAGCCCATCGCGGCCACACCCAGCGTCGCCAGCGTGTCCACCACGTGGTTCGACGGCAGTAGATCACGGCAGCCGTCGCGTGCGGACGACTCGTCGAGTACCTCCCCGAGGAGGTCTTCGATGTCGTCGTCGGCTGCGACCACCGCGCTGCTGTGGGTCAACCAGCCGCCGTCGACGGTGTCCTCGTCGTCGTCGACGAGGCGTGTGGCCAACGTCAGCCCGTGGTCCTGCAGGACCACCTGCACGTCGCGGGCGCGTCCCGGCGCCACCGGGGTGCGCAGCCGGACGTCGACGAGGTCCCTGCCCGCGCGGTCGCAGCGCGTGTCCAGCTCGTTGGCGGCACCGAGAAAGGTATTGACGATGACGGCGGCGGGCACGATTTCGGTGCCCTTCACCGGGTGGTCGCCCGGATACGGGCGGGAGTCCAGGTCCACGCGCGTCTGCCACATCTTGGAAGCGACCGCGCCGGTCACCTCGATCCGGCCGCCGAGCAGGGTGTGGGTGTCGACGTCGTGCACACCTCGCCCGCCTGGCGGAGAGGTGGGAGTGCGCCAGAAGTGGCGGTGGTGCCACTGCGTCACCGGGAGATCTGCCACCCAGGACGCCGACGACAGCTGGTGCTCGATCGGCGCGCCGTGGCAGTGCAGTGCGGCGACCGCGGTTGCCACCGAATGCATCTGGGGGCGCTCACGACGTAACAGCGGCACGACCGCGTGCTGGTCGGCGCCGGCTGTCGTGAGCGTCTCGACGATCGAGTGCGCCACCACCGGGTGCGCCGACACCTCGAGGAACAGCCGATGCCCGTCCTCGATGGCCGCCGAAACGGCTTCAGCGAACCGCACCCGGTCGCGCAGGTTGGCCACCCAATAGTGCTGATCGCGTGGCGCCGCCGAGCGGGGATCAGCCAACGCCGTTGTGTACAGCGGAATCTCAGGTGTGCGTGACGGCGGAAGCAAAGCGGTGAGGCGTCCGAGCTCGCCGGTCAGCGCGTCCATCGCGGGGCTGTGGAAGGCGACGTCGGTGTTGACGCGACGCACCATGAAGCCTTGCTCGGTCCACTCCTGGCAGACGTCCTCGACCGCATCGACCGTGCCGGATATCACTGTCGACTCCAGCGACGCGCTGATCGCCGCCACCACGTCGGTCTGGCCGGCCAGCCGCCGTTCGGCTTCGGCGAACGGGAGCCGCACGAGCGCCATCGCGCCCTTGCCCATCACCGACCGGAAGCCGCGGGCGCGGTAACCCGCCACCGCGGCGCCGCCGGTGAGGTCGAAAACCCCCGCCGTGACGCAGGCCGCGACCTCGCCGACTGAGTGTCCGATGACCGCGGCCGGGGTGACGCCGCGCGAGCGCAGCATCGCGGCCAGACCCACCTGCATCGCGAACGTCAGCGCCTGCACCTGGTCGGTCCCGCCGAGCTCTCCGGTGGTCAGCGCCTGGCGCGCCGAGAATCCCAGCTCCGCGGTGAACACCGGATCGATCGCGTCGATCACAGCGGCGAATTCCGGTGCCGCCATGAGCAGTTCGCCACCCATACCGGCCCAGTGCGAGCCGTGGCCGGAGAACACCCAGACCGCGCCGTTGGCCGCGGCCGGCAGCACGGTACCGGTGACCACCGAGGGGTCGGGGACGTCGTCGGCCAGTGCGGTCAGCGCGGCCGCCGCACCGTTGGCGTCGTCGGCAACGACGGCCGCCCTGGCCGGTTCGTGCGAACGTCGCGTCCACAGCGTCGTCGCGACGTCGTCGATCGGGACGGGATGGTCTCGCAGGTATTCGGCCAGCGCACCCGCCTGGGTGCGCACCCGGGCGACGTTGCGCGCCGAGACGGGAATGATCGCCGGAAGTCGTTGTGCGGGTTCATCTTGCGTGGACGGTGGCGCATCGGGCGCTTCCTCCAGGAGCACGTGGGCAATGGTCCCGCCGTAGCCGTAACTGCACACCGCGGCCCGCCGCGGCGCACCGTCGGAACTGTCCCAGGGCTCGACCCGCGTCGGGACCCGCAGGCCGCTGTTGGCCCAGTCGACGGCCGGCGTCAGCGAGGTGATGCCCGCCGTCGGGGGAATGGTCCGATGATGCAGTGCCAGTGCGGCTTTGATGAGCCCCACCACGCCGGCGCCGCCCTCGAGGTGGCCGACGTTGGGCTTCACCGACCCGATCCGGCACGGCGCGTCGGCGGGCCGGTCGGCGCCGTAGACCGACGCGAGCGCCCCGACCTCGGTGGGGTCGCCGGAGGGAGTGCCGGTGCCGTGCGCTTCGACGAAGCCGACGCTCGCGGGCGCGATGCCGGCGAAGTGGCATGCGCGCCGGAACATGTCGGCCTGCGCGTCGCCGTTGGGCGACATGATGCCGACGGTGCGCCCGTCCTGCGCCACCGCGCCGCCCCGCACCACCGCGTAGACGTGGTCGCCGTCGCGCATGGCGTCGGCGAGGCGCTTGAGCACCACCACGCCTGCGCCTTCGCCACGCCCGTAGCCGTCGGCCGAGGCGTCGAAGGTCTTGCATCTGCCGTCGGGCGCGGTCGCGCCCGCCACGTCGAGCACCCGGGTCAGACCCGGTCCGATCAGTGCGCTGACCCCGCCGGCCAGCGCCAGCGACGTCTCACCGGCATTGAGCATCTGGCACGCCTGGTGCACCGCGACCAGCGAGGCCGCGCACGCCGCGTCGAGAGCGACGCTGGGGCCGCGCAGGTCGAGCAGGTGTGAGACGCGGTTGGCGATGCCGCACAGCGACGTGCCGATGCCGGTCCAGGCTTCGATGCCCGGCAGGTCTTCCATGATCAGCTTGCCGTAGTCGTCGGAGTTGACGCCCATCAGCACCGCGGTGTCGCTGCCCGCCAACGACTTCGGCGGAACGCCGGCGTGCTCGAGCGCCTCCCAGCTCACCTCGAGCGCCAACCGCTGCTGGGGGTCCATCAGCTCGGCCTCGCGCGGTGAGACGCCGAAGAACTCGGCGTCGAACCCGGCCAGGTCGTCGAGGAACGTTCCCCACCGGGTGACATCCTTGAGCACCGCCGCATTGCGGGGATCCCGCTGAAGGTATGGCTCCCAGCGCTCCGGCGGAACTTCGCGCACGTCGCTGCCGCCGTCGAGCAGGAAGGTCCAGAACTGTTCCGGCGTGCCGATCGCACCGGCAACGCGGCAGCCGATCCCGATGATCGCGACCGCGTCGGGGCGTGCGGAATCCTCGGATGGGGCGGTATCGGTCACGTCAGCTTTGTCCCGAAGCCTGGATAGCCTTGCCTAAGAAGCCACACGCCATGGCCGCAATACTGGCATAACCGGGCTCATTTGTGGAACCTACGCAGGCCTGCCGAACGTGGTGCCGATCACGTTCGAATTAGCTTGCCGCGACGTCAATCCGCCGACGGTCGAGGCACGTACGAAACGTCACAAGGTGCGGACGGCGAGCGGTTGGTCGCTGCCCGACACCCGGATGTCGATGCTGCGGATCTCCGCGGTGGGGATGCTTGTCGCCGCCGACAGCCCGGTCGCCTCGTCTCCGGCCGGACGCCACGAACCCACGGTCGTCTGGACGCCGTCGCGCGTGGTCACCACGATGTCGTAGCTGTCGACGTCGCGCGCCCAGTCCTTGGTGTACTCACAGGCCCAGTTGAGCTCGGTGCCCCACTTCTTCTCGGTGACCGCCAGCTGCGCGGTCAGGCCCTGACGCTGACCCGGCTGCATCGGCTCCATCGCCACCGTCTGCACCGACGACGTGCGGGGAAAGACCGTCGCGCCCACGACGCCGCCGAGGACCGCCAGAGCCGCCGCAACCGCGATGGTCGCCGCGAGCATCGTGCGCCGTGAGCGCCGTTGCCGCTTGGCGGCGGCCTGCGCCAGTGAGGCGACGTCAGCTGAGTGATCGACAGCGGACCCCTCGTCCGCATCGATCAGTGCCGCGGCCTCCTCGCGGCTGAGCGCGGCCAGCATCGCGGGCATCTCGGCCAGGCCGGCCACCTCGGCGGCACGCGCCGGGTTCGCGGCGAGGTAGTCCTCGTAGGCGCGACGGTCCTCCGGGCTCAGCGCGCCGAGCACGTAGGCCGCATCCCATTCGGCGAGGTCGGCGACGGGTGTCCGGTCGAACTTGTCGCTCATTGGACCACCCCCCTTTCCTGCAGCGCCATCCGCAACGCCCGCAACCCGTAATGGAGCCTGGACTTGACGGTGCCCGGGGCGATCCGCTCGTGTGCGGCGATGTCGGCGACAGTTTGCCCGAAATAGTAGGCGCGCACTATGGCGGTGCGGTGGTCGGCGCTGAGCGATTTCAGCGCCTCGGCCAGCACCCACTTGTCGACCGCGGGACCGATCGCGTCGAGTGACGGCCGCTCGGGCAGGTCGTCGGTCTGCAGTTCCCGGCTGAACCGAGCGCTGCGTCGGTCGTCGATGACGAGGTTGCGTGCGACGGTGAACAGCCATGCCCGCGCGGCGTCGCCCGGCTGTTGCAGGATCTCGGGTTTGCGCCACAGCCTCAGCAGCGCTTCCTGCACCACGTCCTCGGCGAACGGCGTATCGCCGCGGGTCAGCCGCAGCACGTATCGCAGCAGCGCCTGGCTGTGCTCGTCGTGAATCGCGCGCAGCAACTCGGCCCGCGCGGGGTCGGGAGTCATCGCTCATCCACCGCAGTCGTCATCGCTGATCACTACGACGTCCACCAGAGAATCGTTCAATGTCCGGCGCGCGAACGTGAGCTTATGGGCGAATTTTGGAGCCGAAGCTCCCCGGCGGTCAGTCCAGCAGGTCGCGGACCACCGCGTCGGCCAGCAGCCTGCCGCGGTCGGTGAGCACCAGACGGTCCCCGGCGCGGCTCAACAGCCCGTCGGCGACCGCGACGTCGGCGCGCTCCCGTTCGGGCGCACTGAGCACGCTCGCCGGCAGCCCGTCACGCAACCGCACCCGCAGCATCACGTCCTCGATGTGCAGCGTGCCGGCGTCGAGGTGCTCGTAATCGGCGACCGGCAGTCGACCATCGGTCAACGTTTGGGCGTACGCGCTCGGATGCTTGACGTTCCACCAGCGCACGGAGTCGACGAAACCGTGCGCACCCGGTCCGGCACCCCACCACTGGCCGCCGTTCCAGTAGCCGATGTTGTGTCGGCACTCACCGCCGGGCCTGCTCCAGTTCGACACCTCGTACCAGGCGAAACCGGCGCCGGCCAGACGCGCGTCGAGCAGCTCGTAGCGGCGGGCCAGCACGTCGTCGTCGGTCGGTTCGAGCTCGCCGCGGCGCACCCGCCGGGCCATCGCCGTCCCGTCCTCGATGACCAGTGCGTAGGCCGAGACGTGGTCGACGCCGGCCTCGACGACGGTGTCGACCGAGCGCAGCAGGTCGTCGTCGGACTCCCCCGGCGTGCCGTAGATCAGGTCGAGGTTGACGTGGTCGAACCCGGCCGCGCGGGCCTCCCGCGCCGCGGCGAGCGCCCGGCCCGGCGAGTGTGCGCGGTCGAGGGCCGCCAACACATGGGCAGCCGCCGACTGCATGCCCAGCGAGACCCGGGTGTATCCGGCCGCCAGCAGCTGGTCGAACAGCTGCGGAGACGTCGATTCCGGGTTGGCTTCCGTGGTGACCTCGGCACCCGGCGCCAGTGGGAAGTGCGCGCGCACGGCGTCGAGAACCGCGGCCAGGCCGGGCCCGCCCAGCAGCGACGGTGTGCCCCCGCCGACGAACACGCTGTCGACCTGTGGGATGCGGCCCAGGTGCGCGGCCGCCTGCGCCAACTCGATCCGCAGCGCCGCAAGCCACCCGTCCGGATTCGCGCCGCCCAGCTCGCCGGGTGTGTAGGTGTTGAAGTCGCAGTAGCCGCAGCGGGTCGCGCAGAACGGCACGTGGATGTAGATGCCGAACGGCCGCCCCCGCGCGGGGGTCATCGCCGGCAGCACCCGCGCACGGTTCTCGGCAGCTACGGTTCGGGCCATGTCAGCAATTGTCCGCCTGCCGCGAGATTGCACTCAGGCAGGCGTGCTCTCGAACTTCTGATGCGTGGATGCAATCTCGACGAGGTTCTGCTCGCCGTGAGCGCAAATCTCGCCCGGTTAGGGCAGGTGCGGCGATTCGTGGCACAATGGCCGACGTGACTGCCCCCCGCATCTTCCCCAAGCGTGTATCGCTGGTGGTGCGTCGGCACGTCGACTTCAAGCGCGTGTGTACGTGTTGCTGTCTGCCTTGACGCGCTTGATCTAGACCCAGCCCATCCGTACTTCAGCTGGCCGCCGGATCTGCGCCGCCGGACAGCCCCGGCGATGACGCGCGATCCGGCTCCTCAAAGGAGCCAAACCATGACCACAGCGGAATCCAAGCCGAAACCCGCGAAAAAGCCCCGCGCCGAGGGCCAGTGGGCCCACGGTTACCGCGAGCCGCTCAACGCCAACGAGCAGTTCAAAAAGGACGACGACGCACTCAACGTGCGCGCCCGCATCATCGACATCTACTCCAAGACCGGTTTCGACGGCATCGACAAGCAGGACCTGCGCGGCCGGTTCCGCTGGATGGGCCTGTACACCCAGCGTGAGCAGGGCTACGACGGCACGTGGACCGGTGACGAGAACGCCGACCTGCTCGAAGCCAAGTACTTCATGATGCGGGTGCGCTGCGACGGCAAGGCGTTGTCGGCCGCCGCGCTACGCACACTGGGCCAGATCTCCATCGACTTCGCCCGCGACACCGCCGACATCTCCGACCGGATGAACCTGCAGTACCACTGGCTCGAGGTCGAGAACGTGCCCGAGATCTGGGACCGGCTGGCCGCGCACGGTCTGCAGACCACCGAGGCGTGCGGCGACTGCCCCCGCGGAATGCTGGGCTCACCGCTGGCCGGCGAATCGCTGGAGGAAGTGCTCGATCCGACACCCGCCCTCGACGAGATCGTGCGGCGCTACATCGGCAACCCCGAGTACTCCAACCTGCCGCGCAAGTACAAGACCGCGATCTCGGGTCTGCAGGACGTCGCCCACGAGGTCAACGACATCTCCTTCATCGGGGTGAACCACCCCGAACACGGCCCAGGGCTGGATCTGTGGGTGGGTGGCGGTCTGTCAACCAACCCGATGCTGGCGCAGCGGCTCGGGGCGTGGGTTCCGCTTGACGAGGTGGCCGACGTGTGGGAGGCGGTCACTGCGGTTTTCCGCGACTACGGGTATCGGCGGCTGCGGTCCAAGGCCCGGCTCAAGTTCCTGATCAAGGACTGGGGCGTCGAAAAGTTCCGCCAGGTGCTCGAGGACGAGTACCTGGGTCGCAAGCTGATCGACGGGCCCGCACCCGAACCGGTCAAACACCCGATCGACCATGTCGGCATCCAGAAACTGAAGAACGGGCGCAACGCCGTCGGCGTCGCACCCATCGCGGGCAGGGTCTCCGGCACCATCCTGACCAAGGTGGCCGATCTCGCCGAGGCGGCGGGGTCGGACCGCATCCGGTTCACCCCTTACCAGAAGCTGATCATCCTCGACGTGGCCGATGACAAGCTCGCCGAGCTGACCGCGGGCCTCGAGGCACTCGGGCTGCCGCCGGAGCCGTCGCATTGGCGCAAGAACCTGATGGCCTGCACGGGTATCGAGTTCTGCAAGTTGTCGTTCACCGAGACGCGGACCCGCGCGCAGGTTCTGGTCCCCGAGCTGGAGAAGCGGCTCGAGGACATCAACGCGCAGCTCGACGTGCCGATCACCGTGAATATCAACGGCTGCCCGAACTCGTGCGCGCGCATCCAGGTCGCCGACATCGGGTTCAAGGGCCAGATGGTCGACGACGGTGACGGCAACTCGGTCGAGGGTTTCCAGGTACACCTGGGCGGAAGCCTCGGTTTGGACAGCGGGTTCGGCCGCAAGCTGCGCCAACACAAGGTGCTGTCCAGTGAGCTCGGCGACTATATCGACCGGGTCGTTCGCAACTTCGTGAAACAACGAGAGCAGGGCGAGCGTTTCGCTACGTGGGCCATACGAGCAGACGAGGCGGACTTGAGGTGACCGATTTGACCACGGAGGCCGATCTGCAGGCGCTCGCCGAGCGCGCCGCGGGCGAACTCGAGGGTGCAAGCGCAGAGGAGCTGCTGCGCTGGACCGACGAGAATTTCGGCGGGAGTTACGTGGTGGCGTCGAACATGCAGGACGCCGTGTTGATCGATCTGGCTGCAAAGGTGCGGCCCGGCGTGGACATCCTCTTCCTCGACACGGGGTACCACTTCGTCGAGACGATCGGTACCCGCGACGCCGTCGAGGCGGTCTACGACGTCAACATCGTCAACGTCACCGCCGAGAAGAGCGTGGCCGAGCAGAACGAGTTGTTCGGCAAGGACCTGTTCGCGCGCGAGCCCAACGAGTGCTGCCGCATGCGCAAGGTCGAGCCGCTTTCGGCGGCGCTGCGCGGTTACTCGGCCTGGGTGACCGGCATCCGCCGCGTCGAGGCGCCCACGCGCGCCAACGCGCCGTTCATCAGCTGGGACAAGGCTTTCGGGCTGGTGAAGATCAATCCGTTGGCGGCCTGGACCGACGAGGACATGCAGAACTACATCGACACCCGCGGCGTGCTCGTCAATCCGCTCGTCTACGAGGGCTATCCGTCGATCGGCTGCGCACCGTGCACGGCCAAGCCCGTCGAAGGCGCCGATCCGCGCAGCGGCCGCTGGGCAGGCACCGGCAAGATCGAATGCGGGCTGCACGCATCGTGAGGTCACTGTGACCCTCGTGCTGACCGCGCACGGCAGCGCCGACCCACGCTCGGCGGCGGTGACGCATGCGGTGGCAGGCCGGATTCGGCGTCTGCGTCCGTGGCTCGACGTGCGTCCGGCGTTCCTGGAACAGAACGGCCCCAGCCTGCTCGACACCCTGAGCGGGCTGCACGCCCCGGCCGTGGTCGTACCCTTCCTGTTGGCCAGCGCTTTTCACGCGCGGGTCGACATCCCTTCGGTCGTCGAGCAGTCGGGCGCGGTGGTCGATCGGGCCGAGGTGCTCGGCGAGGACCCGGCGCTGTTGAGCGTGCTGCGGCAGCGACTGGCCGAGCTCGGGGTCTCCCCCGACGACGACGGCCTTGGCGTCCTCGTCGTCGCGGTCGGCTCGTCACATCCCGCCGCGAACGCCAGGACCGCCACGGTCGCTCAGTCCCTGCGCTCTGGAACGCGCTGGGCGGGAGCCGAAGTCGCGTTCGCCACCGGACCGTATGCGAGTATCCCGGAGACCGCCGCCCACCTGCGTGCCCGCGGGGCCCGACGCCTGGTCATCGCCCCGTGGTTTCTGGCGCACGGCCGGATCACCGATCGCGTCGCCGAATACGCTGGGGCTCAAGGTATTGCGATGGCCGAACCGCTCGGCTCGCACAACCTCGTCGCGGCGACGGTGATGGACCGGTACGACGCGATCACCGCCACTCAGACCGTCGCTGCGTAGTCCTCAGGGCCGGACCTCGAATACGTTGTTGAACGGCGTCTGCGCGGCCAGCCGGAAACGTCGGAATCCGGCCGCTGTCACGACATCTCGAATGCGGGCCGGGCCGGCCTGAGTGCCGAGCGCCGTCCCGACCGGTTGAGCCAATGACGACGGTGTGCACAGCAACGTGGAAAAGCCGTAGTACGCGCGCCCGATCGGGTTGAGGTTGTCTTCCACCCTGTCGCCGGCGGCCGGCTCGACCACCATCCATGTGCCGTCCTCAGCGATGACCTCCCGCACGTGGCGTGCGGCGCCGATCGGATCGCCCATGTCGTGCAAGCAGTCGAACATCGTGACCAGGTCGTACGGCCCACCCGCGAACGCGTCCGCGGCCGCGGTCTGGAAGCTGACCGCTCCCGGCATCCCGTTTCGCTCGCGGGCCACCTCGATGGATTCCGCATGGCCGTCCACGCCGACGAACGTCGAGGCGGGAAAGCCTTCGGCCATCAGCAGCGTCGACGCTCCGTGTCCACAACCGACATCGGCGACACGGGCGCCGCTCCTGAGTTTTTCGACGACACCGTCCAACGCCGGGATCCAGTCATCGACCAGATGTGCGGCGTAGGTCGGGCGGAAGAACCGTTCGCACCCGACGTGGACGTCGGAATTGTGATCCCCCCAAGCGACGCCGACGCCTGCGCGGGCCGCCTCGAAGATGCGTCCGGCATCCGATGCGGTTCCGTGCGCGATCTGGAAGAGACCGCCGACGAAGGCCGGGCTTGTTTCGTCGGTGAGCGCGACGGCTTGCTCGGCCGGCAATCGATAGCGACCGGTCGCCGAGTGGTATTCGACGAAGGCGCCTGCGGTTTGGGCGTTGAGCCACTCCCTGGCGTAGTGCTCGTCGGTGCCGGTGCGTTCGGCCATCTCGGCGGGGGTACTCGGCCCGTGCTCGACAAGCGACCGGTAGTACCCGAGGCGGTCGCCCATCACGACGAGGGCGCAGTTGAGTGCCGCGCCGGCCTCCTCGACCGCGCGGAAGACGAATTCCATCAGTTTGTCCGGATCGACCTGGGTCGGGGTGCTGGTGTCCATGCGAGCAACACAACCAGGAAATCAGACCCGCGGAATGGGGCAATTGCCCCATTCTTGGGCCCAGCTGAATCAGGCCTTTGTCAACGCCTCGTCGTCGGCATCGTCGCTCGGCGGGACGTGCGGCCCGCCCGGCAACGGCGGCACCCGGGTGGCGCGGACGTAGACGGTGTCCCCCTCCTTGAGGGCGAGCGCCTCGGCGTCACCACGGGTGATCTGCGCGGTGAACGGCGTCTGGTCGGTAGCGCTGTGCAACTCGACACGAACTTCGAAGCCCAGCATGACGATTCGGTCGATGGTCGCGCGCAACACACCCGTGGACTTCACCGAGTCATCGCTGGAGCCGATCGCCATGTCCGGGTTGCGGCCGACGCGGATGTCGTGCGGCCGAACCAGCGCACCATTCAGCGAGGAAACCGCACCGAGAAACGACATCACGAACGCGTTGGCCGGTGAGTCGTAAACCTCTTCGGGAGAACCGACCTGCTCGATGCGGCCCTTGTTGAGCACCGCGATCCGGTCGGCGACGTCGAGCGCCTCGGACTGATCGTGCGTCACCAGCACCGTGGTGACGTGCACCTCTTCATGCAGCCGACGCAGCCAGGCCCGAAGGTCCTCGCGCACTTTGGCGTCCAGCGCCCCGAACGGTTCGTCCAGCAACAGCACTTGCGGGTCGACGGCCAGCGCGCGGGCCAGCGCCATGCGCTGGCGCTGGCCGCCGGAAAGTTGGTTCGGGTAGCGGGTCTGGAAACCGGCCAGCCCCACCACTTCGAGGAGATTGTCGACCTTCTGTTTGATTTCGGACTTGGGCCGCTTGCGGATCTTCAGCCCGAACGCGACGTTGTCGCGCACTGTCAGGTGCTTGAACGCCGCATAGTGCTGGAACACGAACCCGATACCGCGCCGCTGCGGTGGCACGTCGGTGACGTCGCGGCCGTTGATCGTCACGGTGCCGGAATCGGGCTGATCCAGCCCGGCGATGGCCCGCAGCAGCGTCGACTTACCCGACCCGCTGGGTCCGAGCAGCGCGGTCAGCGAACCGGACGGCACCTCGAAGTCGACGTTGTCCAGCGCGGCGAAGTCACCGTAGTGCTTGTTCGCGCCGCGCACGACGATCGCGTTCGTCATCTTTTCTCCCTACGCCTACTTGCCCGCCCGGACCCGCCGCGCGTCGAGGATCACCTGCGCGACCAACACCACCACCGCCACCGCCATCAGCAACGTCGACACCGCATAGGCGCCGTGCTCGGCACCGCGCGTGTAGCGGTCCGACACCAACAGTGTGAGCGTCTGCGAGCTTCCCGGCAGGTTGGACGACACCATCAACACCGCGCCGTATTCGCCGAGGGTGCGCGCGATCGTCAGCACGATGCCGTAGGTCAGACCCCACCGGATCGACGGCAGCGTGACCCGCCAGAACGTCTGCCACCACTGCGAACCCAGCGTTGCCGCGGCCTCTTCCTGATCGGTGCCGATCTCGTGCAGCACCGGTTCGACCTCACGAATCACGAACGGCACGGTGACGAAGATGCTGGCCAGCACGATGCCGGGAATCCCGAAGATGATCTTGAACCCGAGGCTGTTCTCGACGAACCCGAACAGACCCGCCGATCCCCACAACAGGATCAGCGCGACGCCGACCACCACCGGCGACACTGCGAACGGCAGGTCGATGATGGCCTGCATCACGCTTTTGCCACGGAACTTGTTGCGCGCCAACACCAGTGCCGTCGGTACACCGAACAGCACGTTGAGCGGCACCACGATCGCGACCACCAGCAGCGACAGGTTCAGAGCCGAAATCGCCGCCGGTGTGCTGATCGACCCAATGAAGGCGCCGATGCCCGGCGAGAAAGTGCGCCACAGGATCAGCCCCACCGGCACCACGACCAGGATCGTGATGTAGGCCAGCGCAAGATAGCGCAGCAGGTGTTTGACCGCAGGCGAAAGAATCACTGCTCCATCGCGTCCCGTCGGGCGGCGCGCGATCCGATCGCACGCAGAATCAACAGCACGACAAACGAGATGGCCAGCAGCACAATCGAAATAGCGGCGGCGCCGGTGCGGTCGTCGTTCTCGATCAGGGTTCGGATCCACTGCGAGGAGACCTCGGTCTCACCGGGCACGGCGCCGCCGATCAGCACCACCGAGCCGAACTCGCCGATCGCGCGGGAGAACGCCAGACCGGCGCCCGACAGCAGCGACGGCAGAAGTGCGGGCAACATCACGCGGGTGAAGATGACCCAGTTGTTGGCGCCCAACGATGCCGCGGCTTCCTCGATTTCGCGGTCCAGTTCCAGCAGCACCGGCTGCACCGACCGCACGACGAACGGCAGGGTGACGAACAGCAACGCCACCCCGATGCCCCACTTGGTGTGCTGCAGATGCAGCCCGACCGGGCTGGCGGGGCCGTAGAGCGCCAGCATCACCAGGCTGGCGACGATCGTCGGCAACGCGAACGGCAGGTCGATCACCGAGTCGACGAGCCGCTTGCCGACGAAGTCGTCGCGGGTCAGCACCCACGCCACCAGCAGCCCGAACACCAAATTGACCGCCGTCACCCCGAACGACACGGTCAGCGTCACCTTGAACGACGCGACGGCAGCGTTCGAGGTGACCGCGAACCAGAACGCCTGCCATCCGCCGCCGGCCGACTGCCAGAGGATCGCGGCCAGCGGCAGCAGCACGATCAGGCTCAACCAAATCGACGCGGCCCCCACCCGCAGCGACGTCGTCCCATGACGACGCTCGAGCAGTCGGGACGCCCGGCCCGGCTCACCACCGGTGAACTCGGGCCGGGACACCACGGAAGAGGTCATCCCGTCGCCTGGGTGTAGATCTTGGTGATCGTGCCGTTGTCCTTGTCGAACAGCTCGGGATCAAGCGTCTCCCAGCCTCCGAGGTCGTCAACGGTCCAAAGTTTTGCCGGTGCGGGGAACTTGCCCCGGAACTCCTCGAGCACCGCGGGATCGACGGGCCGGAAACCGGCTTCGGCCCACAGCTTCTGCGCCTCGGGGGTGTAGATGAAGTTCTTCAGCGCGTTCGCCTTGTCCAGATGCCTGCTCGACGTCACCACGGCGACCGGGTTCTCGATCTTGAAGGTTTCCGGAGGGTTCACGTACTCCAGGTCGAAGTGCAGCGCCTCGTTCTCGTAGGCCAGCAGCACGTCGCCACTGCCCTGCCGGAACACGTCGGTGGCCTCGCGGCCCGAACTCGGGCGCAGCTTGATGTGCTGGGTCACCAGTTCGGTGACGTAGTCGAGACCGGCCTGCGGATCCTGACCGCCCTTGCTGGCCCATGCGTACGGCGCCAACAGGTTCCACTTGGCCGACCCGGAGCTCAGCGGGCTCGGCGTGATGACCTCGACGCCGGGCTTGAGCAGATCGGGCCAGTCCCTGATGTTCTTGGGGTTGCCGGGCCGCACAGCGAAGCTCACCACGGATCCGAACGGGATGCCCTTGGTGGCGTCGGCGTTCCAGTCCTCGGTGACCTTGTCGGCCTTGACGAGCCGGGTGATGTCCGGCTCGACGGAGAAGTTCACGATGTCGGCGGGCTTACCGTCGACGACGGCGCGCGACTGGTCGCCCGAGGCGCCGTACGACGTCGTGACGCCGACACCTTTACCTTCCGGTGTCGCGGCGAACGCGGGAATGACCTTGCTCCAGCCGGGCTCGGGCACCGCGTAGGCGACCAGCGTCAGCGTCGTGTCGGCGCTGTCCCCACCGCTGTCACCGACCACATCGCTCGAGCCGCCTGCGCATGCGGCGAGCACTGTGGCGGTGGTGGCCAGCGCCGCCGCGGCGCGCCAGGTTCTGCGGATGTTGACCATCGGGGACCTTTCGTTGGGGGACTTCGGTGGAACCCGACCCGACGGGAAGGCGATGGATCAGCGCGAGGCGTCATCTGACAGCCGTTACCGACACCGAACCGCGGACGGGCGGAGGAGTCAGCAACAACAACAGACATCGGCAACAGCGCTGAAACTCACGGCAATGAGGGCCAGAACATGGCCGCTCTTGTTGCCGGACGCTGTTTGCATGGCGCGAAGCCTAACAGAGTTCGGGCAACCTGCTCGGTGAGGGATTCGGCGGCCTCAACGAGTGAACAGCCACATGACGATCACCAGGATCACCAGGAGGACGAGCACCAACGTCACCCGCGACCGCGGCATCCCGCCGCTCATCGGTCGGCATCCCGCTCGTCATGGCGAACATGGCGCCACAACCTGATCCCGTTACCGAGGGCGCCGTCGAGCACGACCGCGGTGCCGTACGCCAACGCGAGCACCACCGGCATCACCACCGCGGTCTGGGCGACGAACGGCAGGCCGGTGAGCCAGAGCTCGACACCGTCCCACCAACTCAGAAAGCCACCCACGCGGCCAGCCTAGGCGATGCGAAGATGGGCGCGTGGCCGCCGACTCCCGCCCCGCCCTGCGTGCCGGGAACACCACCTGCATCGTGGCAGGCGGCGGTCCGGCGGGCATGATGCTCGCGTTGGTGCTGGCCCGCGCCGGGGTCGACGTCACGGTGATGGAGAAGCACGCCGACTTCCTCCGTGATTTCCGCGGTGACACCGTGCATGCCAGCACGCTGCGGCTGCTCGACGAGTTGGGGCTGTCCGATGAGTTCGCGGCGATTCCGCACCGAGAGATCGACACGCTGTCGATGACGGTGCAGGACACCCCGGTCACCATGGATCTGCGGCGAATTCCCGGTCCGCACAAACACATTGCGCTGGTCCCGCAGTGGGATTTCCTGGAGCTGCTGGCCACTGCAGCTAAGCGGGAGCCGTCGTTCACCTTGCTGCGCAGCACCGAGGTGCTCGGCCCGATCCGTCACGGTGACAGGGTGGTCGGTGTCCGCTACCGCGGCGCCGACGGTGAGGAGCGCGAGATGCGCGCGACGTTGACCGTCGCCTGCGATGGGCGGTCATCGACGCTGCGCACCGAGATGGGGCTCAAGCCGAAGGACTTCGGTGTGCCGATGGACGTCTGGTGGTTCCGGCTGCCCCGCGATCCCGACGACCCGCACGGGCTCGCCGGTGTCCTCGGGGCCGGGCACGCGCAGATCGTCATCGACCGTGGCGACTACTACCAGTGCGCCTACGTCATCCCCAAGGGCCGCGACCAGGAGTTGCGGGCGCAGGGAATCGGGTCGCTGCATCGCGGTGTGGTGGCGCTGGTGCCGTGGCTGGCCGACCGCATCGGGGCTGTGACGTCGTTCGACGACGTGAAGCTGCTCGACGTGCAGTTGAACCGGCTCAGGCGCTGGTACGGCGACGGCCTGCTGCTCATCGGCGACGCCGCCCACGCGATGTCGCCGGTCGGCGGTGTCGGGATCAACCTCGCGGTGGCCGACGCCGTCGCCGCAGGCCGGATTCTGGCGGATCCGTTGCGCTCGGGCAGCCTGTCGACAAGGCATCTGGCCCGGGTGCAGGCGCGGCGCTGGCTGCCCGCCACGCTGATCCAGTCGGTGCAAAGGCTGATCCACCGCCGTGTCATCGCGGTCGCCGTCGCTTCGACCGGCCAGGCCGAGGCGCCCGGCTTCGTGCGGGTGGCCGCCGGGCTTCCGCTGCTGCGCCGTTTGGCGGCCTACGGTGTGGCGATCGGTCCCCTACCGGAACACATTCCGGCCTTCGCCCGCCGCTGACGCGCCGTTACGGCCAACAAGTAGACGGCGAGCGCGTCGGCAGTCGATGATGGCGGCATGGTTCTGCAACAAACCGGGCCGTCGGACGGGTCAACGGAGACCGAGAACGGGGCGAAGCCGGCTCAGGCCGTCACGGACAACACCCCGCTGACCGTGACCGCACCGACGCCGTACGCGCCCACCGGAGCGTTGCGAAACCCCTTTCCGCCCATCGCCGACTACGGCTTCCTGTCCGACTGCGAGAACACCTGCCTGATCTCATCGGCCGGGTCGGTCGAGTGGATGTGCGTGCCGCGGCCCGACTCGCCGAGCGTGTTCGGCGCCATTCTCGATCGCGGCGCCGGCCATTTCCGGTTGGGGCCCTACGGGGTGACGGTGCCTTCGGCCCGGCGCTACCTGCCCGGCAGCCTGATCCTGGAGACGACGTGGCAGACCCACACCGGGTGGCTGATCGTGCGCGAGGCGTTGGTGATGGGTCCCTGGCATGACCTCGAGACCCGTTCGCGCACCCATCGCCGCACACCGATGGACTGGGATGCCGAGCACATCCTGCTGCGCACCGTGCGATGCGTGAGCGGCACCGTCGAACTGGTGATGAACTGCGAGCCGGCGTTCGACTACCACCGGATCCCCGCGACATGGGAGTACTCCGCGCAGGCGTACGGCGAGGCGATCGCGCGGGCCAGCCGCGACGCCGACGCGCACCCCACGCTTCGGCTCACCACGAACCTGCGGCTCGGCCTGGAGGGCCACGAGGCTCGGGCCCGGACCCGGATGAAGGAAGGCGACCAGGCGTTCGTCGCGCTGTCGTGGTCCAAGCATCCGGCGCCACAGACCTACGAAGAGGCCGCCGACAAGATGTGGCAGACCAGCGAGGCCTGGCGCCAGTGGATCAACATCGGCGACTTCCCCGACCACCCGTGGCGGGCCTACCTCCAGCGCAGCGCGCTGACACTCAAGGGGCTGACCTACTCCCCGACCGGCGCGCTGTTGGCCGCGCCCACCACGTCGCTGCCGGAAACGCCTCAGGGCGAACGCAACTGGGACTACCGCTATGCGTGGGTGCGCGATTCGACGTTCGCGCTGTGGGGTCTCTACACATTGGGCCTGGACCGCGAGGCCGACGACTTCTTCGCGTTCATCGCCGATGTGTCCGGCGCCAACAACGGTGAGCGACACCCACTTCAGGTGATGTACGCCGTCGGTGGCGAGCGCACGCTGGTCGAGGAGGAACTGCGCCACCTGTCCGGATACGACGGGGCGCGGCCGGTGCGCATCGGCAACGGCGCGTACAACCAGATGCAGCACGACATCTGGGGCACCATGCTCGATTCGGTGTATCTGCACGCCAAGTCGCGCGAGCAGATCTCCGACACGCTGTGGCCGGTGCTCAAGCAGCAGGTCGAAGAGGCGATCAAGCACTGGAAGGAGCCCGACCGCGGGATATGGGAGGTGCGCGGCGATCCGCAACACTTCACCAGCAGCAAGATCATGTGCTGGGTGGCGCTGGACCGCGGCTCGAAACTCGCCGAGTTCCAGGGCGAGAAGTCCTACGCCCAGCAGTGGCGCGCGACCGCCGAGGAGATCAAGGCCGACGTGCTCAAACACGGCGTCGACTCCCGCGGTGTGCTGACGCAGCGGTACGGCGACGACGCGCTCGACGCCTCGCTGCTGCTGGCCGTGCTGACGCGGTTCCTACCGCCCGACGATCCGCGGGTGCGCGCGACCGTGCTGGCGATCGCCGACGAGCTCACCGAGGAAGGCCTGGTGCTGCGCTACCGGGTCGACGAGACCGATGACGGGCTGTCCGGCGAGGAGGGCACCTTCACGATCTGCTCGTTCTGGCTGGTGTCGGCGCTGGTGGAGATCGGCGAGATCAGCCGCGCCAAACACCTGTGTGAACGGCTGTTGTCGTTCGCCAGCCCGCTGCACCTGTACGCCGAGGAGATCGAGCCGCGCACCGGCCGCCATCTCGGCAACTTCCCGCAGGCGTTCACCCACCTGGCGTTGATCAACGCGGTCGTGCACGTGATCCGGGCGGAGGAGGAAGCCGACAGCTCCGGCGTCTTCGTCCCGGCCAACGCCCCGATGTAGACCGCTTTTTCGGCGCGCGCAACGGAGTCGTCGAGACTACGGTTTCTGATGAGAATCGGCCGATTCTCGTCAGAAACCGTTGTCTCGGCGCGCTCTTCGCTACTTGGCCGCGTTGGTGAGCATGTCCTGTGCGATGGTGGCCGCCTCGTCGCCGATCGAATAACTGCACGCCCACGCCTCGACGGTCAGGTTCGACGCGGTCGACAGCGCATGTTGGCAGGCCCAGCCGTCGGCATCCTGCTGCGTCGTGACCTGAGTGATCATCTTGCCGTCGGCGCGGACCTCACCGAGTTCCCACAGGAACACGTCTCCCGAATTACCCACGACCACCGTGGAATTGGCGCACCCATCCCACGCCGCCCTCGACTTGTCGAAGAACCGCTGCGCCTCATCGGCCGACGTGTACAGCACCGCGGTCTGCTCGACCCAGTGGTTGTTGTGGTCGTCGGGTTCGCGCGCCACCTGGTCGCGCACGTCGGTCCATCCGCTGCCCGCATACACCGGACCCTCGGCGCCGTACATGGCGCCGAGGCACTCGGGATCCGACACGTCGTCGGAATGATCGGTCATCTCCTCGAGTTCGCTTGTGACTTTCATCGTCGTCGAGCCCATGATGCCGTTCAGTTCGCCGATGGTGAGCAACACGTCGTCGAGCGTCGCCGCGGTCAGCTCCGGCACGTCGACCGCCCCGCCGCGCATCGCGACGCCCGCCACGGTGCTCACACAGCCCGCCAGCACGGCCGACGTCACCAGGACGACACCCGCGGCGCACAGCCGCGACACGGTGCCGAAACGGGTCACCGCGTTATTGTGACCGACTTTCGGCACATTCGCGGCGTAGCCGACAATCTCGACCGAACGCTCAGGAGTGGGCGATCTTGTCCATCATCAGGTCGGCGACCGCGGTCGCGTGTCGGGCGCCGGTCGGGCTGGGGCCGGCGACGTCGGTGATCTCCACCTCCACGATGCAATCGCCTGCCACACCGAGGGCCCGCTGGACCGTCGATCCGGCGTCCTGCATCACCACCGCCGAGACGATCTCGTCGTCGACGCCGACCTCGGTGATCCGGCTCGATCCCTGTGCGCCGCGGTCGGGTTGGCTCAACACCAGCGTTTGGCCGTTGCATCGGTGCCACTTGTCGGCCGATGAGGCGAAGAACTCCTGCGCGGCATCGGCGTCGATGAACTCGACCACCCCGAAGAATCCGGTGACGGTGGGGCCGTTGGCGTCACCGCCGGCCCACGACTGGCTGACCACCGACCGCACCGGGCTGGCTTGATACACCACCTTCTCCAGCCGGTAACCGGTGCTCACACAGTCGGGCGGACTCGCCTCGGCCTCCCGCACGCCCTGCAGCAGCATGTCGGCGCCACCTTCGACGACCTGGCCCATGAAGCCGCTGGCCCCGAACATCGTGGTCAGCTCCTCGGCCGTGGGGAGGGCCTGGTCCAGCATCCGGTTCGGCGACGGTTTGGCCACCTCGGCGATCCGTGGGGCCGGGGCATCACCGGCGGGCGCCGAACAGCCGGCGAGGATCGCGCATGCGCCCACGGCCGCCGCCGTCATCGCCGCCGAGCGCACGCCGACCTACTTCTTGGCCTTGTCGGCGGCCGACGAGTCGGTGGACAGGGCGGCGACGAACGCCTCCTGTGGCACCTCGACCCGGCCGATGGTCTTCATCCGCTTCTTGCCTTCCTTTTGCTTCTCGAGCAGCTTGCGCTTGCGGGTGATGTCCCCGCCATAGCACTTCGATAGCACGTCTTTGCGGATCGCGCGGATGTTTTCGCGAGCTATGATCTTCGAACCGATCGCCGCCTGCACCGGAACCTCGAACTGCTGGCGCGGAATCAGCTCCTTGAGCTTGGTGGTCATCTTGTTGCCGTAGGCGTACGCCGACTCCTTGTGCACGATCGCGCTGAACGCATCGACCGGCTCGCCCTGCAGCAGGATGTCGACCTTGACCAGGTCGGCTTCCTGCTCACCGGCCTCCTCGTAGTCCAGGCTGGCGTAGCCGCGGGTGCGCGATTTGAGCGCGTCGAAGAAGTCGAAGATGATCTCGCCCAGCGGCAACGTGTAGCGCAACTCCACCCGTTCCGGCGACAGATAGTCCATTCCGCCGAGCTCGCCGCGCCGCGACTGGCACAGCTCCATGATGGTCCCGATGAACTCGCTGGGCGCGATGATCGTGGTCTTGACGATCGGCTCATAGACGGTGCGGATCTTGCCGTCGGGCCAGTCCGACGGGTTGGTGACAGTAATCTCCGAACCATCTTCCTGCACAACGCGATACACCACGTTGGGCGAGGTGGAGATCAGGTCGAGGTTGAACTCGCGCTCGAGGCGCTCGCGGGTGATCTCCATGTGCAGAAGGCCCAGAAAGCCGCTGCGGAAACCGAATCCGAGCGCCACCGACGTTTCCGGCTCATACGTCAGCGCCGCATCGTTGAGTTGCAGCTTGTCCAGCGCATCGCGCAGGTCCGGATAGTCCGAGCCGTCAACGGGATACAGCCCCGAGTACACCATCGGTCGCGGCTCCCGGTACCCGGTGAGCGGTTCGGCGGCGCCGTGGCGGGCGGTCGTCACGGTGTCGCCGACCTTGGACTGGCGCACGTCTTTCACGCCGGTAATCAGGTATCCGACCTCGCCGACGCCGAGACCCGCGGAGGCCTTGGGCTCGGGCGAGACGATGCCCACTTCCAGCAGTTCGTGATGCGCGCCGGTGGACATCATCTTGATGCGTTCGCGCGGGACGATCTTGCCGTCGACGACGCGGACGTAGGTCACCACGCCGCGGTAGGTGTCATAGACCGAGTCGAAGATCATCGCCCGCGCGGGCGCGTCGGCGTCGCCGACCGGCGGTGGCACCTCACGCACGACGTGGTCGAGCAGGTCGGCTACGCCCGCGCCGGTCTTCCCAGAGACCCGCAGCACGTCCTCGGGTTCACAGCCGATGATGTGGGCGAGCTCGGCGGCGTACCGGTCGGGGTCGGCCGCGGGCAGGTCGATTTTGTTGAGCACCGGGATGATGTGCAGGTCGCGATCCAGGGCCAGGTAGAGGTTCGCCAGCGTCTGGGCCTCGATGCCCTGGGCGGCGTCGACGAGCAGCACCGCACCTTCGCACGCCTCCAGCGCGCGCGACACCTCGTAGGTGAAGTCGACGTGGCCGGGGGTATCGATGAGATGCAGGACGAACTCCTGGTCCCCCAATTTCCAGGGCAGCCGGACGTTCTGCGCCTTGATCGTGATACCGCGCTCGCGCTCGATGTCCATCCGGTCGAGGTACTGCGCGCGCATATCGCGATCTGCGACCACACCGGTGAGTTGCAGCATCCGGTCGGCCAGCGTCGACTTGCCGTGATCGATATGGGCGATGATGCAGAAGTTCCGGATCTGCGCCGGCGCCGTGAAGGTCTGATCGGCGAAAGTGCTGATGGGAATCTCCTGGTGAACGCGGACTTCGGGTGCCACCAGCGTATCCAGGCTGCGCCGTAAGCACACAATCGTGCTGGGCGGCGCTCGCTTATGCTCGGAAATATGCCTGCGCCCTGGAGACCACTGCAGACATTCCAGAGGTTTGCCGAGAATCTGGTGTTCAACGAGGCGCCGAAGATCATCCGGCAGATCGGTCAGTCCGAGACCGTGCAGCGCGGCATCCAGCAGGGTATCCGGATCGGTCTGGACGCGATCGCCGGCGCATCCGGAGACGAGGCGCCCGCGATCACCGCCGGACGACCGGTCAGCCGGCACTTCGTGCCCACCGCCCACCGCGCCCGCAAGGTGGTGTACGCCCCCGACCTCGACGGGCGCGCCGACCCGGGCGAGATCGTGTGGACGTGGGTGGTCTACGAGGACGACCCGACGCAGGGCAAGGACCGGCCGGTGCTGGTGGTGGGCCGCGACCGGTCCACGCTGCTCGGCCTGATGCTGTCCAGCCAGGATCACCATCGAGACGACCCGGACTGGGTGGCCATCGGCTCGGGCACCTGGGATTACGAGGGGCGAGCGAGTTGGGTGCGCCTGGACCGGGTGCTCGACGTGCCCGAAGACGGAATCCGCCGCGAAGGCGCGATCCTGGCCCGCGAGAAGTTCGAGGTTGTGGCCGCGCGGCTACGTGCCGAATACTCCTGGAGCTGACTTTCCCTCCGCCGAACGTGGGTTACCCACACGCGTTCGCGCAGTTGAGCGCACATCAAGCCCACACTCGGCCGAACAGTCAACGCGGTTGGCGCCACATCGGCCACATGGGCGGGCCGCCGTCGGGCAATGCGATCTCGCCGGTGACGTCGAACCCGAAGCGCCGGTAGTAGGCGATGTTGTCGGGGTTGCTGGACTCGAGGTACGCGGGCGCGTGCTCGGCGTCGCAGCGGTCCAGGCGCGAGCGCATCAGCGCCTGCCCGTATCCGGTGCCGCGCACCGTCGGATCGCTGCCGATCACCCCCAGATACCAGTGCGGCTCCTCGGGGTGGTGCTGCTTCATCAGCTCGGCCATCGCCTGGCCGCGCCGCACATTGGCTCCCATCGCCCGGATGAACGCGGGCATCATCCGCAACTCTTGGAGCCCGGTCTGCCGCCACTCGCCGGGCGGGTCCCACAGCGCGGCGGCCCCGATGCGCTGGCCGCCCGCCACCTCGACTCCTTCGGTGCGCAGGAAGTGGTGGCGGATCATTGTGGCGAACACCCGCGACAGGGCTCGCTCCCGCGCGGCGTCGTTCGGCAGCATCCACTTCATCACCGGATCGTCGTAGAACGCGCGCGCCAGCACCCCCGACATCTGGCGCACGTGCTGCCGCGCAGCCGGAGCGACCTCGACGTCAGCCACGGGTGATGTAGGCCTGCAGCTGCTCCTGCTGCGTTTCGAGCTCTTCCATCCGGGTCTTGACGACGTCGCCGATGCTGACGATGCCGACCAGCCTGCCGTTCTCCATCACCGGCACGTGCCGCACCCGATTCGTCGTCATCAGGGCGCTCAGGCTGTCGACCGAATCGTCCGGAGCGCAGGTCGCCACCAGCGTGGTCATGATCTCCGACACCGGCTTGGTGAGCAGTTCGCCGCCCCGTCGGTGCAGCGCGCGCACGACGTCGCGCTCGGAGACGATACCCATCAGACCGTCGGGCGACACCACGAGCATGGCGCCGATGTTGTGCACCGCCAGTTCGGTGAGCAATCCCGAGACCGACGTCTCCGGAGTTATCGTGGCCACCGCGGCGCCCTTGCTCCGCAACACGTCCGCGATCCGCATCCTTGCCTCCGCTCGTGATCTTCCTCACAGGCTAGGTTGGACTGACTCGCCGCGGAAGGCTTTGCCATGTTGCAACCCGGTCACACTCGGGGCGCAACGTCGCGAAAACGGCATTTCAGCAGCGCAAAGTCGAGTACACGACTGTCGGAATACCGTTTCGGAGCCAATTCGACGAGGCCCTCGGGTATATGTGGGGCCATGATCGAGGTCACACTGCTTGGCACTGGAAGTCCCATCCCCGACGCCCGCCGGGCGGGCCCGTCGACGCTCGTGCGCGCGGGCGGGCAGACGTTTCTGATCGACTGCGGTCGAGGTGTACAGCAACGTCTGACGGCCGCGGGAGCGCCGGCGAACGGATTATCGGCGCTGCTGTTGACACATCTGCACAGCGACCACATCGCGGATTTGGGTGACGTGATCATCAGCCGTTGGGTGTCGACGTTCACGCCCGAGCAGACGCCGCTGCAGATCATCGGGCCGCCGGGCACCGCCGAGGTGGTCGAGCACACCCTCAAGGCGTTCGGCTTCGACATCGGATACCGCATCGCCCACCACGCCGACCTGACGGCCCCGCCCCCGGTGGAGGTGCACGAGTACACCGACGGTGAGGTGTGGAACCGCGACGGCGTGACGATCCGGGTCGCGCCCACCGACCACCGCCCGGTCGCCCCGACGATCGGCTTCCGCGTCGAGCACGCCGACGCTTCGGTGGTGCTGGCCGGCGATACCGTCCCGTGCGAGAGCCTCGACCAACTGGCGGCAGGCGCAGGGGCGTTGGTGCACACCGTGATCCGCAAGGATCTCGTCGACAGGATGCCGATGCAGCGCATCCGCGACATCTGCGACTACCACTCCTCGGTCGAGGAAGCGGCGGAGACCGCGGCGCGCGCGGGAGTGGGGATCTTGATCCTCACCCACTACGTGCCCGCAATCGAACCCGGACAACAAGAGGACTGGCGCGCACTCGCCGCGTCGGTCTTCGACCGGCAGATCGAACTCGGTGACGATCTGCTGCGCGTCGAGGTGCATCCCGGCATCTCGGCGAAGCCGGCCGGCTGACCGGTCAGGCCAACCGGGTGATCTCGACGACGACGTCGAGGTCGGTCGAGCCCTCTCCGGAGTAGATCCCCTTCAGCGGGGTGACATCGGAGTAGTCCCGGCCCACACCCACGCTGATGTACTGCTCGTTGATCGGGACGTCGTTGGTGGGGTCGTAATTCCACCAACCGCCGGTCCAGGCCTGCACCCAGGCATGGCTCTGTCCGTCGATTGTGTCGCCGATCACCGCCTTGTGGTTGGGATGCAGATACCCCGACACGTAGCGAGCGGGAATGCCCATGGAGCGCAACAGGATCAGCGTCAGGTGGGCGAAGTCCTGACAGACGCCCTTGCCCTCGCGCAACGCGTCCAGCCCCGACGAGTGCACTCCGGTGGTGCCCGCGACGTACGCCAACTCGCTGCTCACCCACGACGCGGCGGCGGTGACGGCCTCGTGCGGCGCGTGGTCCTTGATGATGCGCTGACCGACCCGGCGGATGCGCTTGCTCGCGGGCGTGTAGTGAGTGGGCGCAAGGACCTCGTCGAACCTGTCGACGACGGCCTCGGAGTCCAAGTCCTCCCATGTCACTTCGCGTTCGGACATTTGGTCGACGTCGGTCTCCACGACCGACGACGACGTCACCTCCAACTCGGTGTGCGGTGCGTGCAGGTCGAACGCCGTGACCGCCGTCCCCCAGTAGTCGACGTAGCGGTAGTTGCGGGTGGCCGGGACGGTTTCCACGCGATTGAGGATCACGTTCTGCCGCGAGTCCGATCGCGGCGTCAGCCGCGCCTCGTTGAACGACGCCGTGACCGGCGACTTGTATGCGTATCCGGTCGAATGCACGACCCGCATCCGCCACATCAGAGTTCACCTTCTTCGACGACGAGCGTGCCGTTGTGACCCGCGTCGTGCCACGCCACCCACGGTGCGGAGTGAAAGTACTGCAGCGCCAACGCTTCACCGACATCGAAGCAGGTCTTCTGCAGGCCGGCCAGCCGCTGTTCCAGCGACTCGAGCAGCACACCGGGGCGCAGGAACTCCAGCTCGCTGCGGGCCCTGCCGAGTAGCCGCTGCGCCTCGGCCGTGGCGCCGAGGCGACTGTGGGGTCGGTTCATCAACTCGTCGAGGCTGTGTTCGGCAAGCCGCAGCGAATAGAAGATCGACCGGGGGAAAAGCCGGTCCAGCAGCATGAATTCGACCACGCGACCGGCGTCGAGCACACCGCGGTAGGTGCGCAGATAGGTGTCGTGTGCGCCTGCCGACCGCAGCAACGTCACCCACGCCGGTGACGACGCGCTGTCCCCGACCCGCGAAAGCAGCAGTCGCACAGTCATGTCCACCCGTTCGATGGCCCGGCCGAGCACCATGAAGCGGTAACCGTCATCGCGCGACAGCGTCGAGTCGGCCAACCCGGCGAACATCGCGGCGCGGCCCTCGACGAACGAGAGAAACTCGTGCGGTCCGAGACGTTTGGCGGCTCGTTCCCGCTCGGCCAGCGCGTTGTATGTGGTGTTGAGGCATTCCCAGATCTCGGTGGACGTGACTTCGCGTGCGCCGCGGGCGTTTTCGCGGGCCGCCGAGATAGCGTCGACGATTGACCCCTGGGTGCCTCGGCTGAAGGCGACGATGTCGGTCAGCGACCACACATCCAGCGGTGCGTCGGGAGCCTCCATCCCCAGCACCCGCAGCAGCGTCCGCGAAGCCTGGTCGGGGTCGACGCTGGAGTCCTCGAGCAGTTGATGCACGGTCACGTCGAGGATGCGGGCGGTGTCGTCCGCGCGTTCGACGTACCGTCCGATCCAGTACAAGGATTCGGCGTTGCGGGCCAACATCAGCGCACCACCCCTTACTGCTGCTGTTGCTGTTGGTCTTGGGTCTGCCCGTCGCTGCTTTCGGCCTTGGGCCCACGCGCGGACTTGGGCAGCTTGCGCACCACTTCGGCGGCGCCGAGCTCGCGGTCGGCGACCGAGGTGCGCGAGGCCAGCACCCAGGTGTCCTTCGACCCGCCGCCCTGACTCGAGTTGACCACCAGCGAGCCCTCGGGCAGCGCGACGCGGGTGAGTCCGCCGGGCAGCACCCACACGTCGTCGCCGTCGTTGACCGCGAACGGGCGCAGGTCGACGTGCCGCGGCACCAGCTGGTCGCCGATCTGGGTGGGCACGGTCGAGAGCTGCATGACGGGCTGGGCGATCCAGCCGCGCGGGTCGTTGCGGATCTTCTTGGCGACGGCGGCGAGCTCTTTTTCCGAGGCGTCCGGACCGAACACGATGCCGTAGCCGCCGGAGCCCTCGACCGGTTTGATGACGAGTTCGTCGATGCGGTCGAGCACTTCCTCGCGTTCGTCGTCGAGCCAGCACCGAAACGTGTCGACGTTACCCAGCAGAGGTTTCTCGCCGAGGTAGTACTCGATGATCGTCGGCACGTAGGTGTAGACGAGTTTGTCGTCGCCGATGCCGTTGCCGACGGCACTGGAGATCACGACGTTGCCGGCCCTGGCCGCATTGAGAAGCCCGGCGACGCCGAGCACCGAGTCCGGCCGGAACTGCATCGGGTCGAGGAACGCGTCGTCGATGCGGCGGTAGATGACGTCGACCTGCCGCTCCCCCTCGGTGGTGCGCATGTAGACGGCGTTGTCGCGACAGAACAGGTCGCGGCCCTCCACCAGCTCAACACCCATCTGCCGGGCCAGCAACGAATGCTCGAAGTACGCCGAGTTGTAGACGCCCGGTGTGAGCACGACGACGGTCGGGTCGGCGACGTTGTTGGCCGCGGCGTTGCGCAGCGACCGCAGCAGATGCGACGAGTAGTCGCCGACGGCGCGCACCCGATGGGTGGCGAACAGGTTCGGAAACACCCGCGCCATGGTGCGGCGGTTCTCCATCACGTACGACACCCCGGACGGTGAGCGCAGGTTGTCCTCAAGCACGCGGAAGTCACCCTTGGCGTCGCGGATGAGGTCGATGCCCGCGACGTGGATGCGCACGCCGTTGGGCGGAACGATGCCCGCGGCCTCGCGGTGGAAGTGCTCGCAGGAGGTGATCAGCCGGCGCGGGATGACGCCGTCGCGCAGGATCTCCTGCTCGCCGTAGATGTCGTCGAGGTAGAGCTCGAGCGCCTTCACGCGCTGGATGATGCCGCGTTCCAGGCGCGTCCACTCCGCCGCGGAGATGACTCGCGGAACCAGGTCGAGCGGAAAGGGACGTTCCTGGCCCGACAGCGAGAACGTGATGCCCTGGTCGATGAAGGCGCGGCCGAGCGCCTCGGCGCGAGCTTCGAGCTCGGAGGCGTCCGACGGGGCGAGCTCGGTGTAGATGCCCTTGTAGGGGCCCCGCACGTTGCCCTGGGCGTCGAACATCTCGTCGAAGGCTTCGGCGTAGCTACCGAGGTCGCTGTATCCGGCGAAGACGCCCTGATATCGCTTGTCCTGCCTACGTGGGCTCCGCGATTGTCGCGCAGACTCGGTCGGCAGGGTACGCAGGCTCATCCCTGCCATGCTGCAACACTTCGGACGTTTCGGCAGGCCAGAGGACTCACTTTGGGCATTTACCCACTCCGCTGGTAACCTGAACCCTCGCTGCCCGCGTGCCGGGCGCCTATCAGACTTTGAGAAACCCCTACAGGATTTACGAAGGACTACACGCGTGGCCAACATCAAGTCGCAGGAGAAGCGCAACCGGACCAACGAGCGCCGCAGGTTGCGCAACAAGTCGGTCAAGTCGTCGCTCCACACGGCGGTGCGCGGCTTCCGGGCGGCCGTGGAGGCCGGCGACAAGGACAAGGCCCAGGAGCTGCTGGCGTCGACCAGCCGTCAGCTGGACAAGGCTGCCAGCAAGGGCGTCATCCACAAGAACCAGGCCGCGAACCGCAAGTCGGGGCTGGCTTCCGCGTTCAACAAGCTCTGAGTTCGTTCGACTTCGCTCAGTCTTCTATGAGCTCGGCGACGCGCCGCACCGTCGCCTCCAATGCGTAGTCCGCGTCCGCTGCGGCACCTTTGACATCCGCATTGAGCGCGGCCACCAACCGCATCGCCTCGGCGACGGTGGTGGTCGACCATCGTCGCGCCTGCTTCTGCGCCTTCTGCACCCGCCACGGCGGCATGCCCAGCTCTGACGCCAGCCGGTAAGGGTCCCCCGACAGCGGCCGCACCCGCGCGATGGTGTGCACCGCTTCGGCGAGGGCGTCGGCCAGCACGACGTGTGGTTCGCCGCGCATCATCGCCCACCGCAGCGCCTCGGCCGCCCCGGCCACATCTCCGACGACCGCCTTGTCGGCGACGTCGAACCCCTTCACCTCGGCCTTGCCCGAGTGGTAGCGGCGCACCGCCTCCGCGTCGACCGCCCCGCCGGTATCGGTCACCAACTGCGAACAGGCCGCCGCCAGCTCCCGGATGTCGGAGCCGATCGCGTCCAGCACCGCGGTGACGGTGTCCTCGCCGACCTTCACCTTCAACGCGCGGAACTCGCGGCGGACGAAGTCGGCACGGTCGGCGGCCTTGGTGATACGCGCGCATGGATGCACTTGCGCGCCGAGCTTCTTGAGCTGATCGGCCAGCGCCTTGGCGCGCCCACCACCCGAATGCACGACGACGAGCATGGTGCCCGGCGGCAGGTCCGCCGCAGACTCGGCGATGAGCGCGGCCGCATCCTTGCCCGCCTCGGCCGCCGCCTCCAACACCACCACCCGCTCCTCGGCGAACAGCGACGGGCTCAACAATTCGGCCAGTTCGCTGGTGCTGACCTCACCGGCACGCAGGCGATCGACCGGAATGTCATGGACATCCGCCTGTTTGCGCACATCCCGAAGAACCGCCGCCACCGCCCGTTCGACCAGCAACTCCTCGTCCCCGAGCACCAGATGCAACTGCGACACTTCGCTCACCCCACGATCGTGTCACGGCCAGCCGACAGCCCCGACACCGTCCACGCCAGCAGGCACACCGCGGCGGCGCCCGCCGCGATCCGCACGAAGCGGAAGCGCCACGCGAGGACGACCGCGACTCCTACGCCCGCGGTCAGCGCCACGCCCGGTAGCCCGGACGGCACCGAAACCGTCGACGCCGGCATACCCGCCGCCCAGCGAGCCACGTGCAGTAGCCACCACACCTCCGGGCCGGTGAACCGGATCAGCAGGTCGGCGCCTGTGGGCCAGATCCCACCCAGCGCGGCGGCGGCGGTGCCGAGCACGGTGATCGGTGGAATCACCGGAGCCACCGCGACATTGGCGGCCACCGATACGACGCTGAACGTCCCGGCCATCCCGGCCACCAGCGGTGCGGTGACCAGTTGCGCGGCGGCGGCCACGCTGAGCGCGTCGGCGGCGGGCTTGGGCCAGCCCCTACCGACGAGGCGCCGCGACCACACCGGCGCGACCACGACGAGGGCCGCCGTCGCCGACACCGACAGCGCGAACCCGACGTCGACGGCCAACTCCGGCGATCCGATCATCAACGCCAGCACGCTGGCCGACAACGCGGGAATGGCCTGGCGGCGCCGGTGCGACAACACCGCCAACAACGTGATCGCCCCCATCACCGCGGCGCGCAGCACGCTGGCGGTCGGCTGCACCACCACCACGAACGCCAGTAGTGCGACCGCCGCAAGGCCGACGGCCGCCCGTGGCCCGACGAGACCCGCGGTCAACAGCACGGCGCCGCACACGATCGTCACGTTCGCCCCGGACACCGCGGTGAGATGGGTCAAGCCCGCTGCACGAAAGTCGGCCGTCGTCTGGCGAGGCACACTCGACGTGTCGCCGAGCACGAGCGCGGGCAGCATCGCCGCCTGATCGGCGGGCAGCGACCGGCGCGCGGCCTCGGCGAATCCGGCGCGGACCTCAGCGGCCGCACGTTGGACGGCGGACGCCTCGCCGTAGGTGGGACCGCCGATCGCCGACAGCACCGCCACGCTGAGATCGCGCCGCGTGGGCCGCCCGATGCGAGCCCGAAACGCCACCGGTGTGCCTGCGGTCAGCTCGCCGATGCGACTGGTCGACGCGAAAACCACGACGCGGCCAGATATCTCGTGTCCATCCAGCACCACGAGGGCCCCACGGAACATCGTCCGGTTGCCGCTGAGCGCACGCGGACTTTCCGTCGGGGTGACCACGACGGCGGCGGCCGTGCCGTAACGCTGGGTGACCGGATGCTCGCGCACCTCGTCGACCCGCAAACCGATCGCGATCGCGAAACCCGCCGCCACCAACCCGACCGCCAGCAGGCTCGCGCCGACACCATTGCCGTCGGTCGCCGCTCGCCGTCCACTACCCCACCACCCCAGCGCCGCGGTGGCCGCCACCGCGCCGACGGCGGCGATTGCCGAACCCCCGACCGGCCACAGGATTCCGGCGCCGGTCACCGCCCAGCCGGTCAGCGCCGCCGGGACCAGGCGCAGATCCAGTGGGGCCGCGTCGGCGTCCGCCACCGGAGTCACACATGCACGAGGTCACGCAGCTTCTCCAGCCGCGCCGGTCCGATGCCGTCGACGTCGCCGAGCTGGTCGACGCTGGTGAACCGGCCGTTGGCGTCGCGCCAGGCCACGATCGCCGCGGCGGTCACCGGCCCGATGCCGGGCAGCGTGTCGAGCTGCTCGACGGTCGCGGTGTTCAGGTCCACCGTGCCGCCCGCCGGTGCACCGCCGTCCCCCGTCGACGGCGTGTTCGTCGACGCGGGCGCCGCGACGCCCGTGCTGACCGAGCTCCCCATGGCGGCCGGTTCACCCGCCGCAGGCGCGATGCCCACGACGATCTGTTCACCGTCGGCGATCCGTCTGGCCATGTTGAGCCCCACCAGGTCGGCGCCGTCCAGCGGCCCGCCCGCCGCGGTGAGCGCGTCGGCGATCCGAGCGCCTTGAGCCAGCGTGACCAGTCCCGGCTTGTGGACCAGGCCCACGACGCTGACGACGACGGGGGCTCCCGGCTCCGGCGGCGCGCCATCGGGTGTCGGGCTGGCCGACGAAACCATCTGCACCGGCGGCAGTTTGGCCGCCGCCACCGCTGGGTTGTCGTCGCGCAGCAGCACGAACACCGTCACCAGCACGGCAATGAGACCGACACCACCGAGCGCCATAACCCCGGCGCGACCGGGATCTGCGCGGACCGCGGCGATCCAACCGGCCGCGCCGCTGCCTGCGGATTCCGGCAACCAGCGCGTCAACGACGTGTCCGGTCGCCGATCCTCATCGCCCGGTTCGGGCTCCACTTCCCCACTCAGCCTGCGCTGCACGCGCTCGGCAGGCAATTCAGTCCGCATGCATGTGAAGCTAGGTGCGGGAACCGACCGCGGGACTCGCCAGCGGCGGCCGGCGACTCGCCCTGTGGATGAAATGAGCGTTGGGGATAGGGCCGATGTCTACAGTGTTGCTGTGGATCGTCGAGTGCCGATGGTCGCGGCCATCGCGTTCGCGGTGCTGTACGCCGTTGCGCTGCTGACGGTTCCGGCGCTGCCCGGCATCGACCACCCGGGCCTCGACATCGTCACCCATCTCAACGAACACTCCGGCGCGATGCGCACCCAGGCGCTGTTGCTGGCGTTCGGCGCGCTGGCTCTGGTGGTGGTGCTCGGCCATGCCCGCGACCGACTCGCGGGACCGTACGCGTTCGTGTTCACCATCGGGTCGGCCGTCGCCCTCGTCCAGATCAGCATCGCGACCTGGTTCACCGCAGGGTTATCGCTGCATCCCGGCGATCTCGGCTCCGGAACCGCGCGGGCACTCGCCGACGTGGTCACGATGTTCGGACCCCTGCTGACCGTGGCGAACATCATGGTCGCCGCCCCGATCCTGTTGGCGGCCAACGAGGGACGCTTCCCCCGTTGGCTCGGCATCGTCGCCGCGGTCTTCGCCGTCGAGCAGCTGATCGAGACCATCACGATCATCGGGCCGCCGGGAAGCTTCATCTCCCCGGGAGGCCCGATGAACACGTACCTCGGCGGGCCGTTGTTCATCCTGTTCTTCCTCGCGCTCGGGGTGGCGCTGTCGTTGCCCGACGAACCCGAAACTCCGGCGTTGCCTGCCGGGGCCGATACCGTCGCCAGCGGGCCTGCCGACGACGCCGACGCATCCGCCTCCGAAGACCCCGCCGAGCGCGACCCGGAATAGCCCAGCCGCGCCGCGCCAACGCACTAGCATTCCCCCGGTGGCGACGTTGCAGCGGTTCACCGACCGTCGGGTGCTGATCACCGGAGGGGGATCCGGTATCGGTCAGGCGACGGTCCTGCGGATCCTCGACGAGGGCGGCACCGTGGTCGCCGCCGACGTCAGCGAGGCCGGGTTGGCCGACACCGAGGCCAAGGCCGGTGAGACGACCGCCGGGCTCACCACCGTGGTGATGGACGTCGGCAGCGAGGATTCGGTGCAAGCCGGGGTCGCACGCGCCGTCGCCGCGATGGGCGGTCTCGATGCGCTCGTCAACGCCGCGGGCATCCTCCGGTCGTCTCACTTTGCCGACACCACGCTTGCCGACTTCGAACAGGTTTTGCGCATCAACCTCATCGGGACGTTTCTGGTCACCCGCGAGGCCCTGCCCGCGCTGCGCATCGGCACTGCCCCGGCAGTGGTCAACTTCAGCTCGACGTCGGCGAGCTTCGCACATCCCTACATGTCGGCCTACGCGGCGTCCAAGGGCGGCATCCAGGCGATGACGCACACGTTGGCACTGGAGTTCAGCAAGCAGGGCATCAGGTTCAACTGCGTCCAGCCGGGGTCGATCTCATCGGGAATGACCGATGGCACAGGGCGATCCGGCCAGAGCGTCGGACCCGGCCTGCCGGAGGACGCCGACTACACGCTGTTCGGCAAGATCATGCCGACACTGCCCGTCGACGGTGACGGGATGTTCGCCAAACCCGACGCCGTCGCGGCCGTCGTCGCCATGCTCGCTGCGCCGGAGGCCTACTTCGTCACCGGTACCGAGGTCCGCGTCGACGGCGGCACCCACATGTGAATCGCCGACACCGAGGAGTTTTCGTGACGACAGCTGACCGGCCGCTGCGGGTCATCCAGTGGACGACCGGCAACATCGGCCGCCGGTCGCTGCACGCGATCATCGGGCGAGACGATATGGAGCTCGTCGGTGTCTACGCCCACGGCGCCGACAAGGTCGGCGTCGACGCGGCGGAACTGGCCGGCTGGCCCGAACCCACCGGAGTGACGGCTACCAACGACATCGATGCGCTTCTGGCCCAACGGCCCGACGCCTGCTGCTACAACCCGTTGTGGCCCGACATCGACGAGTTGGCCCGGCTTCTCGAGGCAGGCGTCAACGTCTGCTCGAGCGCGGCGTGGATCACCGGCGGCAAGCAGTCGCCCGAGGACCTCGACCGGATTCGAAAGGCCTGCGAAAAAGGCAATTCGACGATCTTCGGCAGCGGTGCGCATCCCGGTATGAGCAACATGGTGGGGATGGTGCTCTCGGGCGCCTGCGAACGCGTCGACGAGATCCGTATCACCGAGTCGGTGGATTGTTCGACCTATGAGTCGGCGGGAACGCAGACCGCGATGGGCTTTTCGCAGGATCCGGCCACCCCCGGGCTGGCCGAGAGCGTGCGGCGCGAAAGCGAGGTGTTCGCCGAGTCGGCGGCGATGATGGCCGACGCGATCGGCGCAACGCTCGACCGGATGACCTTCGACGTCACGTTCACCGCGGCCACCGGCGATTCCGATCTCGGGTTCATGCGGATTCCCGAGGGCACGGTCGCCGGGGTCCACGGTTACCACCGCGGTTGGGTGGGTGAAAAGAACGTCGTCAGCGTCGGATTCAACTGGATCATGGGCGAGCACGTCACCCCGCCGAAGCCCCTCGAACACGGCCATGTGATCCAGGTGTTCGGACTGCCCAATATGCGCACGGTGCTGCATTGCCTGCCGCCCAGGGACTGGACCGAACCCGGCTTCATGGGCCTGGGCATGATCTACACCGCGCTGCCGGTGACCAACGCCGTACCCGCAGTGGTGGCGGCGCCGGCCGGCATCGTGACGCTCAAGGACCTTCCGCCGATCACCGGGCGCGCGGCGGTGTGAACTCAACGGTGCCGCACGCTCAGAGCCGCTGCGCCAGTCTCGCTTTGCCGGGTCCGTCGAGATCGCTGAGCGCAGCGCCTCGCCCAGCCATCGCCATCAGCAGCGCCTCCCCGCTACCCCGCACCTCCGGGCCGCTGCCGTGAGTCCAGTCGAGATCCGTCGCGACGAGTCGTAGCCCGCGCGCCCGCCACGCTCCCCTCAAGAAGGGCGCGTACTTGGTGAATTCCAATGCAACGACCAGTCTTTCGGGTTTGATCAGGCGGGGCATGTCGAGCGGTCGCCGGATGTCCTGTTGGTGGACCATCCCGTCGGTGAGCGCGATCCGTCCGTCGAATCCGGCCGTGCTGCCGCGCGGCCGGGCGTACTTGCGCATCAGCGCGGTGAGTTCGGACGGAGACTTGTCCGCGTTCAGCGCGACCCCGATCGCGTTCGGATTCCTGTGGCGCAGTAGGCCCAATGCCATGCGGGCCACTGCTTGGGGCCGGCTCAGATCCTCGTAACTGATGACGTGGGCGACCACATCGCGAACCCGCCAGTCCGTGCACAAACTCGGCTGATCCCATTGCTCCGGGGTCAACTGGTCGAGCAGCGCGGCGAAATCCTCGCGCTCCTCGCGTGCCATCTGCATTGGGGCCGTCATTGCGCCTCGCCCTCCAGCAGCTCACCGAACCGGCGCAGGTACAACGGCCAACCCGCATCCCCGCCGACACCGGAAGCCACGGAATCCCAACCGTCACCGTGCCGTTCGATGTGGCGATGCTCGAGGGTGACGCGCGTGCCACCGTCCGCCTCGGCGGTGAACAGCACCTCCACCTCGCTGCACCGCGTCGGATCCGATTCGACCTGCCACGTCGCGCCGATGTCCCACGAGAAGACGAGGCGGCGCGGAGGCTCGACGACGAGCACCCGCGCCCACACGCACACGCTGTCGTCGACACCGCGGTCGTAGATGCGACCGCCGGCGCGGGGTTCCAACACCGTCTCCGCGATCGGCACGCCCAGCAGGTTGTGCTCGCGGGGCTTGAAGTCGCCGAATCTCTCGGTGAACACCTGAAACGCTCGCGCCAGAGGAGCTTTGACCGTGATGTCGTGGCGGATGACCGCGGACCGGGCTGAGGTCATGGTGGATCTCCTTCGCTCTCGACTATCTCCTTGAAACCGGCCAACGCCTGCATCCAGAACCGATCGAGTTCGGCCCGCATCGCGGCCAAGCCCGCGGGCTCCAGTTGATAGACGCGGCGGGTGCCGTCGGCGTGGTCGCACACCAAGCCCGCGAGCTTGAGCACCTTGAGGTGCTGCGACACCGCCGGCCTGCTGACCGGAAGTTCGCGCGCCAGTTCGCCCACCGCCATCGGCCGGTGCGCGAGGCGTTCGACGATCGACCGCCGGGTGCGGTCGGCCATCGCCACCCAAGCGTCACCCTCTTGGTAAGCCAGCACGAACGGTAAGCTACCACTTACCAATCTGTCTCACAAGGCCCGTCGCGCGCACGGTTGTGTACGCGAAACACAGGTGGAAAGCGTGCGCTCGGCGGACGTTATTCGGCCAGTTGGACGACGACGCCGATCGCACCGGCGCCGAGATGAATCGCCAGCACCGGCCCCATATCGGTGACGGTGAGCGATTGGAGCTGCGGAAGCCGATCGGTCAGCGCGGCGCCGACCTGGTCGGCGCCGTCGTGGTTGTCGACATGGTGCACGGCGATCGAGGCCTGACGCTCACCGACGAGCTCGGCGATGCGGTCCACCATCGCGGCGTGTGCCTTGGTGATCGTCCGGATCCGCTGATCGAGTACGAGCCGGCCGTCGACATCGAGGCGCAGCAGCGGTTTGAGCGACAGCGCAGTCCCCAACCACGACGCCGCGGTCCCGATCCGCCCGCTTCGCCGCAGGTTGTCCAGCCGGTGCACCACGATGAACGCATGGGTGCGCTGAGCCGCCGAACGAGCAACGGCCTCAACCGAATCCAAGTCCGAGCCGGACACCGCGGCCTTGGCCGCCGCCACGGCCGTGAAGCCCACCCCCATCGCCGCCGACCGCGAGTTCACCACCCGCACCAACGATCCGAACTCGCGGGCCGCCTGGACCGCCGAACTGTAACTGCTCGACAGCGCCGACGACAGGTGCACCGCGACCACGCCGTCGCCGCCACTGTCCCGAAGCGCTTGCCGGTAAGTGTCGACGAGGTCGGCGGGCGCCGCCCCGGCGGTGCTGGCGCGCGGTACGTCGTGGATGTCGTAGGGCACCTCGTCGATCCCGTCCCGCAGATCGATCACATCGACCAGCACATGCAACGGCACCTGCCGGATGTCCCACTGTTTCAACTCGTCGGGCGCCAACCGCGACGACGAGTCGGTCACCACGATCACCGACATGGCACGCCGGCTTCGGCGAGCGCTTTGAGCATCGAGTCCGCGACGGCCTGATGGGCTTCGAAGTTCCAGTGGATCCCGTCGGGGTTGCCCTGTCCGCTCATGACGTACTCACCGACCGCCGCCTTGAGGTCGACGAGCGGAACATCATGCTGCCCAGCCCATTCGGTGAGCGCCTTGACCGTGCCCGCGCGACCGTGGTGCGCCCTGCCGTACGTGTCGGCGATGTGCACCGAGGGCAGGCACGCGACGACGGGAATCCCGGGGCGGTTGAAGTCGATCGCGCCACGCGTCATCTCGAGGTACTCGGCGGACAGGTGCGGGGGCAGCGCCGCTCGCGCCACCGGCGACAGGCGCGGCTGCACCCAGCAGTACCCGTCACGCACCCAGCGCCGCAGCAACGGCGGGCGCACGTAGCGGATGAGTTCGCGCAGCGCGGTCGGCAGCGGCGATGGCAGCGAATCCATCCCGCCCGTGGCGAACACGACCGCACCGGCCCGTGGCAGCGCCGCCCAGGCCCGCGGATCCTGTGTGGCCGCCCACCACACGTCGCGACACGTCCAGCCGATCCGTCCGATCAGCTCGAGATCCCAACCCAATTGTGCCGCAACGATGTTTGGCCAGATACGCGGGTCGTCGGAGGGCAGCCCGCCGGTCGGCCCGTAGTAGGACAGCGAATCGCAGAAGACCAGCAGGGTCCGACGCTCAGAGGACATCGCCGGCAACCTGCGCTGAGGCGTTCCACACGTCGAGCCGCCAGCGGATATCGTCGGCTGCCGCGTCGACCGCGCTGTGGCCGGACAGCTGCACCCAGCTGGCGTTGCCCATCCCGCCCAGTATCGGCCAATTGTCCACCGGCAGGTCGAGCAGCGAGGCGGTCAGCGCCGCGATCAACCCGCCGTGAGCGACCAGCACCACCGGCCGGTCCGGTCCGTCGCCGGACTGGTCCAGCCCCCACTCGGCGTGTTCGTCGACGAGCTCGTCGACCAGCGGCCTGCTGCGCACCGCGACGTCGACGCGGCTCTCACCGCCCGGCGGCGCCCACCGCGAGTCGTCGCGCCATGCCAGCCTGGCTCCCGGCGCGACGGCGTCGACCTCCAGGTGCGTCATACCCTGCCACTGGCCGAGGTGGGTCTCCCGCAGGCGGGTGTCGACGGTCACCGGCATTCCGGCGTGTTCGCCCAGCGCGACTGCGGTGTCGAGGGCGCGGCGCAGATCCGACGACACGATCGCCAGCGGTCGGCGCTTGGCCAACACCTCGGCGGCGGCGACGGCTTGATGACGTCCCAGATCGCTCAGGTCGGTGTCCAGCTGGCCCTGCATCCGGCTGCCCGCGTTGTACTCGGTCTGCCCGTGCCGGAGCATGACCAGGCGCCGGATCCTCCTCACGGTCCGCCGTCCTCGTCCGCGGCTGCCCGCGCCGACGGCTCACCGACATCGACGGGGATCGTCGGGCAGTCTTTCCACAGGCGGTCCAGCGCATAGAAGTTGCGCTCGTCCTGATGCTGGATGTGCACCACGATGTCGACGTAGTCCAACAGCGTCCAGCGGCCTTCGCGGGCGCCTTCGCGGCGGGCCGGTTTGTAGCCGGCGACACGCATCTTCTCCTCGACCTCGTCGACGATCGCATTGACCTGACGCTCGTTGGAGGCCGAGGCGATGACGAAGCAGTCGGTGATGACGAGTTGACCCGACACGTCGATCACGACCACGTCGTCGGCCACTTTGGATGCGGCCGCCTTCGCGGCCACCGTCGCCATGCGAACGGCTTCGTCGGAGGCGCTCATCGATGCTTTCCTTGAGTTGTCAGCGGTTGGGCATAGAGTTTGCGCTTCGCCACGTATTGCACGACGCCGTCCGGCACCAGGTACCAGATCGGCCGGTTCTCCTGGGCGCGCTTCCGGCAGTCGGTCGAGGAGATGGCCAGCGCGGGCACCTCGACCAGGCGCAGCGCGTCGTCGGGCAACTCCTTGACCGCCGCGGCGATGTGCTTGCCGTCCAGCTCGTAGCCGGGCCTGCTGACACCCACGAAGTTCGCGATCGCGAACATGTCCTCCCAGTTCTGCCACGTAAGTATCGACGCGAGCGCGTCGGCCCCGGTGATGAAGTACAGATCTGCGTCGGAGTTGAGCGCATGCAGATCGCGCAGCGTGTCCTTGGTGTAGGTGGGCCCGCCCCGGTCTATGTCGACGCGGCTCACGCTGAACCGCGGATTGGATGCCGTGGCGATCACCGTCATCAGGTAGCGGTCCTCGGCGGCGGTGACGTCGCGGTCCTTCTGCCAGGGCTGTCCGGTGGGGACGAACACGACCTCGTCGAGCCCGAACCGGTCGGCCACCTCGGAAGCGGCTACCAGGTGGCCGTTGTGGATGGGATCGAACGTCCCACCCATCACGCCGAGCCTGCGTCGCGGAGCCACGAATAGCCAGCTTACGGGGCTGCCGCGAAATGGCATTCCAGCAGGGCTCTACTCGCACTTTCTCTGCTGGAACGCAATTTCGCGGAACAAGTCAGACCGGTAGCAGCTGGTCGATCACCGTGGCGAGCTGCTTGGCCGAGCGGCATTCGTGCATGGTGATGACGTCTTGGTAGCGCGGCACCGCTGAGTCGCCGCTGCCCCACAGGTGTCGCGGTTCGGGGTTCAGCCAGTGCGCGTGCCTGCTCGAGTTGACCATGTGTGCGAGCAGCTCGATCTCGGGGTTGCGGTAGTTGTTGCGGCCGTCGCCCAGGATCAGCAGTGCGCTGCGGGGTGACAGCGCGTTGGGCCATCGGTCCATGAACGACACGAACGCATGCCCGTAGTCGGAGTGCCCGTCGCGGGTGTACACCCCGGCCTCGCGGGTGATCCGCTGCACGGCGACCGCCAGGTCGGCGTCGGGCCCGAACAGTTCGGTGACCTCGTCGGTGGTGTCGATGAAAGCAAAGACGCGAACCCGACTGAACTGCTGGCGCAGCGCGTGCACCAGCAGCAGCGTGAAGTGGCTGAAGCCGGCGACCGAACCGGACACGTCGCACAACACGACCAGCTCGGGCCGCGCCGGATGGGGTTTCTTCAGCACGACGTCGATCGGCACCCCGCCCGTCGACATCGATTTGCGCAGCGTCTTGCGCAGGTCGATCTCACCGGCGCGCGACCGTCGTCGCCGCGCGGCCAGCCGGGTCGCCAGCGTGCGGGCCAGCGGTTGGACCACCCGGCGCATCTGACGCAGCTGATCCCCGGAGGCGCGCAGGAACTCGACGTTCTCGGCGAGCTGCGGCACCCCGTACATCTGCACGTGGTCGCGGCCGAGCTGCTCGGCGGTGCGCCGTTTGGTCTCGCCCTCCACCATCTTGCGCAGCTGGTTGATGCGTTGCGCGGCAAGCGCTTTGGCGATCTGCTCTTGCGTCGGTGTCGGCTCGTCGCCGTAGGGCGCCAGCAGACCGGCCAGCAGCCGGCCCTCGAGGTCGTCCAGATTCATCGCCTTGAGCGCCTGATACGACGAGTACGACGGGCCCCGACTGGAGTTGTACCGGCCGTAGGCCTCGACGATCTGGGCGATCATCGCGGCCATCCGCTCGTCGAGGTTGGCCAGGTCCTGGTTTTCGGCCAGCATGTCCAGCAGCGCCGCGCGCATCGCCTCGACGTCTTCGGGCGGCAGACCCGGCTCCTCGGCGTCGGTGTCGTCGTCATCCTCGACCAGGATCGTCCTGGCGCCCAGTGCGGCGGGGAACCACAGGTCGAACATCGCGTCGTAGGTGTCGCGGTGGTCGGGGCGGCGCAGCACTGCGCACGCGATGCCTTCGCGCAACGCATCGCGGTCGCCAAGTCCCAGCACCGAGAGCACCCGTCCGGCGTCTACAGTCTCCGACGGTCCAACCGAAATACCTTGTGCCCGTAGCGCTTCGACGAACCCGACGAGATGACCGGGCAGGCCGTGCGGTGCCAGCGGCTGCGGCGGTCGGGTCCGGCGGACGGCCATGTCAGTTGAGCCTCAGCTCGCCGGACGCCTTGATCTGATCCGACTGATGTTTGAGCACCACCCCGAGGGTGGCCGCGATCGTCGCATCGTCGATGGTGTCCAGGCCCAGGGCCAAGATCGTGCGGGCCCAGTCGATCGTCTCGGCCACCGACGGAAGCTTCTTGAGCTGCATCCCCCGCAACACACCGATGATCTTGACCAGTTCGTCGGCGATCCGCTCGGGCAACTCGGGCACCCGCGACAGCAGGATCCGGCGTTCCAGGTCGGGATCGGGGAAGTCGATGTGCAGGAACAGGCAGCGACGTTTGAGCGCCTCGGACAGCTCCCGCGTGGCGTTGGAGGTCAGCACGACGAACGGCCGCCGCTCGGCGGTGATGGTGCCCAACTCCGGCACGGTCACCGCGAAGTCCGAGAGCACCTCCAGCAGCAGGCCTTCGATCTCGATGTCGGCCTTGTCGGTTTCGTCGATCAGTAGCACCGTCGGCTCGGTGCGCCGGATCGCGGTCAGCAGCGGACGCGAGAGCAGGAACTCCTCGCTGAACACGTCGTCGCGCGTGGCGTCCCAGTCGCCGGACCCCGCCTGGATCCGCAGGATCTGCTTGGCGTGGTTCCACTCGTAGAGGGCGCGGGCCTCGTCGACGCCCTCGTAGCACTGCAGCCGCACCAGACCCGATCCCGTCGACTGCGCGACGGCGCGGGCCAGCTCGGTCTTGCCGACCCCGGCGGGCCCTTCCACCAACAACGGCTTGCCCAACCGATCGGCCAGGAAAACCGCTGTGGCGGTTGCGGTGTCGGGAAGATAGCCGGTTTCGGCGAGCCGCCTGCCGACATCTTCGATGTCAGCGAAGAGCGGCGCTGGGCGCGCGGGGACGCTCACGGGCGGGGTTCGATTCTCTTCGCGCAAGCGCTCATCGTTCTCCTGTTCAGGCGGGGCGAGTGTGACCGTCGCCCCACACAATCCATTTGGTCGAGGTCAGTTCGGGCAGACCCATGGGTCCGCGGGCGTGCAGCTTCTGGGTGGAGATGCCGATCTCGGCGCCGAACCCGAACTGCTCGCCGTCGGTGAACGCCGTCGATGCGTTCACCATCACCGCGGCGGCATCGACGCGTTCGGTGAAGCGTTGCGCGGCAGCAAGATCGGTGGCGACGATGGCTTCGGTGTGTCCGGTGCCGTATTCGTTGATGTGGGCGATCGCGGCGTCGACACCGTCGACCACCGCCACCGCGATGTCCATCGACAAGAACTCGGCGCGCAACTCGTCGTCTGACGGGTCGTCGTGCACCGTCACACCGGCGTGTCGCAGCGCCTCGGTCAGCCGCGGCAACGCACGGTCGACGATGGCGGCGTCGATCAGAACCGACTCGGCCGCGTTGCAGACGCTGGGTCGACGGGTCTTGGCGTTGAGCAGGATTCGTTCGGCGACGTCTAGGTCGGCCGATTCATGCACGTACACATGGCAATTGCCGACACCAGTCTCGATCGTCGGCACGGTCGCGTCACGGACGACCGCGTCGATGAGACCCGCACCGCCGCGGGGGATGACGACGTCGACGAGCCCGCGGGCCTGGATCAGATGCGTCACGCTGGCACGGTCGGCGCTGGGCAGCAACTGCACGGCGTCCACTTCGAGCAGTTCGGTGGCCAGTGCGGCCCGCAGCGCGTTGACCAGTGCGGCGTTGGAGTTGGCCGCCGACGAGCTACCGCGCAGCAGCACCGCGTTGCCGGATTTGAGTGTCAACCCGAACGCGTCGACCGTCACGTTGGGCCGGCCTTCGTAGACGATTCCCACGACGCCGAGCGGTACGCGCACCTGGCGCAGCCGCAAGCCGTTGGGCAGCGTGCGGCCCTGCAACACCTCACCGAGCGGATCGGGCAACCGAGACACCTGACGCAACCCGTCGGCGATGCCGTCGATCCGTTTCGGGTTCAATGCGAGCCGATCGAGCATCGCCTCGGGCGTGCCTGCGGCACGGGCGACGTCAAGATCGCGCTCGTTGGCCTCGAGAATCTGGCCCGCCGACATCAGCACGTGGTCGGCGGCGGTGTTCAACGCACGGTTCTTGGTTTCCGAACTCAGGGTGGCCAGCGCGCGTGCCGCCAGGCGAGCCCGGCGGGCGGCGTCGTGCACCTGCTGGCGCAGATCGGCGCCGACAGCGCCGACGGGTGCCTCCACACTCATTTATCCAGGGTATCGAACGAGGTTCGGACGTTCGACACGTGTCAGGCAGGGGCCCTGCATTAGCGTTGGGAGCCATGGCGCCGCGGGACTGCAGCCGGGTATGCGTGGTCGGCAGTGTCAACGCTGATCTGACTTTCACCGTGCGCACCCTGCCCCGCCCGGGCCAGACCGTGCTGGCGTCGGGTCTGTCGATGGCCCCGGGCGGCAAGGGCGGCAACCAGGCCGTCGCGGCGGCCAGGGCAGGCGCGACCGTGCGACTGGTCGCCGCGCTCGGAGACGACGGGTCGGCGGAGATGTTGCGCCACCACCTGGCCGCCAACGGCGTCGCACTCGACGGCGTCGTCACCGTTGCGGGGCCGAGCGGGTCGGCCGTGATCACCGTGGACTCGTCGGCGGAGAACACGATCGTGGTCGCCCCGGGCGCCAACGGCGCGCTGAGCGTGGACTCCGCCGAGGTCCGCGCCGTCATCTCCGACAGCGACGTGGTGTTGCTGCAGCTGGAGATCCCGATCGCGACCGCGATCGCCGCCGCGCAGGTGGCGTCCTCCGCAGGCGCGGCCGTCATCGTCAACGCCTCGCCGGCCGGGGCCCGACCGCACGATCTGCTCGCCTTGTCCGAGCTGGCCGATGTGGTCGTGGTCAACGAAACCGAGGCGGGCGCGTGGCACTGGCCGGTCCCCCACCTCGTGATCACCCGCGGGGCGCGCGGGGCGAGCTACCTCGGTGACGGCGAACGCTTCAGCGTGCCTTCCCCCGCGGTGCGCGCGGTCGACACCACCGGCGCGGGTGACGTGTTCGCCGGTGTGCTCGCCGCGCACTGGCTCGAGGGCCACGAAGTCGCCCTGCGCCGCGCCTGCGCCGCGGCGGCCCTGTCGACGCTCGTACCGGGAGCCGGTGACTGCGCGCCCTATGCCGAAGCCATCGACGACGCTGTGTCCAACAGAGCAACAGAAAGGCAGCTATGACGACCACCCAGCCGAGCACCACCGACGCCCCGCGGCCGCCCGAGGGCGACTGGCTCGGCACCCCGTTCCTGAAGTTCACCCGCGAGGGCGCGTTCGGGGTGTGCCGGCTCGACCGGCCGGAGGCCCGCAACGCGATGACCCCCGCGATGTACTTCGGCATCAAGTACGCGGTCAAGCATGTCGAGAGCGACCCTGATCTCGCCGGACTGCTGATCACGGGTACCGGCGACGTCTTCGCACCCGGCGGGGACATGGGTGGGGGCGGTGCCGACAACTGGATGACGTTCGGGCCTGCGCTGGGGATGGACGCGTTGCCGTTCGACACGCTGCGTCAGTCCGCCAAACCCGTCGTCGCGGCGGTGAACGGGTTGTGCCAGGGCGGTGGGCTGCAGATCGCGCTGTGCGCCGACATCGCCGTGGTCAGCGAGCGGGCCACGTTCCGGGTGCCCGAGTTGTACCGCGGGATCGCCGACACGTACTACAGCCACATGTTGGCCCGGCTGATCGGGCCGGTGCGCACCCGCGACCTGATGTTCACCGGGCGCACGTTGACCGCCGCCGAGGCACACGACTGGGGCATGGTGGCGCGCGTGGTGCCCCACGACGAGCTGGCGGAGGCCGCTCGCGAGGTCCTTGCCCAGTGCTGTCGGACTGCGCCCGCGGCTCGAACCGTCGTCAAGTCCAGCCTGGACAACTACATCGGCCTCTACGACCGCATCGGTATGCAGGCCAGCCTGGGCGCGCCCGAGTCCATCGAGGGCTTCATGGCCTTCAAGGAGCGACGGTCGCCGAACTGGGTGCACCCGGACCTGCGCATCGACGGCCGCCTCTAGGGTCGCGATTTGGGTGTAGTTGGTGGCGCTGACCGCAACCAACTACACCGAAATCGCAAGGAAATAGTTCAGCTGATGATGTACTGTCTGCGTCATGCAGACGGTCACTCGCAGCGATGCGCTGTCGCGGTTCGGTTGCGCTCTGTCGGATCCGACCCGCGCCGAGATCCTGTTGATCCTGCGCGACGGGCCCGGATATCCGTCGGAGCTGGCCGACAAGATCGGCGTCTCCCGCCAGATCCTGTCCAACCACCTGGCGTGTCTGCGGGGCTGCGGTCTGGTGACCGCGCAGCCCGAGGGCCGGCGCAACCGCTACGAACTCGCCGATGAGCGCATCGCACACGCGCTCGACGACCTGGTCGGTCTGGTGCTCGAGGTCGATCCGGCCTGCTGCCCAGCCGCCGCCGACGACGCCTGCTGCTGATGGCCACCCCGAGCGACACCCGACGCACGGTCCTGGCGCGCCGGATCCGCTGGCTCGTGGCGGCCACGATCACCTACAACGTCATCGAGGCGATCATCGCGCTGGCCGAGGGCGCCCGGGTGTCGTCGTCGGCGCTGGTGGGTTTCGGCCTGGATTCGGTCGTCGAGGTGTCCTCCGCAGCAGCCGTCGCATGGCAGTTCTCCGCACGCGATCCCGAAACGCGGGAAAAGGCCGCGCTGCGATTCATCGCGTTCTCGTTCTTCGCACTCGCCGCGTACGTCGCCGCCGACGCGGTGCTGACGCTGACCGGCCGAGGTGAGGCCGCACCGTCGGTCGTCGGCATCGTGCTGGCCGCACTGAGCCTGGTGATCATGCCGGTGCTGTCGTTGGCGCAACGGCGGGCCGGTCGCGAATTCGGGTCCACGTCTGCGGTCGCCGACTCCAAACAGACACTGCTGTGCGCCTACCTGTCGGCGATCGTGCTGGCGGGCTTGGTTCTCAACGGCCTGTTCGGCTGGTCGTGGGCCGACCCGGTCGCCGCGCTCGGGATCGCGGTGATCGCGGTCCGCGAAGGGGTCGAGGCCTGGCGCGGGGACCCTTGCTGCGGGTGAGCGTCGAGAAAGGAGTGAGCATGCCGATCGTCGCCATCGCCTTGTTCGTGGTGTTCGCCATGCTCGGATTCGGTTGGCGCAGTTGGCAACAGAAACGCCGCACCGGGTCGACGGGTTTTCGTGGTATCAGCGGCCGGCCGTTGTCACTCGAGTGGTTCGCCGGCGTGGGGTTCGTCGTCTCGATGGGTGCCGCGGTGTTCGCGCCGATCCTGCAACTGGCCGGCATCGTCGCTCCGCTGGCGCCGCTGGATCGGACCTGGGTGAACATCGCCGGCATCGCGATCGCGGTGGCGGGCATCGCCGCAACGCTTTACGCACAGGTCGACATGGGCGACTCGTGGCGCATCGGGGTCGACGCCAGTGAGAAGACGACGTTGGTGCGCCGCGGCGTGTTCGGATGGGTGCGCAATCCGATCTTCACCGCGATGATGGTGTTCGGCTTCGGAATCGCCCTGATCACACCGAATCCCGTCGCGGTGATCGGGTTCGTACTGCTGGTCACGACGATCCAGACACAGGTCCGTGTCGTCGAAGAACCGTACCTACTCACCGTGCACGGCGACGACTACCGCGACTACCTTGCAACCGTCGGTCGATTCCTTCCCGGCGTGGGACACCGGTAGCACGCGACGAACCCGAAGTCACTCCTCAGGGATTTCGCGCTCGATCTCGTCGAGCCAGGTGCGTGCGGACATGTCCGACGGCGCCCGCCAGTCGCCCCGCGGCGAGAGCGATCCGCCGTGTGACACCTTGGGCCCATTCGGCACGGCCGACCGCTTGAACTGGGCGAACGAGTAGTAGCGCTGGGCAAACACCTGCAGCCAGTGCCGGATCTCCTTGAGCGAGTACGACGGCCGCTTCGACTCGGGGTATCCGGTCGGCCACTCGCCGCGCTGCGGATCGCTCCATGCGTGCCAGGCCAGAAACGCCACCTTTGAGGGCCGGAACCCGAAGCGCAGCACCTGGAACAGCGAAAAGTCCTGCAGTACATAGGGTCCGACCTTGGACTCGCTGCTCTGGATCTCCTCGTCCTCACCCGCGGGCACCAGCTCGGGCGAGATCTCGGTGTCGAGCACCGACTGCAACACCTCGTTGACCCTGTCGTCGAACTCTTTGGAGGAGATCACCCAGCGAATCAGGTGCTGGATCAACGTCTTCGGAACACCGCCGTTGACGTTGTAGTGCGACATCTGGTCGCCCACGCCGTACGTCGACCACCCCAGCGCGAGTTCCGACAGGTCGCCGGTGCCCAACACGATGCCTCCGCGCTGGTTGGCAAGGCGGAACAGGTAATCGGTGCGCAGCCCGGCCTGCACGTTCTCGAACGTGACGTCGTAGACCTTCTCCCCGCGGCCGAACGGGTGGTCGATGTTGGTCAGCATCAACTCCGCTGTGGAGCTGATGTCGAGTTCGGTGAACGTCACCCCCAGCGCCTCGGCCAACCGCTCGGCGTTGCCCTTGGTGCGCTCGCCAGTCGCGAATCCGGGCATGGTGAACGCGAGAATGTCGCTGCGGGGGCGCTGTTCGCGATCCATCGCCCGGGCGGCGACGATCAGGGCGTGCGTCGAGTCCAGACCTCCGGACACACCGAGCACGATCTTGGGGAAGTTCAGCGCGCGCAGGCGCTGTTCGAGCCCGGCCACCTGGATGCTGTAGGCCTCATAGCAATCCTGTTCCAGCCGTTCGGGATCCGACGGCACGAACGGGAAACGCTCGATGTGGCGAAGCAATCCGACGTCGCCGGTCGGCGGATCGAGCTGGAACTCCACCCGCCGGTAGGTGTCGGTCGATGCCGCGTGGTGTCTGCGGTTGTCGTCGAAGGTGCCCATCCGGATGCGTTCGGATCGCAGCAATTCCAGATCGACGTCGGCGACGGATCGGCGTTCACCCTTTGGGAAGCGCTCGGATTGCGCGAGGCATTCGCCGTTCTCCCAGATCATCGTCTGCCCGTCCCAGGCCAGGTCGGTCGTCGACTCGCCCTCGCCCGCCGCGGCGTACACATAGGCGGCCAGGCAGCGCGCCGACGCCGAGCGGGCCAGCAGGCAGCGGTCTTCGGAGCGTCCGATCGTTATCGGGCTTCCGGACAGGTTCGCCAGCACCGTCGCGCCGGCCAGTGCCGCCGACGCGCTCGGCGGGATCGGCACGAACATGTCCTCGCAGATCTCGACGTGCAATACGAACCCGGGGACGTCGGTCGCGGTGAACAACAAGTCGGGCCCGAACGGCACGTCGGCCCACTCACCTCCGCGGCCCATTCGGATCGCGCCGCGCACGTCGTCGCCGGGTGCCATCTGCCTGCGCTCGTAGAACTCCCGATACGTCGGCAGGTAGGACTTGGGCGCGACGCCGAGCACGCGGCCGCGGTGGATCACGATGGCCGTGTTGTAGATCCTGTGCCGATAGCGCAGCGGAGCTCCGATCACGAGGACGGGCATCAGGTCGGCGGAGGCGACGACGATGTCGAGCACCGCGTCCTCGACCGCATCCAGCAGCGCGTCCTGCATCACGATGTCCTCGATGGAATATCCCGACAGCGTCAGCTCCGGAAAGACCGCGAGCGCGACGTTGTCGTCGTGGCAGGCGCGCGCCATCCGCAGCACCGACTCGGCATTGGCCCGCGGATCGGCGAGCGTCGTGTGGTGCGTGCATGCGGCGACGCGGACGAAGCCGTGCCGGTACGCCGAGTAGAAATCCATGCCTCATTGTTGCCCGAAAACGGAACGGGGTATGCAAGTCCCCATGAGTGACACCGCAGTGCTGGTCATCGACATGATGAACACCTACCGCCATCCCGACGCCGAGAAGCTGATCCCCCACGTCGCCGAGATCATCGATCCCCTTGCGGCGCTCGTCGCCGAGGCCCGTGACCGCGACGATGTCGACCTCATCTACGTCAACGACAACTACGGCGATTTCACCGCCGAGTTCAGCGACATCGTGCAGTCGGCGCTGCAGGGCGAACGCCCCGACCTGGTCGAGCCGATCGTCCCGCAGAAGGGCTGCCGCCTGATGACGAAGGTGCGTCACAGCGCCTTCTACGCCACGGCGCTGGCATACCTGCTGGGGCAGTTGAAACCCGAGCGGGTCATCCTCACCGGTCAGGTCACCGAGCAATGCATCCTCTACACCGCGCTGGACGCCTATGTCCGGCACTTCCCCGTCGTCGTGCCACCGGACGCCGTAGCCCACATCGACCCGGAACTCAGCGACGCGGCACTGACCATGATGAAAAGCAATATGAGCGCCGAGATCACGCCCGCGGCAAAGTGTTTGCAGTAATTCAGGCGGACGCGAGGTCCTGCTCGAAGCCGCGCGCCGATGTCTCGGTCCTGGCGCCGGTCAGTTCACGGGCGGTGTTGATCAGCCCGACCATGCTGAACGCCTGCGGCGTGTTCCCCACGTGCCTGCGGATCGTGGTGTCGAATTCCTCACTGAGCAAACCGACATCGTTGCGCAGGCCAAGCAGGCGTTCGAACAGTGCGGTCGCCTCGGCGGTGCGGCCTAGCCCGTGCAAGGCGTCGGCGAGCCAGAAGGAGCACGCGAGGAACGCGCCCTCGTGGCCGGGCAACCCGTCGACACCGTGCTCGGTGCGGTACCGCAGCAGGAGTCCATCGGTCGTCAAGCGCGCCTGCACCGCGTCGACGGTGCCTCGTACGCGGGGATCGTTCCAGGGTAGGAAGCCGACCCGCGGGATCAGCAGCAGCGCGGCATCGACCGCATCGGACCCGTAATACTGGGTGAAGGTGTTGCGGTCGGTGTCGTAGCCGTTGGCGCACACCTCGGCGTGAATCTCGTCGCGCAGGGCACGCCACCGATCCACCGGTCCGGGTAGCCCGTGGTGGTCGACCGTCTTCACTGCTCGGTCGACACCCGCCCATGCCATCACCTTCGAGTGCACGAAATGGCGCCTGGGACCGCGAACTTCCCACAGGCTGTTGTCGGGGTCGCGCCAATGACCCTCGAGATAGTCGAGCAAGGCGCGCTGCACATCCCAGGCCGTGTCGTCGGTCGTCATGCCGGCGTCGCGGGCCAGATGCAGTCCGTCGAGTACCTCGCCCCACACGTCGAGTTGGAACTGGCCGGCCGCGGCGTTGCCGATTCGCACAGGGGCGGACCCCTCATAACCCGACAACCACGGCAGCTCCTGCTCGTAGAGCCTGCGGCTGCCGTCGAGCCCGTACATGATCTGCAGTTTCGACGGATCGCCTGCCACAGCTCGCACGAGCCATTCCCGCCAGGCCCTGGCCTCGGCGACGAACCCGGTGCCTAGGAGCGCTTGCAACGTGAAGGCCGCGTCGCGGAGCCAGCAGAAGCGGTAATCCCAGTTGCGTGAGCCGCCGAGTTGTTCGGGCAGCGACGTCGTGGCCGCCGCCACGATGCCGCCCGTCGGCGCATACGTCAGAGCTTTGAGTATCACCAGCGCCCGGCGGACCTCGCTGTCCCACCTGCCTCGGTAGCGGCACCGCGAGATCCATTCGGTCCAGAACCTTTCAGCCTCCGCGATGGCGGTGTCCGGGTCGACGGGCGCGGGTCGGGGCAGGTGTGACGGCGCGTAGGTGAGCACGAACGGGATCCGCTCACCGGCGGCGACGTCGAACTCGGCGACCGTGGAGAGATCCTCGCCGCGTATCGGCGCCGGCGTGCGCAGCCAGATTGCGTCGGGTCCGGCGACGGCAGCGAGGTCGGCACCCTCGCGGCGCACCCACGGCACGATGTGGCCGTAATCGAAGCGCAGCCGCAACACCATGCGCATGGGCACGCGACCGGACACTCCCTCGACGACGCGCACCACATCGGGTTCGGTGCCGCGCGGGGGCATGCAGTCCACCACGCGGACAGTCCCCTCCGGCGTGTCCCATTCGCTTTCCAGGATCAGCGTGTCTCCGCGGTATCTGCGCCGGGTGGCCGGTCCGCCGGATGCCGGTGCGATCCGCCAACTGCCGGCTTCTTCGTCGTGCAGCAGTGCGGCCAGACATGCCGGCGAGTCGAACCGCGGTAGGCACAGCCAGTCGATGGCTCCGTCGCGGCCCACGAGCGCGGCCGTCTGAAGGTCTCCGAGCAAGGCGTAGTCCTCGATCGCCGCCATTTTCACGCCGACCCGTCGAGCGTGATGACGACCTTGACGTCGTCGTCTCGGGTGTCGAAAGCGTCTTCGGCACGGTGCAGGGGTACCCGGCGGCTGATCATTTGCTCCAGCCACCCGCGGTCGGCGGTCGCCAGCGCTTCGGCGGCCTGCCGGTAATGCCGCAGGTTTGCGTTTACAGAGCCGACGACGACGTCGTTCTCCAGGACCAGTTCACGGTTGAGACCGCCGGCGTCAACGTCGAGTCTGCGTCCGGACGGGGACACCCCTGTCAGGCAGACGATGCCGTAATGCGCTGTGCTGCACATGACGTCGAACACCACGCGGCTGGCGCCGGTGGCCTCGATGACGATGTCTGGCTGAAGCCGGTCGGCGACATCGTCGGCGGGATCGTGGTGATAAGTGGCCCCAAGAGACTCGACCAGCGCGGGTTTGGGCCCGTCGGTGACGAGGTCGAGCACATGAACGTCAAGGCCCTGCTGCACTCCCAGCAGCGCAGCGAGCAGGCCGATGGGCCCGGCCCCCGTGACCAACACGCGTTCAGGTTCGAACCACGACCGCCGCCCGATCGAGTGCACCTGTTCCCATGCTTTGGCGACCACCGTGGTGGGCTCCATCAAGACGCCGACGTCGGCGAGTTCGCGGTTCAGCGTCACTGCGTAATCGGTTTCCACGCACCATACTTCGCTGCCGTAACCGTCGATTCCCTTGATGCCGCGTTCGGTGTATCGACCGTTGCGGCACATATCGAATTCGCCGTGGGCGCAGGCAGGGCACGGCACCGGGTCGGGGCGTCGCACCACGCCGACCACCAGATCCCCGATGCCGAAGCCGGTGCCGTCGGGCGCTTGCAGCACCCGACCCAGTGACTCGTGCCCCAGGATCAGGCGGTCACGGCTTGGCGGTGCCTTGCCGTACTGCCCGGCGGCGATCTCTTTGTCGGTCCCGCACACGCCGACCGCAATGCCCTCGACCAGCAGTTCGCCGGCCGCCGGCTGCGGATCGGCCACAGTCTCGACGCGCAGCGACCCCGCCTGCCCGGGTTTGGTGGTCAGCGCGCGCATCGAGCGTCAACCGAGCGCGGTCAGAAGCTCGTCGCACATGCGTTCGCACTGGCGGCATACGTCGGCGCAGATGCGGCAGTGGTCGTGGTGTTCGGCATGGCGGCCGCACTCGTCGGCGCATGCGCGGCAAGCGGTCACGCAGGACCGCAGCACCTCGGCCGTGAGGTTTGCGTCGTAGCCGGTATGCCGGGACAGCACCCGGGCGGTCGCCGCACAGATATCCGCGCAGTCGGAGTTGGTTCGGATGCACTTGGTCAGTTGCGCGACCGACTCTTCGCTGAGGCAGGCGTCCGCACACGCGGTACACGCCTGCGCACAGTCGAGACAGGCCTCGATGCACGCCACCAGCTCTCCGCGGTCGACTCCGCCTAGATCCTGCGGGTAGGTCTCGAGCATTCTGCCCGCAACACTCATGGCATCCTCCTCGGTCGTCGGTGTTCGACGGTCGCGTACCCGCGGTCGTCTCGTGGAAACGGTTGGCACGGCGTCGACATCGACCATCGCCGATCCGTCACCGCGCTGATCGGTCGAGATGACGCTGAGTGAACCGTCGGTTTCCAGCACCACCGCCGCGACGCCCGCAAGATCGCCGAACCCTGAGGAGCGCATCGCCTGGCGCACCTCGTCGGCGCTCACCCGTTGACGGCGCAGCGCGTCGTCCCGGAACCGCCCGTGAGACACCAGCAGCGTCGGGGTGGACTTCAGCGCCATCCGGGCGGCTCGCGCGCGGGAGGAGATCAACGCCGCAACGAATTGCAAGGCCACCAGAAGCGCCAACGCCGCGAGGCCTTCGACATACGACACCTCGGAGCTGAGCAGAATGGTGGCCAGGGTGGACCCGACCGCGACCGTGACCACGAGGTCGAATGCGTTGAGTTTGGCGAGCGTGCGCTTACCCGAAAGACGTAGCAGCACAACCAACGTCGCATAAGCGGCCGCGCCGATCACCAGCACCCTCACGACATCCGACCAACCGTCGGACCACATGTTCGTCAGTCCTTCCAAACTCAGAGGCATCGGCCATCCCCGTTCCGCAACGGCGGCCGCTGCGGACGCTCCACGCCTACCCGCGCGGCCCCGGCGCAAACCGGGTATCGGCTCGACGTTTGGCGCCGCGGGCAGCGGGTAGGCCCCGCTTCGGTGATGGAAATCAAACGGTTCAAGCCCGCTCCCTTCACGACGGCCCTGCTCGTGACGTTCCTGCTGGCCGGCTGCGGCAGCTTCACCACTGGAGAGTCGAGCAACCGTGGGTCCGGTTCGCAGACGTCGGAGACCACAGTCGAGAACGCTTTCGTCGTACCCCGCTATCTGCCCGGATCGTGCGAGATCCAGGTCGGCGACACCGCACAGTTGCGGTTCACGATCACCAACAATCGACCGGCGGGCACCGAACGGCTAGAGGCGATCACGACAACGGCCGCCGAGACCGCCCGCATCGAACCGAGCCCTCCGATCGAGATCCCCGCAGGCACTGCACTTGCCACCGGTCAACCAGTCGAACCGGGCCAGCCGCTCACCGTCACCCTTGACGGCATCACCAAAACCGTTCGGCCCGCCTACAACGTCGACGTGACCTTCCGCTTCCAACAGTTCGGCGAGCTGAGCATGCCCGTTCCCGTCGAAGCCTGCCCGAGACAGCAATGAGCAACGGCAAGCGGGATCGCATCGCCGAACCGTGGGGTGCGCGAACCCCCTACGCCAAGGGGGAACAGTGGCCAGAACGCGTCGACATGTTCCTCGCCGACGGGTTGGAACCAGAATCGGTGGACCGCTGGGTGCAGTCGGCCTCGATTCTGCACTCCAACGGTGACGGGCTCGACATCGCGGTCAAGGACGGCCGGATCGTCGGTGTCCGCGGCCGCGAAATCGACCGCGTCAACCACGGTCGACTCGACCCCAAGGACTTCTACGGGTGGCAGGCCAACGCATCCGGCGATCGACTGACCACACCGATGATCCGCGTCGACGGTGAACTCACCGAGTGTGATTGGGACACCGCGATGGATCAGGTCGTGCGCCACAGCAAGCGACTGCTCGACCGGTATGGACCGTCGGCGTTCGGTTTCTACACGTCGGGTCAGCTGTTCCTCGAGGAGTACTACACCCTCGGTGTCATCGCCCACGGCGCGATCGGCACCAACCACGTCGACGGCAACACCCGGCTGTGCACCGCGACCGCCGCCGAGGCGCTGAAAGAATCGTTCGGCTGCGACGGCCAGCCCGGCTCCTACACCGACATCGACCACGCCGACGTCATCGCGCTATACGGCCACAACGTCGCCGAGACCCAAACCGTGCTGTGGATGCGGATTTTGGACCGCCTCGCCGGACCGGACCCGCCGGCCGTCGTGTGCGTCGATCCGCGCAGGACGCCCGTCGCCGCGCACGCGACCGTGCACCTCGCCCCACTGCCCGGCACCAATGTCGCGTTGATGAACGGCCTGCTGCACGAGATCGTCCTCAACGACTGGATCGACACCGACTACGTCCGCGCGCACGCTGTCGGATTCGAGGAGTTGCGCAAACGCGTCGCCGAATTTCCGCCCGAGCGCGCCGCCGAGATCTGCGGCGTGTCCGCCGACGACATCCGGTCGGCGGCACGGCTTGTGGGCACCGCGGAACGGCTGCTGTCGACGGTGCTGCAGGGCTTCTACCAGTCTCATCAGGCGTCGGCCGCGGCGGTGCAGGTCAACAACATCCACATCCTGCGCGGCATGCTCGGCAAGCCGGGATGCGGGTTGTTGCAGATGAACGGGCAACCCACTGCCGAGAACACGCGCGAATGCGGCGCCGACGGTGATCTGGCCGGTTTCCGAAACTGGTCGAACGACAGCCACATCGGCGAGTTGGCCGACCTGTGGAACCTGGACATGATGCAGATTCCGCACTATGCGCCGCCGACCCATGTGATGCAGATGATGCGATACGCCGAACAGGGCACATTGCGCCTGCTGTGGGTCAGCGCAACCAACCCAGCGGTGTCGCTACCCGAACTGCGCCGCATCCGCAGCATCTTGAGCCAGCAACGGCTGTTCCTCGTCGTTCAGGACATCTTCCCCACGGAGACAACCGATCTCGCCGATGTGGTGCTGCCCGCGGCCACATGGGCGGAGAAGACCGGGACGTTCACCAACACCGACCGGACGGTGCACCTGTCGGAGAAAGCGGTGGACCCACCCGGCCAGGCGCGGCCCGATCTCGACATCTTCCTCGATTACGCCCGCCGCATGAATTTCCGCGACCGCGACGGCAATCCGTTGCCGTCGTGGACCGATCCGGAGTCGGCCTTCACCGCGTGGCAGCGGTGCAGCGCAGGGCGACCGTGCGATTACACCGGTTTGAGTTACGACAAGCTGCGCGGCAGCGCTGGGATTCAATGGCCCTGCAACGACGATCATCCCGACGGCACCGAACGCCTCTACTCCGACGGGCGGTTCTGGGCCGACCCCGACTACTGCGAGGCCTACGGCAAGGACCTGATCACCGGCGCGCCGCTGGAGCCGACCGAGTACCGCGCGATGAACCCGCACGGCAAGGCGATCATCAAGGCGGCCGAGTACCTGCCGCCGCACGAAGCTCCGGACGACGACTTTCCGTTCGCGCTGATCACCGGCAGGACCGTGTACCAGTTCCACACCAGAACCAAGACCGGCCGCGTACCCGAGCTTGCCGCGGCGTCTCCGGAGGTGTGGGTCGAGGTGTCCGAAGCCGACGCCCACCGGCTCGGCATCCGCGAAAATGACCTCGCAGAAATCGAGACACCGCGCGGTCGCGTGCGAGCCAAGGCGCGCATCACCGACATCCGCACCGGTGTGCTGTTCCTGCCCTTCCACTACGGCTACTGGGACACCGAGGACGCCGAGTGCGATCGGGCCGCCAACGAGCTGACACTGACCGACTGGGACCCGGTCTCCAAACAGCCGATCTTCAAGACCGCGGCGGCCCGGCTGGCCGTCGCGCCGACCGGAGCGGAGTCACCATGAAACTGGGCTTGGCGCTGCGCGAACTGCACCGCTCCGAACTGCGGCTGGCACGCTCACTCGACGCGATCGCCGCGCGCCACCACGCCGACCACGGCATTCATCACGTCGCGAACGACCTCACCGTGTGGTCGCGTGAGCATGTCGAACTGATCGCGCAGATCGGACCTCACTACGGCGTCCGCTTGCGCGCGCGTCCGCGAACCAAAGCGGTCACCGAGACGGCCCAGCAGTGGGTCAGCGACCGCCTGGGCCGCCGGCCCGAACCCGCCCTTCTGTTGTTGGCGGATCTGAGGCGGCTGCACCGGTTGGCGGCCGGAGTTTCGCTCGATTGGGAACTGCTGGCTCAGGGCGCACAAGCCGCCAAGGATGAGCGGCTGCTGGAGCTCACCCAGCGGTGCCATCCGCAAGCTCTGCGACAGATGCGGTGGGCGAACGCGATGCTCAAGGAGTTGTCGCCGCAGGCATTGGCCAATTGACGAGCCAACCGCCCGCCCGAGCGCTAAACCGGTTGATCGCACGCACCTGCTGCGTGCAAGCAACCCGCTAAGCACCGATGAGGCTGAATTTCCACGATGCGCCTACCCTCGACCAGGTGGACGCACCCGAACTCGTCGGCCTGCTGCGCGACCGACGGATCGCCGTGCTCACCGGTGCGGGGATGTCCACCGACTCCGGAATCCCCGACTACCGCGGCCCGGACTCGCCGCCGAGCAATCCCATGACGATCCGCCAGTTCACCTCCGACCCCGCGTTCCGGCAGCGGTACTGGGCGCGCAACCACCTCGGCTGGCGTCATATGGACGCCACGCTGCCCAACGCCGGCCATCGGGCCCTCGCCACGCTCGAGGCCGCGGGTGTGGTGTCCGCGCTGATCACCCAGAACGTCGACCTGCTGCACAGCAAGGCGGGCAGCGACAACGTCGTCAACCTCCACGGCACCTACGCGCAGGTGATCTGCCTCGACTGTGCGCACACGATGAGCCGCGCCGCCCTGGCCGATCTGCTGGAGGCGGCGAATCCGGGCTTCGCCCAGCGGGTCGCCGAGTCGGTGGGCGGCATCGCGGTCGCCCCGGACGCCGATGCCGTCGTCGGCGACACCACGTCGTTCCGCGTCGTCGACTGCCCGCAGTGCGGCGGGATGCTCAAACCCGACATCGTCTATTTCGGCGAGAACGTCCCTAAAGAACGTGTGGCTCAAGCCTATTTGATGGTCGATGCGGCCGATGCGCTACTCGTGGCGGGGTCGTCGCTGACGGTGTACTCGGGTTACCGGTTCGTGCGCCACGCCGCGGCGGCGGGTATGCCGATCGCGATCGTCAACCGCGGACCCACCCGCGGCGATGCGCTGGCGACGGTCAAGATCGACAACGGGTGCTCCCCCATGCTGGCCTTGTTGGCCGACGAGCTGCCCGCCCTCGCGACGTCGACGGGAATGACGGCGTGACCCAGACCTCCGAGGACGCCTCGTGGCTCCGCGAGCTGATCGACCGGCACCGCCCTGAGCCCGGGCCGGTCACCGGCCGGTGGGCACTGGGCATCGGCGACGTGATCGCCGAGCACTCGCTCACACCCGACAAACTCCGGTGGCTGGTCCGCAAGCTCAACCACTTCGGCGGCGTGGCCATCAGCGAGGACGCGGTCGAGTTCGACGGGGACGCCGTCGAATGGGCGGAGGTCGAAGAGGTCCGCACCCGCAGCCTGATCGAGTACCTGTTCACCGGCGGAGTGGACAAGCAGATCGACAAGCTGCCGCTGCCGTGGTTCCCGTTCCGGCACAAGGTGCTCGGCGCGGTCTCCCGCGCTGCGCTGACGCTTCTGTTGGCCGCGGCCAAGCAGCAACTCGAAGGCGGCGCACTGGAGATTCGGATCCCTGCGGAGGTGCGCTACGACGGCCTGCTGCGCACTCGCGAGCTCACACCGGGAATGTTGGCGGCGGTGATCCTCGCCGATCCGGTGGTCCGCGAATGTTTCGAGGCGACCGCGAAGGCCAACGGCGTGACGGTGCAACCGGCCGACGACGACGTGATGGAAAGCGCCGACGAACGCGCCGACCAGATCAAGGCGGTGTTCGAGGGGATCTCGGCACGCATCCGATCGCTGGGCGATCACTAGCGCAACGGCTTAGACCGCCACCAGGTCGTCGGCGTGTACGGCGGGCCGGCGCAGCTCCGGTGACAGATCCGACGTCGACCGGCCCAACATCGTCGCCAACTCACCGCGGTCGTAGGCGACGACGCCGCGCGCGACCATCGTCCCGTCCTGCGCCCGCAACTCGACGACGTCGCCGCCGTAGAAGCGCCCCGACACCGCGGTGATACCGGCGGGCAGCAGCGAGCGCCGCTGCGTGAGCACCGCGCGCACCGCACCGTCGTCGAGTGTCAGCGCGCCCGCGGCCTCGGCGGCGTAGCGCACCCAGAACCGGCGCGCTGACATCCGCTCGGGCCGCGGCGCGAACACCGTGCCGACGGACGCGTCGGCCAACGCGGTCGCCGCATCCGAGGCCGCGGCCAGCAACACCGGCACCCCGGCGTCGGCGGCCAGTAACGCCGATGACAGCTTCGACGCCATCCCTCCGGTGCCCAGTTGGCTACCTCGGCCGGCCACCACGCCGTCGAGGTCCTCCGGCTGCGCCACCTCGGCGATGAAGCGCGCCCCGCCTGTCTCGCACGCCCTCCGGGGATCCGAATCGTAGAGCCCGTCGATGTCGGACAGCAGGATCAGCGCGTCGGCGCCGACCAGGTGCGCGACCAGCGCCGAGAGCCGGTCGTTGTCGCCGAACCTGATCTCGTTGGTGGCCACGGTGTCGTTCTCGTTGACGATCGCCACCGCGTGCAGCGCCCGCAACCGGTCGAGCGTGCGCTGGGCGTTGGTGTGCTGGACTCGCATCGAGATGTCGTGCGCGGTCAGCAGGACCTGTCCGACGGTGCGCTCATAACGCGCGAACGCCGCGCTCCACGCGTTGACCAGGGCCACCTGGCCGACGCTGGCGGCGGCCTGTTTGGTGGCCAGGTCGGCGGGCCGTCTCGACAGCCGCAGCGGTTCGATGCCCGCCGCGATGGCCCCCGACGACACGATGACCACATCTGAGCCCGCCCGCATCCGGTTCTCGATGGCCTCGACCAGCACCGCAAGCCTGCCGGCGTCGAACACTCCGGTCGGCGTGGTCAGCGCGGTGGTGCCGATCTTGACGACGACGCTGCGCGCGGTGCGCACCGCCGCCCGGTGCGCCGACTCATCGGGGCGCGCGGAGGCGGTCATGACTCGCCGCCGGGGCGCCGCCGTTCCCGCCGCGCGGCCTTACGCTCGGCGGCCCCGACGCGATCGGTCTGCTCGAGCCGCTGATCCGTGCCGCGGCCCGACATCGGCACATCGACGCCGGCGGGTGTCTGCGGCTCCCAATCGAAGGTGACCTCACCGATGGTCACCGCGCATCCGGGCCGCGCGCCCAGCTTCAACAGCTCATCCTCAACACCCAGGCGGGCCAGCCGGTCACCGAGGTAGCCGACGGCCTCGTCGTTGTCGAAATCGGTTTGGGCGACCCACCGTTCGGGCCGGACACCATGCACGACGAAGCCGCCGTGCCCGTCCGGCTCGACGGTGAAACCGCTCTCGTCCACAGGGACGGGACGAATGACGGGTCGGCGGGGCACGACCGGCGGTTGCGCTTCGCGATATGCCGACACCATCTCCCACAACGCGAAGGTCAACTGCCGCAACCCTTCCCGGGTCACGGTGGACACCTCGAACACCGGCCAGCCGTAGCGGCGCACGATCTCCTCGCGCACGAATTCGGCCAGCTCGCGGGCGTCGGGCACGTCGATCTTGTTCAGCACCACCGCACGCGGACGCTCGGCGAGGTCGCCCAGCGTCGAATCGCCCTGCAGTGTCGGCGTGTACGCGGCGAGCTCGGCTTCGAGCGCGTCGATATCGGAGACCGGGTCGCGTCCGGGCTCCATCGTCGCGCAGTCGACCACGTGCACCAGCACCGCGCAACGTTCGATGTGCCGCAGGAAGTCCAGTCCCAGCCCGCGCCCCTGTGAGGCGCCGGGGATGAGGCCGGGAACGTCGGCGACGGTGAAGGTGTTGCCGCCCGCGGACACCACGCCGAGGTTGGGCGCCAGCGTCGTGAACGGATAGTCGGCGATCTTCGGTTTGGCCGCCGAGATCACCGACACCAGCGAGGACTTGCCTGCGGACGGGAAGCCGACGAGCCCGACGTCGGCAACGGTCTTGAGCTCCAGCGTCAGGTCGCGGACCTGACCCTTCTCCCCCAGCAGCGCGAAGCCGGGAGCCTTACGTGCGCGCGATGCCAGCGCGGCATTGCCCAGGCCGCCGCGGCCACCGGCGGCCGCTTCGAAGCGGGTGCCGGCCCCCACGAGGTCCGCGAGCAGCCGACCGTCCTCGTCGAGCACGACCGTGCCGTCGGGAACCTTGACCTCGAGGTCGGCGCCCGCGGCCCCGTCCCGGTTGCCGCCCGCGCCCTGCTTGCCGGACGGTGCGACGACGTGCGGATGGAAGTGGAAGTCGAGAAGGGTGTGCACTTGCGGGTCGACGACCAGGATCACGCTGCCCCCGCGACCGCCGTTGCCGCCGTCGGGACCGCCGAGCGGTTTGAACTTCTCGCGGTGGACCGAAGCGCAGCCGTTGCCGCCGTTGCCGGCTCGCGCGTGGATCACGACGCGGTCGACGAAGCGAGGCATCGGTCTTCCTTTCCGTGACGAGTGTGAGCTACTGCCAGCTTCAGCCGGGAAGTCGCAGCAGCATCACATTCGCGGCAGGAAGTCAGGCCTCCTGCGGCGCCGGTCGAACGACGCTGACGATCTTGCGGCCGCGCTTGGAACCGAATTCGACGGCGCCGGGAGCGGTGGCGAACAGAGTGTCGTCACCTCCGCGGCCGACGTTGGTGCCGGGATGGAAATGCGTACCCCGCTGCCGTACCAGGATTTCGCCGGCCTTGACGATCTGGCCGCCGAACCGCTTGACGCCGAGCCGCTGTGCGGCGGAGTCGCGACCGTTCCGCGAGCTGGAAGCGCCCTTTTTGTGTGCCATGTCTGTGGTTCCCCTCAGTGCTCTCTGTTCTTCGCCTGACGGCTCATCACTGCTTTCGGTCCTTCGCCTGACGGCTCATCACTTGATGCCGGTGACCTTGAGGACGGTCAGCTGCTGACGGTGTCCCTGCCGCTTGTGGTAGCCGGTCTTGTTCTTGAACTTGTGGATGCGGATCTTCGGGCCCTTGGTGTGCTCGAGGATCTCGCCGGTGACGGCGACCTTCTCCAGCGACTTCGCGTCGGAGGTCACCTTCGACCCGTCGACGACGAGGGCCACGGGCAACGAGACGCTGGCGCCGGGCTCGGACTCGAGCTTCTCGACCTTCACCACGTCGCCGACGGCAACCTTGTACTGCTTGCCGCCGGTCTTGACGATTGCGTACGTGACCTTCTCGGCTGCCATCGTCTTACTACTCCTACGTCGTTCACTGGGCGCGCGCGATTTGCCGCTGCGCTGGTCTGGGTTTGCGACTGCCGCCGACTCGCATGGTCCAGCCTGGCGACAACTGCTCAAGGCTACTTGAGCCGCCGTATGAGGGTCAAATCACCGCAGGTCACGGCTTGTCGGCCCCCGGGCCAGCAGGTCAGCGCTCGTGGCTTGGCGGGCCCGCAGGTCGGGCGGCCGCGCGACGCCGGTGCCGCCCTCGCGAGACAGCCGCAGATGCGACCCCCCTGGTGTCGTAGTCCGTGGAGTCCTCGTCCTCGTCCGAATCCTCGTCGTCGTCCTCATCAGAGTCGTCGTCGGAGTCGTCGGCGCCGATGACCTCGATGTCGTCGTCGATGTCGTCTTCGTCGTCATCGGAATCCAGGTCGATCTCGTCCTCGTCCTCGTCCTCGTCCTCGTCTTCGTCGGAATCATCGGAGTCGGTCTCGTCGAAGTCCTCGTCCTCGAGGTCCTCGATATCGTCCTCGCCCGACTCGATCACCGCGGTGCGGATGGCTTCGGAATCGGTCTCGGCGACCTCCTCGGGCTTCTGGTCGCGGCGCTCATCGTCGGTGGTGTCTTCGTCGACGGCATCGTCGTCTGCGTCATGGCGACCGTTGGCCGCCGCCATCGCCTTGAACATCGGGTGCTCGCCCGCGGGATGCGGCGGGACCTTGGCCACGGCGACGTCGTCGGACTTGGCACCGCGCTTTCCGCGCTTACCACGCCGACCGCCGGTGTCGGACTTTCGTCCGCTGCTCGACGTCGAGTCGACCGGGTCGCCGTGCAGCACGATCCCGCGCCCGCTGCAGTGTGTGCATGGCGTCGAGAACGCCTCCACCAGACCGGTGCCGAGCCGCTTGCGCGTCAACTGGACCAGGCCCAGCGAGGTCACCTCGGAGACCTGATGGCGAGTCCGGTCCCGGGCCAGCGCCTCGGTCAGCCGCCGCAGCACCAGGTCGCGGTTGTTCTCCAGCACCATGTCGATGAAGTCGATCACCACGATGCCGCCGATGTCGCGCAGCCTCAGCTGGCGCACGATCTCCTCGGCCGCTTCGAGGTTGTTGCGGGTGACGGTCTGCTCGAGGTTGCCGCCCGACCCGGTGAACTTGCCGGTGTTGACGTCGATGACGGTCATGGCCTCGGTGCGGTCGATCACGAGCGTGCCGCCCGAGGGCAGCCACACCTTGCGGTCCATCGCCTTGGTCAGTTGCTCGTCGATGCGGTGCACCGCGAACACGTCGGGGCCGTCGGCGGAAGCGGGCTCGTATTTCGTCAGCCGCGGAAGAAGTTCGGGCGCAACCGAATTCACATAGTCGTTGATGGTCTTCCAGGCGTCGTCGCCGGAGACCGTCAAGCCCGTGAAGTCTTCGTTGAACAGGTCGCGGATCACCTTGACCAGCACATCGGGCTCTTCGTAGAGCGCGACGGCCGCACCGGCCTTCTTGGCGGTGATGTCGGCGGCCTTGGCCTCGATCTCGGACCAGCGCTTGGCGAGGCGTTCGACGTCGTTGCGGATGTCCTCTTCTTTGACGCCCTCGGACGCGGTCCGGATGATCACACCGGCGTCGGGCGGCACCACCTCACGCAGGATCTCCTTGAGACGCTGGCGTTCCGTGTCGGGCAGTTTGCGGCTGATCCCGGTCGACGAGGCTCCGGGCACGTAGACCAGGTACCGACCCGCCAACGACACCTGCGTCGTCAACCGGGCGCCCTTGTGGCCGACGGGGTCCTTGCTGACCTGGACGACGACGTAGTCGCCCGGCTTGAGCGCCTGTTCGATCTTGCGGGCCGCGCCGCCGAGTCCGGCGGCTTCCCAGTTGACCTCGCCGGCGTAGAGGACACCGTTGCGCCCGCGGCCGATATCGACGAAGGCCGCCTCCATCGAGGGCAGCACGTTCTGCACGATGCCGAGGTAGATGTTGCCGACCAGGGAGGCCGACGCCGCCGAGGTCACGAAGTGCTCGACGACGACGCCGTCCTCGAGCACGGCGATCTGCGTGTAGCGGGCGCCCTCGTGCGGAGGTTCGGTGCGGACCTTGTCGCGCACGACCATCATCCGTTCGACTGCCTCGCGCCTGGCCAGGAATTCGGCCTCGCTCAGGATGGGCGGGCGGCGCCTGCCCGCGTCTCGGCCGTCGCGCCTGCGTTGCCGTTTGGCCTCCAGCCGGGTAGATCCGCTGATTCCCTGGATCTCGCCGTCGCCGCTGCCGGACTTGTCGTTTCTGGTCGACTTCCGCGGTTCGCGCTCGTGCACGACGGTGTTGGGCGGATCGTCGGGCGAGGTCGCGTCGCTGTCGTCCCCCGATCCCGATTTGCGACGACGACGGCGGCGGCGACGGCGGGTGGCGCCATCGGTGCCGGTGTTCTCGTCGTCGCCATTGTCCTCGTCGGAGTCGTCCGAGTCGTCGCCGTCGGAGTCCGAACCCTGGGAACCGCCCTGATCGGCGTCCCCGTCGCCGTCGGCGTCGTCACCGTTCTGCTCACCGCGACCGCGGCCCCGTCCGCGCCGACCGCGGCGGCGACGGCGACCGGAGGGTCGCTCGGACTGGTCGTCGTCGCTGTCCTGGCCGTCGTCACCGTCGTCGTCGGTGTCGTCGTCATCGTCGTCGGCGTCGTATTCGAAGCGGACGGGCTGCGGCGCGACGAACAGCGGCATGTATTCGGCGCGCTGCGGCGCCTGTTCCGCCGGGGTCTCCAGAATCGTCCGGGACTCCGGCTCGTCTCCGTTTCTCGGTTCGGAGGAATCCGGAGGTTCGGCGACATCCGCCGGTTCGGACGTCTGCGGCGCTTCGGCACCGTCGGCGAGCGCTTCGCGCACGCGTTGGGCCTCGTCCTCCCCGAGAGGGGATTCGGCGGTGCGAGGGCGGCCGTCCAGCGCGGTCAGCGCCTCGAGAACCCGCTCGCTGGTGGTGCCCAGCACCTGAGCCAGCGAATCGACTCTCAACGACTCCGGCTGAGCGTCCTGTGCTTCTCGCGTGTGTTCAGATAGGTCTTCGGTGGGGGCATCTTCGGCCACGTAGTCTCCTTAAGCCCCCGGGCGCGTCGTGTTTGACGCGGCCACGCGAGGACTTCCGCTATGGACCCGGGTGACTTCGCCCGAGCTTGTTGTGGTCTCGCTCCGAGCGGCCCACTGGGGACCATCCCGGTGCCGGTCTGAATGATGGCTGGACGGTCGGCGCCGCATCACGCGTGGCGATGGTCGCGCACGTCTAAGTCTTCATTCGGGTGTCCGGTCCCGGTTGGCGGCCGGTCACCCGCGTCGAGTATCCCACATCACGACGCCCCGCCCGACCAGGCTGGGCGAGACAGGTCGCGAAACCCCCTACTTGCCGGGGAACCAGAGATCGATCTCGCGCGCCGCGGACTCTGGGGAATCCGAGCCGTGAACGAGGTTGTCCTGGGTGATCAGGGCCAGGTCACCGCGGATGGTGCCCGGTGCGGCCTTCTCCACGGGGTCGGTTCCGCCAGCGATCTGCCGGAACGCCGCGATGGCACGTGGACCCTCCACGACCGCCGCCACGAGCGGGCCCGATGTGATGAACGCGAGCAGCGAATCGAAGAACGGCTTGCCCTCGTGCTCGGCGTAATGCCTGCGGGCCAACTCGTCGCTGACGGTCACCAGCTTCAGCTCGGCGATCGCCAGCCCTTTGCGTTCGATCCGGGAAAGGATGTCACCGACAAGACGCCGCTTGACGCCGTCGGGCTTGACCAACACGAGGGTCCGTTCAATCGGCTCAGTCACGGCCGACAGAATAGCCGCCGAAATCGACTACTCCGGCGGACGCTGCTGACCAGGCAGAAGTCCCCTCTTCTGGCGGCGAAGGACCTCGGCGCGCAGATAGGCGATCAGCAGCCACACCACCAGGAAGATCACCCCGACGAACGCGATCGCCCCGTCGAGGACCACACCCGCGATCAACACGACCTGAAGGCCCACGTTCACCCAGATCGCCCACGGTTTGCCCTGCACGCCGGCCAGCAGCACCAGGATCACCGCCATCCCGATGAGGAAGCCGCCGGTGGCCGCCGTGAGGCCGCCGCCGATATTGGCCACCACCGGCAGCGCCAGTAGCACGACGATGGCTTCCAGGATCAGCGTGCCCGCCATCACCCCGCGGAAGCTCTTCCAGGGATCCGGCTGCTGCGGCGCCGGTTCGGTCATTGCGGGTCCTTTCCGAACAGCGTGCGTGCCGCTCCGGCGGTGACGACCGAGCCGGTGATCACGATCCCCGCACCCCCCAGCAGTTCACCCTCGATCGCCGACTCCTCGACGATCGCGGTGGCGATCTCGATCGCGTCGGGCAGCGTCGCCGCGGTGACCACCCGCTCGGGACCGAACCTCTGCTCGGCCACCAGCGCCAATGCCTCCACGTCGAGCGCGCGCGGTGATCCGTTGTGCGTGACGACGACCTGGTCGAACACCGGTTCCAGGGCGGTCAGGATGCCGTCGACGTCCTTGTCGCCCATCACCGACACGACGCCGACCAGAAAGCGGAAGTCGAACTCCTCCTGCAGTGCCTGCGCCAACGCCGTGGCTCCGGCCGGATTGTGCGCGGCATCGATGAAAACCGTTGGCGCGCTGCGCATCCTCTCCAGCCGGCCGGGGCTTGTCACCGCGGCGAAGCCCGCCCGCACCGCGTCGATGTCCAGCTGGCGCTGTGCCCCGGCGCCGAAGAACGCCTCGACGGCCGCAAGCGCGAGCGCGGCGTTGTGCGCCTGGTGTTCTCCGTGTAGCGGCAGGAAGATTTCGGAGTACAGGCCGCCGAGCCCCTGCAGTTCGAGCAGCTGCCCGCCGACGGCGACCTGCCTGCCGAGTACCGCGAACTCCGAGTCCTCGCGCGCGACCGCCGCGTCCGCGCGCACCGTCTGGGCCAGCAGCGCTTCCATCGCCTCGGGCGCCTGCCTGCCGATGATCGCGACCGTATCGGTGGGAACGAGGTCGTCTTCCTGTTTGCCGATGATCCCGGCCTTCTCGGCGGCGATCTCGGCGAGGGTGTCGCCCAGGTACTCAGCGTGGTCGACACCGATCGGAGTGATCACCGTGACGGGCGCGTTCACGACGTTGGTGGCGTCCCAGCGACCGCCGAGGCCGACCTCGACGACAGCGACGTCGATCGGCGCATCGGCGAAGGCGGCGAACGCCATCGCGGTCACGACCTCGAACTTGCTCATGGCGGGGCCAGCCTTTCCGAGAACGCCGGCCTCGGACTGCTGATCGACCAGGTGCACGAACGGCTCGATCTCGCGATAAGTGTCGACGTAGGCCGCGGGGCTGATCGGCTTGCCGTCGATCGAGATGCGCTCGACCGCCGATTGCAGGTGCGGGCTGGTGGTGCGTCCGGTGCGGCGGTGCAGTGCGGTCAGCAGCGCATCGACCATCCGCGCGACGGACGTCTTGCCGTTGGTACCCGCGATGTGGATCGACGGGTACCCGCGCTGCGGTGAACCGAGCAGTTCGAGCAGCGCCGAGATGCGCGTCGTGCTGGGTTCGAGTTTCGTTTCGGGCCAACGCTGGTCGAGCAGGTGCTCGACTTGCAGGAGCGCCGCGATCTCGTCCGGTGAAGGCTCGGGATCCGGCGGCCCCAACGGCTCCACGTCCGGCTCTGGCAGGTCGTCCGGCTCCGGGTCGGTCATCGCAGCGCGGCCAACCTCGCAGTGATGCGCTCGACTTCCTCTTGGGCGATCTGCTGGCGTCCGCGGATCTTGTCGACGACCTCTGCGGGCGCCTTCGCCAGAAACGCCTCGTTTCCGAGTTTTCCTGTCGTACTGGCCAGTTCCTTCTGCGCCGCGGCGAGATCCTTTTCCAGCCGGCGCCGCTCGGCGGCCACGTCCACGGTGCCCGAGGTGTCGACCTCGACGGTCACGGTGCCGCGCGACAGCCGCACCTCGATGGCCGCGGTCGGGGCGAAGCCATCACCGTCGGTGGTCAGCCAGGCCAACGAGCGCACGGCGGGCACCTGCGCCTGCAGGTCCGCGCCGGCGATGTCCGACAACCGCGCGGGCACCTTCTGCCGGTCGTTGAGTCCCTGATCGCTGCGGAAGCGGCGCACCTCGGTGATCAGCTTCTGCATATCCGCGACCCGTTGCGCGGCAACTGGATCGGGTTCGAAACCCGATGGCGTCGGCCAGTCGGCGATCACCACCGACTCGCCGCCGGTCAGGGTCTTCCACAGCACCTCGGTGACGAACGGCATCACCGGATGCAAAAGCTTCAGCAGCGTGTCGAGCACCGCGGCCAGCACGGCCGTCGTGTGCGTGATGCCCTCGGCGAGCTGCACCTTGGCCAGCTCGACGTACCAGTCGCAGAACTCGTCCCAGGCGAAGTGGTAGAGCGATTCGCACGCGCGGCTGAACTCGTAGGCGTCGAAGGCCGAATCCACCTCCGCGCGAACCTGTTCCATCCGGGCCAGGATCCACCGGTCGGCGTCGGTCAGCTCGGCGGTCTCTGGGAGCGGAGCGGGTGCGGCGCCGTTCATCAAGGCGAACCGGGTGGCGTTGAACAGCTTGGTGGCGAAGTTGCGTGACGCTCGGGCGTGATCCTCGCCGATGGACAGGTCACCGCCCGGGCTCGCCCCGCGGGCCAGCGTGAATCGCAGCGCGTCGGCCCCGAAGATCTCCACCCAGTCCAGCGGATCGATCCCGTTACCGCGTGACTTGCTCATCTTGCGGCCGTGCTCGTCGCGGATCAGCCCGTGCAGGAAGACGTTCTGGAACGGCACCTGGGGTCCGCGCTGACCGTCGAGGGTGATCGCCGGATCGTCGGCGACGAAGGTGCCGAACATCATCATCCGCGCCACCCAGAAGAACAAGATGTCGTACCCGGTGACCAGCACGGTCGTCGGATAGAACTTGGCGAGGTCAGCGGTGTGGTCCGGCCAGCCCATGGTGGAGAACGGCCATAGCGCCGAACTGAACCAGGTGTCGAGCACGTCGGGGTCCTGCTCCCAGCCCTCGGGCGGCGTCTCGTCGGGCCCGACACAGACGGTCTGGCCGCCGGGGCCGTGCCAGATCGGGATGCGGTGGCCCCACCACAGCTGGCGCGAGATGCACCAGTCGTGCATGTTGTCCACCCACGCGAACCACCTGGGCTCGAGGCTGGGCGGGTGAATCACGGTGTCGCCGTTGCGAACTGCGTCGCCGGCGGCCTTGGCCAGCGCGTCGACCTTGACCCACCACTGCAGCGACAGCCTCGGCTCGATCGGCTCGCCGCTGCGTTCGGAGTGGCCGACGCTGTGCACGTACGGCCGCTTCTCCGCGACGATGCGGCCTTGCGAGGCCAGCGCCTCGCGCACCTTGACCCGAGCCTCGAAGCGGTCCTGGCCGTCGAATTCCGTTCCAGTGCCGACGATTCGGCCCTTGGTGTCCATAATGGACGGCATCGGGAGCTGGTGGCGCAGACCGATCTCGAAGTCGTTGGGGTCATGGGCGGGCGTCACCTTGACGGCGCCCGTACCGAATTCGGGGTCGACGTGCTCGTCGGCGACGATCACGATGTCGCGGTCGATGAACGGGTGCGGCAGCGTCTTGCCGACCAGGTCGCGGTAGCGCTCGTCGTCGGGGTGCACCGCGATCGCCGTGTCGCCCAGCATCGTCTCGACTCGGGTGGTGGCGACGACGATGTGCGGTTCGTCGTCGTGGAGCGAGCCGTACCGGAACGACACCAGCTCACCGTCGATGTCTTCGTATTTGACCTCGAGGTCGGAGATGGCGGTCTCGAGCACCGGCGACCAGTTGACCAGTCGCTCGGCCTGGTAGATCAGGCCCGCGTCGAAGAGTCGCTTGAAGATCGTGCGCACCGCGCGCGACAGGCCCTCGTCCATCGTGAACCGGTCGCGGCTCCAGTCGACGCCGTCGCCGAGGCGGCGCATCTGCGCGCCGATCGTGCCACCGGATTCCCGCTTCCAGTCCCAGACCTTGTCCACGAACAGGTCGCGGCCGAAATCCTCTTTGGTCTTGCCGTCGACCGCGAGTTGCTTCTCGACGACCGACTGGGTGGCGATGCCGGCGTGATCCATGCCCGGTAGCCACAACACCTCGTAGCCCTGCATCCGCTTGCGGCGCGTCAGCGCATCCATCAGGGTGTGGTCCAGCGCGTGGCCCATGTGCAGGTTGCCGGTGACATTCGGCGGGGGCAGCACGATCGAATAAGCCGGCTTGCTGCTGGTCGCGTCGGCGGTGAAGTAGCCGGCCTTGACCCAGCCCTCGTAGAGGTCGCTCTCCACTGCGGCCGGGTCCCAGGACTTGGGCAGGGCTTCGGCAGAGGATCGGGGGCTGGCGGTCACCCCGCAATTCTAGGAATGCAGTGCGCGCTGTCGCTAACTGCCCCGAACGGAGCGGCTTTTCGCTCCTGATGCGATGTGACGTGCGCTACCTGTGTAGGCGCGTCGTCTCCAGCGTCACCCCCGCGGCGGGCAGGCGGGTGAGCAACGCGTCGCCCATCGCCGCGGCGGGGGTGAGCACGCCGCGAAGGTCAGACAGCTTGTCCCGGTCCAGCGCCAGCGCGAGCCCACACTCCCCCAGCAGCACCGCCGTCGCCTTGTAGCCCGGATCGCCCTTCTGCGACATGACGGCCCGATACCGGGTGCCCGTGGTGGTCGTCGCGTACGTTTCGACGGTGTAGTGGCCGCTCTCGCGGACCTTCTCGCTGGGACCGGTGCCGGGTTTGGGCAGCACCCGGTCGACCAGCTTGCTGGGCACGCGGTCGAAGTAACGGCTGCCCAGCGCCATCGTCGCGACGTTGCCGGCAGCGGCCAGCGCCGATGCGACCGGCGCGAGCACCGACTTGCCCATACTCATCTGTTCGCCGTACTCCAGACGCCGACCATAGGCGTAGTCGAGTAATGCGTTGCTGCGCCGCACGATACGGGTGTTCACCGCGGCCATCACGAAAGGCGCAACCCAGTACCCGTCGAGCTCCGGTGCGATCTCCGCGCCCCGCCGCCACCGCAGATCGGGTTGACCGCCCAGTTCGGGTTCGGCGGCGCGGTCGGGGGTGAGCGTGTACGGGTCGTTCATCACCCGTCGCGCCTCTTCGTCCGACGACGCCGCCCGCATGACCTCGATCATCGACGCGGCCGTGCCGCCGGAGACCCCGCCCTTGAAGGAGCGCACCACAAGGTTGGTGTCGGTGAGTTCGCCCGCGCCGTCCTGCTGCGCGCGCCGGTACAACGCGAACACCGTGAGATCCGATGGGACGGAATCGAATCCGCACGAGTGCACGATCCGGGCGCCGGTGTCGGCGGCCTGCTTGTGGTACTGGTCGATGCTCTCGCGGATGAACAACGACTCACCGGTCAGGTCCGCATAGTCGGTGCCGGCGGCCGCGCACGCCGCGACCAACGGCAGACCGTACTTCGCGTAGGGCCCCACCGTGGTCACCACCACGCGCGTCTGTGCGGCCATCGCGTTCAGTGTCGACGGCTGCGACGCGTCCGCGGTGATCAGCGCCCAGGAGGCGGCCTTGCCACCCAGGGAGTCTCGGACCGCGATCAGCTTGTCGTGCGACCGACCTGCAAGCGCGATCCGGGCGTCCGGCGCCGTCCTGGCCAGGTATTCGGCGGTGAGTTTCCCGACGAACCCGGTTGCTCCGTACAAGACGATGTCGAATTCCCGCTCCGGTGCGCTCATGGTCGCGACGCTACCCGAGCGTCTCGGGCACCTCGACGTCCTCACCGAGCACGTGCCGGGCCAAGAACCCGATGACGACCTGGTACCAGATCTTGGCGTGTTGGGGTGTGAGCACCCAGTGGTTCTCCGACGGGAAGTACAGGAACCGGTGCGGGCTGTCGCCGTCGGCGTCGGCGGGCAGCGCGGAGTGGGTCAGCAGCTCGTACCAGAGCCGCAGTGCCTGGCCGATCGGCACCCGGTAGTCCTTGTCGCCGTGGATGACCAGCATGGGCGTGCGAATCTCGCCCACGTGGCGGTGCGGCGAGTTCGCCTGCGCCATGTCGCGCGTCATCTCGCGTAGCCAGTAGTACGACGAGTCGGTGGTGGCGCCGAACTGGTCGAGCGCCCAGAGGCTGGCGTGGGTGACGATCGCGTCGAACCTGTCGGTGTGGCCGGCGACCCAGTTGGCCATGTAACCGCCGAACGATCCACCCATCGCCGCGGTGCGGGACGCGTCGATGCGCGGATGGGTGCACGCGGCGTCGGTGAGGGCCATCAGATCCTCGAACGGGGCACCGCCCCATGCGCCCCAACCTCGTGCGATGAAGTCCTGCCCGTAACCGGTGGACATCCCGGGATCGGGCAGCAGCACCGCATATCCGCGAGCCGCCAGCAGCCACGGATTCCACCGCCACGACCACACGTTCCAGCTGGCCAACGGGCCGCCGTGGATCCACAACAGCAGCGGTGCCTCGCCGTTACCCGCCGGCAGCGCCAGCCACGAACGCACTCGCGTGCCGTCGGCGTAGGTCGTCTCGAGTTCGGTCAGCGTCCCCGGCAGCGGCGGCGACGCCGCACATGGGAGTTCGGTGATCGCGCCGTCGGGGTCGATGCGCACGGGGTGGGGTGGCGCGGCGTAGGAGCTGCGCAACGCGAACAGCACACCGCCCGCAGCGACCACCGCGTCGGAGTAACAGTAATCGTCGAAGGTCAGCTGGGTCACCGCGCCGTCGGCGAGGTCGACACGGAAGACCGGTGCCCTGCCGTCCTGATCGGCCGTGACGATCACCGCCGAGCCGTCCCGCAGCCATGTCACCGATGCCGGCCACCGGTCCCAATCGTCGGTGAGCACGCGTGGACTGTCACCGAATCGGATGCAGCCCAGCGTTATTCGCGGTGGGGTGTCGGGCGTCGAGAACGTCTCGCGCAGGTAGACGACGGTCGAACCATCCGGGGAGATGGACGGACTCCACACGTCGGCGGCGGCCTCCTCCACCACCACCGTGCGTTCGCCGCTGTCGAGGTCGATTCGCATCAACACCGATTGCCGAGACGCGCCGGGGGCGGGCCGTTGCCACGTGGTGACCAGAAAGCGCCCGTCGGAACTGACGTCGAAGTCGGAGTCGCGCAATGCAGCGCCCGGCGCGGGGGTCAGGTCGCGGACGTCCTCACCGCGGGCGGAATCGTTGGTCAACGCGACGCCGAGCAGGTGCGGCTCGCCCGGCCCGAGATCGGAGTCCCAGTGGCGGATCGGATAACCGGTGTGCAGGATCGCGGTGATCTTGTTGTCCTTGCGCAGGGACCGGAGCCGACGGTCGTCGTCGATGGTCCGTGCCGACGGCATCAGCGGTGAGCGCACCACAACGACGTCCTCCTCGCGGGCGGGGCGCACCGCCTCGACGCCGCCGGGAAGCGCCAACACCTGCGCCGCCTCACCGCCGGTCGACGGCAGCCGCCACAGCGCGGCGGGCGGCTCGTCGTCATCGGGGGTCGGGCGGACGGCGATGAACAGCAGGTCGCCGTTGGCCGCGAACGCGGGCGCCGACTCCCCCTTGGTCCCTCGCGTCAGTCGGCGTGCCGGTTGGGCACCGGCGGGATCGAGCTCCCAGACCGCACTGACGTATTCGGTTCTCTTGTCGTTGAGTTGGGCGACGGTGGTCACCAACCGTGTTCCGTCCGGCGACAGCGCCAGCCCCGAGAGGCGGGGCAACGCGACGTACTCGTCGAGGTCGTGGAAGGGGGCGCGAGACGAGGTGGACAGGGCGTCGGGGGCCGTCGCGATCATGCCCCGTTCGTAGCACACCGATCGGACGCCTTCTCTGCACGAACTGCGCGCTCGGCGCGCTACGTTCGACAGATGCCGAAGCGGATCGTAGTGGTCGGGGCAGGCATCGCCGGGCTGGCGAGCGCCGTCGCGCTGCAACAGCGCGGACACGACGTCACGCTCGTCGAGGAGCGCGCCGACACGTCGTCCGGCGCCGGGATCAGCATCTGGCCCAACGCATTGGCCGCACTCGACGACATCGGCCTCGGCGACCCGGTGCGTCAAGCCGGCGGCCGGGTCACCGCGGGCGCGGCCCGTTGGCGTGACAGCAGCTGGCTGCGGCGACCCGAACGGCAACGCCTCATCAAGGCCCTCGGCGAACCTCTCGTGGTCATCCGCCGCTCGGCGTTGACGTCGATCCTGGCCGGTGCGCTCGCCGACGGCACCCTGAAAGCCGGAGTGGCGGCCGAGGCGCTGGCGACGACCGCCGACGGCGTAAGAATAAGGCTGGCCGACTCCGCGGTGCTGGAGGCCGAGGCCGTCGTGGGCGCCGACGGCACCCATTCGATGGTCGCCCGTCATCTCAACGGACCGCTGCACAACCAATACGTCGGCTACACCGCGTGGCGCGGAGTGGCTCAGTGCACGATCGATCCTGAGCTCGCGGGCGAGACGCTCGGACCCGCGGTCGAGTTCGGCCACGTGCCGCTCGGAGAGGACCACACCTACTGGTTCGCCACCGAACGCGTACCCGAGGGGACGACGGCGCCGCAGGGTGAACTGCCCTACCTTCAGGAACGGTTCGCGTCGTGGGCCGCGCCCATCCCCGAGATCCTGGCCGCCACCGACCCCAAGGCCGTCCTGCGCAACGACCTTTATGACCGCGACGAGGCCCGCCAGTGGTCGCGGGGTTCGGTCGTGACGGTCGGTGACGCCGCGCATCCGATGCGCCCGCACCTCGGACAGGGCGGTTGTCAGGGGCTGGAGGACGCCGCGATCCTCGCGAGGTTCCTCGATGGCGACGACGATGTCGCCACCGCCTTCGCGCGGTTCGAGAAGTTCCGCCGCCCGCGGGTCCGCTCGCTGGTCCGCGAATCGCGGTTCATCGGGCGCGTCATGAACCTGCCGCCGGCGATCAGTGCGCTCGTGAGCCGTGCGACGGTGCTGGGACCCGAAGCCCTGGTGGCCCGCCACCTGGCCGATGTGGCGTCGCGGTCGGCGTTCAAGCTGCCGACCGACCGCGACCTGTTCGCGGTGTGACCGTGCGGCTGGGCCCGCTGGTCGTCGACGCGGCCGACCCGCCGGCGATGACCGCCTTCTGGGCCGCGGTCCTCGGCGCCGAGGCCCAGCGCAGGCTGTTGGTCTTCCGACCGCAGAACTGCCCGAAGACGGTGAAGAACCGCGTCCACGTCGACCTCTACGTGCGCGATGTCGCGTCGCTCCTCGACCTCGGCGCCCGCGTCCTCGCCGACCACACCGGGTGGACGATGCTGGCAGACATCGAGGGCAACGAATTCTGCGCGTTCCCGCAGGACCCGGGAGGAGGCCCGCCCGCCCGCGTCTTCGCCGTCTGCACGGACAGCGACCGGCCCGAAGAGCTCGCCGCCTGGTGGGCGCCCCGGGTGGGAGCCGAACTGCGGGACGGTCCCGACGGGACACCGCGGTGGCTCTACGGGTCGGCCGGTTGGGAGGACCTCATCTGGAAGTTCGTCCGCGTCGACGATGACCGTGTCGTTCCCAACCGCTGGCAGTGGAGCGTCGACTCGGCTCCCGGGGCGCTGAGCGATCCGCAGGGCAACGAGTTCAGCGTGCTCCGGCGATCGTCCCGATCGGGTTGAGCAGCGCGGTGCACATCTGACGCGGGTTGACGAAGCCGAACAGCCCGCTGGACGGCATCGAAGCGCAGCCGGTCGCCGAGGCAGGCACCGTCCGTGCGGTCGGAGCGGACGGACCCGACGGCGTGGTCCACACGGCGGGCGTCGCGCCGCGGGGTCCGCACTTCGGCCACGCCTTCAGGCCCTGGGTGCGCAGGACATTCTCGGCAACGCGGATCTGCTCGGCGCGCGACGCGGTCGCGGGGTTGCCGACACCGCCGTTGGCAGCCCAGGTGGCCTGCTTGAACTGCAGACCCCCGTAGTGGCCGTTGCCCGTGTTGATCGCCCAGTTGCCACCGGACTCGCATTCGGCGATGGCGTCCCAGTTCACCGAATCGGCGTTGGCTGTGGCCAACGACGACTCGGACAGTGCCATCGGCACCATCGCCAGCGCTCCGGAGATCGCCGCGGCCAAGAGGCCCTTGCTCACTGCATTACGAACGTTCATCTCTGCGGTCCTTCCCCGACCGTTTTCACAAGGCCCGCATCCGAGAACCCCTCGATCTCCGCTGCGGTTATCCGGTGTGTCGGGTGATGAACGTCACGTGTTACGCGAGGGTCAAAAGTTTTATTCGTTACTTAATTGGCGTAAGAGCCTTCTGAGAAAGAAGAGGCGGTGCCGGATACCCGGCACCGCCTCTTTGTCAAGACGAAACGCGTGCTTAGCCGCGACCGCCGCAGGTCGGCCATGCGCCGATGCCCTGCGACTGCAGCACGTTCTCGGCGACGCGGATCTGCTCCTCGCGGCTGGCGTTGTGCGGGGAGCCGCTGCCACCGTTCGATTGCCACGTGCCCATGGTGAACTGCAGGCCGCCGTAGTAGCCGTTACCGGTGTTGATGGACCAGTTACCGCCCGACTCGCACGCCGCGACGGCATCCCAGTCCACACCGCTGTCCGCATTGGCAGTGCCGGTGGCCAGAGCCATGGGCGCCAACGCGAGCGCTCCGGCAAAGGTCGCCAGGCCAAGTGTCTTGCGGATGTTCTTCAACTTCTATCCTTTCGCCACGCGCGCGCCAACACACACCCGCGCCAGAGCGCGCGGGGTGGGCATGCCTGTCAGCCAGGCCAGGGAGTTGGGCCGCACCGTCTCGGTCGGGTGCGACAGCGGGAGGCCGGAATGCCTCGCCGGGCCTCAGCGCCGGCGGCCGCCGGAGACCGTTCGCCTCCTACAGCCCCACTCACACACAGGTTCGTGGTTTCAAATTGTTTGCTCCGGGTAGAGCCATTGGGGACCGTACAAAAAGAGTTCGGCCGCCGTCATATCGAGCGATGGTGTGTCGCGGCATGATCACGAAACGATTACGGCGCAGATCTCTCAGCATATTCCCAGGTTGCGCTGCGCTTTGACGGACACGGCAAAACTGATGTCAGGACACGATGCCGTGAGCCATCTCACGGTCATTTTGTGAGCTGGAACACGGGTATGTGCGGTCGCGCACTGGTTGGAGCGGCGAAAACCGCAGTGTCGTCGACGAAATGAAACGCAACGAGCATGATCGTTGCCCATGCCTACGGCAACTTCGCTGGCCCTGCGACGCCTTCGATAGTTGAAATACGTTGTGCGTCAGTAACTCACGAGGTCACCGACTCGAGGCCGAATGTACCGCCCTGCGGCAGCCTCTACCGGATCGTCACGGCATCCGTTACACCCGCGGGGCTTTCGTCGCCAGTGCGACATACATCGGCACACCCCTCGGGCCGTGAACCGGCTTCTGAACCCCAGGCCATGCCGTGCCTCGCTAGTTTCGCCGCGACCGGCCCACCCGCAGCGGCATACCTTTGGGGCGGGCGCGGGCACCGAATCAGTCCCCAGCGAGCTCGAATTCGCCGACCGCTGCGGGTGATGCTGCCGAAAGACGCTGAGAGCCAGCCGTATTCGTGCATCTGTTATGCCGATATTGCGCTTTCACGCGGCGAACCGCTATCAGCACGTTGATGTGCTTATCACGGCAAAACGCGATCTAATTCACTGGCAGGAATTCAATTCACACAATTGCGAATAGCAGGTATTTCAATCAGTGAATTTGCTAGGCGATTTGCACGTTGCGGATCGCCTCCAGGTCGGCGGCGGTGTTGATGTTGGTCAGCGCACGCTGTTGCGGCATCACGATCCGCTGTGTGTCGACCCGGTCGACCAGCGCGCGCATGCTGCGCTCCCCCGCGTCGATCAGTTCGTCGACGCGCCCAGCCAGCGCGGTGCGGTAGACGCCCGCCAGGTAGTGGTCACGGCCGTCCCAGGGCAACACCACGTCTGCCCCGACGCGCACCGCCGGAGCGACCAATGTGTCGATCAAGTCGACGGTCAACAGCGGCATGTCCACCGCGGAGACGAAAGCGAGTTCCGATCCGGCGTCGGCGGCCGCCCGCAGCCCCCGGCCGGTCGCCAGCAGTGGGCCGACGCCAAGCACCTCGTCGCGCAGAACCTCGGCGTCGAGCGCTGGCATCGCCTGCCCCGGGGCGGCGATGACGAAGATCGGCGCGCAACGCGGCTTGAGGATGTCCACCATCCGCTCGACGAGCGTCGAGCCTTCGTACGGCAACGTGGCCTTGTCGCGGCCCATGCGGCGGGAAGCCCCGCCCGCCAGGATGATTCCGGCCAGCGGAACGGTGGTCGTCATGACCGTGACGTTAGTCGACAGTCCAGGTGTCTTTGCCCCGAAGCAGTGACTGAAGCGCCGCCGTGTCGTGTGCCCTCTCGGTGCGGGCCGCGGTGATCTGCTGACGGGCCGCATCGTCGTAGGTCGGCTTGCTCACCTGGCGGAAGATGCCCATCACCATGTGCTCGAGGCTCTGTTCCGACAGCCGCGACAACGCGAACGCGTAGGCGGGGTCCTCGAGGTTGGCGTCGTGCACGACGATCTCGTCGGCCGACACATCGGCGGTCTTGGCGATCTCGAGCCCGTAGCCGGACTTGACCACGCAGTACTCGCCGTCGGCCCCGAACGTGACCGGCTCACCGTGGGTGAGGTTGATCAGCCGCTCCTCGGCGCCTTCCTTGCGCAGGGCGTCGAACGAGCCGTCGTTGAAGATCGGGCAGTCCTGCAGGATCTCGACCAGGGCCGCACCGCGGTGAGCGGCGGCGGCGCGCAGCACATCAGACAACCCCTTGCGGTCGGAGTCCAGTGCACGCCCGACGAACGTCGCGTCGGCACCGAGCGCCAACGACACCGGGTTGAACGGGTAGTCCAGCGACCCCATCGGCGTCGACTTGGTGACCTTGCCGACCTCCGACGTCGGGGAGTACTGGCCCTTGGTCAACCCGTAGATCCGGTTGTTGAACAACAGGATCGTGATGTTGATGTTGCGGCGCAGCGCATGAATCAGGTGGTTGCCGCCGATCGACAGCGCGTCACCGTCACCGGTGACAACCCACACCGACAGATCCTCGCGGGCCAGCGCCAAGCCGGTCGCGATCGTCGGGGCGCGGCCGTGGATCGAGTGGAACCCGTAGGTCTCCAGGTAGTACGGGAAGCGACTCGAGCAGCCGATACCGCTGACGAACGCGATGTTCTCGCGGCGCAACCCCAACTCGGGCAGGAAGTTGCGGATGGTGTTGAGGATGACGTAGTCACCGCAACCGGGGCACCAGCGGACCTCCTGGTCGCTGGTGAAGTCCTTGGACTTCTGCGGCTGATCGGTCGTCGGCACCCGACTGGTGCCTGCGGTCAACCCGAGATCTGCTCCGATCAAGTCGGTCATACGTTCGCTCCCACACCGCTCACGCCGACTTCGACGGTCGCCGCCGCCAGTCGTGCGAACTTCACTTTGTCACTTTCCTTCTCGCCCAACGTTCCGTCCAGCGCCGCATCAATGATGCCCTCGACCTCGTCTGCCAGGAAGGCCATGCCTTCCACCTTGGTGACCGACTGGACGTCGACGAGGTACTTGCCCCGCAGCAGGAGAGCGAGTTGGCCGAGGTTCATCTCCGGACACACGACCGTCGGATACCGCCGCAGCACCTCTCCGAGGTTGGCCGGGAACGGGTTGAGGTTGCGCAGGTGCGCCTGGGCGACCTTGATGCCCTTGCGGCGCGCCCGCCGGCACGCCTCACCGATCGGCCCGAAGCTGGAACCCCAACCGAGCATCAGCAGTTCGGCGTCACCTGTCGGGTCGTCGACCTCGAGATCGGACACAGCGATGCCGTCGACCTTGGCCTGCCGCAGCCGGACCATCAGGTCGTGGTTCTTGGGCTCATAAGAGATGTTGCCGGAGCCGTTGGCCGCCTCAAGGCCACCGATCCGGTGCTCGAGACCGGGCGTACCGGGGATCGCGAACTGGCGCGCCAGGGTCTCCGGATCGCGGGCGTACGGCTGGAACGGCTCGCCGGACTTGGCGAACGTGTGCTCGATGGCCGGGTAGCTGCTGACGTCCGGAATCCGCCACGGCTCGGAGCCGTTCGCGATCGCACCGTCGGAGAGGATGACCACCGGCGTGTGGTAGTTGACCGCGATGCGGGCGGCCTCCACGGCCACGTCGAAGCAGTCCGACGGTGAGCGGGGCGCCACCACCGCGACCGGCGACTCGCCGTTGCGGCCGTACATCACCTGCAAGAGGTCGGCCTGCTCGGTCTTGGTCGGAAGACCGGTCGACGGCCCGCCGCGCTGCACGTCGATGATGATCAGCGGCAGTTCTGTCATCACCGCCAGACCGATCGCCTCGGACTTCAGCGAGATGCCCGGGCCCGACGTGCTGGTGACGCCCAGGGCGCCGCCGTAGGACGCGCCGATAGCCGCGCCGATGCCGGCGATCTCGTCCTCGGCCTGGAAGGTCATCACGTTGAAGTTCTTGTGCTTGGACAGCTCGTGCAGGATGTCCGACGCCGGGGTGATCGGGTAGGTGCCGAGCACGACCTGCAGATCGGCGAGTTGACCGGCGGTGACGATTCCGTAGGCCAGCGCGGTGTTACCGGAAATCTGGCGGTACTCACCGGTTTTGAGCTTGGCGGGTGCGACCTCATAGGTGCTGGCGAAGGCCTCGGTGGTCTCGCCGTAGTTCCAGCCGGCCTTGAGCGCGAGCACGTTGGCCTCGGCGACGTCGGGCTTGCGGGCGAACTTCTCGCGGATGAACGCCTCGCTGTGCTTGAGTTCACGGCCGTACATCCACGACAGCAGACCGAGCGCGAACATGTTCTTCGCCCGCTGGCCGTCTTTCTTGGAGGCGCCGATCGGCTCGACCGCGCCCAGCGTCAGGGTCGTCATCGGCACGGCCTGCACGACGTAGTCGGACAGTTCCTCGGTCTCCAACGGATTGGCTTCATAGCCGACCTTGGCGAGGTTGCGCTTGGTGAACTCGTCGGAGTTGGCGATGATCAGACCGCCGCGGGGCAGGTCGGAGACGTTGGCCTTCAGCGCCGCCGGGTTCATCGCGACAAGCACATCGGGGCGGTCGCCCGCGGTCAGGATGTCGTAGTCGGCGATCTGGATCTGGAACGACGACACACCGGGCAGCGTGCCCTGCGGCGCGCGGATCTCGGCGGGGTAATTCGGTTGGGTGGCAAGGTCGTTGCCGAACAGGGCGGCTTCGGAGGTGAACCGGTCACCGGTGAGCTGCATACCGTCGCCGGAGTCGCCGGCGAATCGAATGACGACCTTCTCGAGCTTCTGTCGAGGACCCGCACTCCCCGGACTGACCGCGTTGTCCTTCGCTGCCACGAGGCCTGCCTTCCACACTGCGTGGGGACGTCCTCCGAGTCACAGTCGAGTCGACGCGCCGTCGGTGGACGTCCACCAAAATTTTTGATGTCACTGCCAGTACCGATTATTGCACTTTTCTTAGGCGGCCCTTCACCGGACTCGCCCGCGGCGTGCCGCACGCGGAGGGTCGAACACACAGCTCAGTCGATGTGCGGATGCCTGCCGTGAGACATAACTGTGTTGTTCGTCACGTCTACGAGACAAAAATTCTAAGGAAATGGTTACTGTCCAGTAGCCGGTAGCTAGCACCCATCGTCGGTGCTGGTCGTCCCGTTGTCAGTGCCGGGTGGACGCCGACTCCCCGCGCCGTTCGTGCCAACGCAGGCGCAGTAACAGCAGGTGACGGTGCGCGCGGAAGCCAGCCGACAGCGGATCACGCCAGACCGGCATGCGGCGGTTCGGTTCGAGTTCGTTGTGCACGCATCCATTGTGCCGTCCGAATGGCTATGACGCCGCCTCGCGCGCTGGCCCCGGCATGAACAGCAAGGAAAACGTTATCGACGTCGAATCGCCCTAGTGTGGAGTCATGGGTCGGGTCACAGCCAGGCGGCGGGTAAAGCATGTGACCATGAACTCCGCGGTGGCGCGGCCGGAAACCCTCGTGGTCGAGGAGCCGATGGAGATCCGCGTCAACGGCGCACCCGTCACGGTGACGATGCGCACTCCGGGCTCCGATGTCGAACTCGCGCAGGGCTTTCTGCTCACCGAGGGTGTCATCGCCGGACGTGACGACGTGCTCACGGCGCGCTACTGCAGAGGCACGGGCGTCGACGACGCGGGCTTTTCGCAGAACACCTACAACGTCCTCGATGTGCGGCTGGCCCCGCATGTCGCGCCGCCCGACGTCGACGTCACGCGCAACTTCTACACCACGTCGTCGTGCGGGGTCTGCGGAAAGGCCTCACTGGAGGCAGTACAGCTGAGCAGCCGCCACGGCCCGGGCGACGACCCAACGACCATCACCGCGCAGACGCTCTCGCAGCTGCCTGCGCGGCTGCGCAAAGCGCAGAAGGTGTTCGCCAGCACGGGCGGCCTGCACGGCGCCGCGCTGTTCGACTCCGGGGGCACAACGCTCGCCGTGCGCGAAGACATCGGCCGGCACAACGCCGTGGACAAGGTCATCGGGTGGGCGGTCGAGCAGGACCGTGTTCCGCTGACGGGGACCGTCCTGCTGGTCAGCGGACGCGCTTCGTTTGAGCTGACGCAGAAGGCCGTGATGGCGGGGATTCCGGTGCTTGCGGCGGTGTCGGCGCCGTCGTCGCTGGCGGTCGATTTGGCCAGCCAGTCAGGGCTGACCCTGGTGGCCTTCCTGCGGGGCCGGTCGATGAACGTCTACACCCGTCCCGACCGCGTCGTGCACTGACGCGGCTCGTTCCTCGCCGCTTGATCGTCGTCAGGCGGGACTGATTGCCCGACTCCTCAACGCGGCTCGTTCCTCGCCGCTTGATCGTCGTCAGGCGGACTTGTCGCGACGCTCCGGACGCGACGGCTTGCGCGGCACGATCGTCGGCAGCACGTTGTCCTGCACGGTCTCCTTGGTGACGACCACCTTGGCGACGTCGTCACGGCTGGGGATGTCGTACATCACCGGAAGCAGGACCTCTTCCATGATGGCGCGCAGTCCGCGAGCACCGGTGCCGCGGTGGATGGCCTGATCGGCGATCGCCTCGAGCGCCTCGTCGGTGAACTCGAGTTCGACGCCGTCCATCTCGAACAGGCGCGTGTACTGCTTCACCAACGCGTTCTTGGGCTTGGACAGGATCTGCACAAGGGAGTCCTTGTCCAGATTCGTCACCGACGCCACCACCGGCAGGCGGCCGATGAACTCCGGGATCAACCCGAACTTGATCAGATCCTCGGGCATGACCTCGGCGAAGTGGTCGGCGGTGTCGACGTCGGCCTTCGAATGCACCTCGGCGCCGAAGCCCAGGCCGCGCTTGCCGACGCGGTCGGACACGATCTTCTCCAGACCCGCGAACGCTCCCGCCACGATGAACAACACGTTGGTGGTGTCGATCTGGATGAACTCCTGGTGCGGATGCTTGCGGCCGCCCTGTGGAGGCACCGACGCCTGCGTTCCCTCCAGGATCTTCAGCAGAGCCTGCTGGACACCCTCACCGGAGACGTCACGGGTGATCGACGGGTTCTCGCTCTTGCGGGCGATCTTGTCGACCTCGTCGATGTAGATGATGCCGGTCTCGGCGCGCTTGACGTCGTAGTCGGCGGCCTGGATCAGCTTGAGCAGAATGTTCTCGACGTCCTCGCCCACGTATCCGGCTTCGGTCAGCGCGGTGGCGTCGGCGATCGCGAACGGCACGTTGAGCATCTTGGCCAACGTCTGCGCCAGGTAGGTCTTACCGCAGCCGGTCGGACCCAGCATCAAGATGTTGGACTTGGCCAGTTCGACGGGTTCGGAGCGCGAATCGCGGCTCTTCTCCCCCGCTTGGATGCGCTTGTAGTGGTTGTAGACGGCGACCGCGAGCGTGCGCTTGGCGGTGTCTTGTCCGATGACGTAACCCTCGAGGAACTCGCGGATCTCCGCGGGTTTGGGCAACTCGTCGAGCTTTACGTCGTCCGCATCGGCGAGTTCCTCTTCGATGATCTCGTTGCAGAGATCGATGCACTCGTCGCAGATATAGACGCCCGGACCCGCAATGAGCTTCTTAACCTGCTTTTGACTCTTGCCGCAGAACGAGCACTTCAGCAGGTCACCGCCGTCTCCAATGCGCGCCATGGTGGTGGGGTCCTACTTTCCTCGCAGCCGATGAAGCTTCTTTTCGGTGGTTGCCTCGGGTGGTGAACCCGACGCTACCCGTTTGTTCCCGCGCGAGGCGACCGACAAAGCCGAATCGCGCCAGTGGTATTCATCTGTGTTCGCGCCAACATATCGTCTGATTACCCTCGGACCCCAGCGAACGCGCCGCCGTGTCGTTGGCGTGTCGTGGCCGTGACCGGACCGAGAGGGCGTCGGCACCCAAAGTACCCGTTATCGGCGCGGTGCACGCCGGCGCCGATTCGGTGTGACGCTATCGGCGCCCGGGGCCTGCGGGACCCGGCCCGGCCGGTCCCGGCCCGACCGGACCCGGACCAGCGGGGCCCACCACTCCTCCGACACCGACGGGACCTGCGGGCCCGACGACGGGGTTCGGGGGGTTGACATAAACGGTCGCGTCGACGGGCACGCATTGGAGCGAGTAGACGTCCCAATACGTCCCTGCGGGACAGGGCGGTTCCTGAGCCTGACCGACCGCCGGCGAGGCGATCTGGGCCAGGCCGCAAACCGCGGCCGTCGCCGCCAACGCGGTCATCGCGAAACCCGCTCGCATCCCAACTGTCATCGCGGTCCTCCCTGGCCGTCCGCCCGTGCAGACGAACAGCGTGCCACGCCAAAGGCAGACGCGAACCGCATTTCGCGCGGTTGCGGGACAGATCAGGCGGTCTGGGCCGACAGCTTGCGGTACTCCAGAACGGTGTCGATGACGCCGTAGTCCTTAGCCTCTTCGGCGGTCAGGATCTTGTCGCGGTCGGTGTCCTTGCGGATCTGCTCGGGGGTCTTGCCCGTGTGGTTGGCCAGCGTGACTTCCATCAGCGTGCGCATCCGCTCGATCTCCTTGGCCTGGATCTCGAGATCGGAGAACTGGCCCTGGATGACGCCGGCCAGCGCGGGCTGGTGAATCAGCACGCGAGCGTTGGGCAGCGCCATGCGCTTGCCGGGGGTGCCCGCGGCCAGCAACACCGCGGCCGCCGAAGCGGCCTGGCCCAGGCACACCGTCTGGATGTCGGCTCGGACGTACTGCATGGTGTCGTAGATCGCCATCAGCGAGGTGAACGAGCCGCCCGGGGAATTGATGTACATGGTGATGTCGCGGTCAGGGTCGAGCGACTCCAGCACCAGCAACTGGGCCATGATGTCGTTCGCCGACGCGTCGTCGACCTGCACACCGAGGAAGATGATGCGTTCCTCGAACAGCTTGTTGTACGGGTTGGACTCCTTGACGCCGAAGCTCGAGTGCTCGATGAACGACGGCAGGATGTAACGGGCCTGAGGCTGAATCACGGCACCGCCGTGGGGCTGCAGGCGGGCGTCGGCCTGAGGATGCAAGTGATCGGTCATTTGTCTAGTCCTGCTCCTGGTCCTGAGCCGTTGACGCTCGCGCTGGTGATGATGTGGTCGACGAAGCCGTACTCGAGGGCCTCCTGCGCGGTGAACCAGCGGTCGCGGTCGGAGTCGGCTTCGATCCGCTCGATGGGCTGCCCGGTGAACTCGGCGTTCAACCGGAACATCTCCTTCTTGATCACCGCGAACTGCTCGGCCTGGATCGCGATGTCGGCCGCACCGCCGGTGATGCCGCCGAGCGGCTGGTGCATCAGGATCCGGGCGTGTGGCAGGGCGTAGCGCTTACCCTTCGTGCCCGCCGCGAGCAGGAACTCGCCCATCGAGGCGGCCATACCCATGGCGTAGGTGGCGACGTCGCACGGCGCCAGCACCATGGTGTCGTAGACCGCCATGCCGGCGCTGATGGAGCCGCCGGGCGAGTTGATGTAGAGGTGGATGTCCTTGGTGGGATCCTCGGCCGACAGCAGCAGAATCTGCGCGCAGAGCTTGTTGGCGATGTCGTCATCGACCTGCGAGCCCAGGAAGATGATCCGCTCCGCCAGCAAGCGCTCATAGACCGAGTCGACAAGGTTGAGGCCTTGCGAGGCGCCACGCATGTGGGTCACGTCTGGATACCTGCTTTCTTCAAGAGCTTGATACTCACCGACACTAACCAACCCGCGCGGGCGTGCAGTCCCTAGACGGGCCGCGTTCGCTCTCAGCGTCACTTCGCGTCGGCCGACTCCTCGTTCGCTTGTGACTCGGCGGCGTCGGAGGCGTCTTCGGCAGCTTCCTCGGTCTGCTCTTCGGACCGGCCGAAGAACTCGGTGGTGTCGATCACGTTGCCGTCGGAGTCTTTGACGGTGGCGGCCTCGACGACAGCGGCCAGCGCCAGCCCGCGACGCACGTCGGCGAACAGCGCGGGCAGCTGGTTGTTCTGCTGCAGCGACTGGATCAGCTGCTGCGGCTGCAGGCCGTACTGCTGAGACATCAGCATCAGGCGCTCGCTGATGTCGTTCTGGCCGACCTGGACGTCGAGCTTGTCAGCGATTGCATCGACCAGCAGCTGCGTCTTGACCGCCTTCTCCGCGTTGGTGCGATTGTCGGTGTCGAACTGCTCGCGGCTGCTGCCTTGGGCTTCGAGCGCCTCGGCCAGACGCGCCTCGTCGTGGTCGAGCCCGTGGATGGCGTTGTGTAGCGCGTCGTCGACCTGGGCCTGCACCACGTTCTCCGGCAGCGGCACCTCGACCTGCTCGAGCAGCGTCTCGAGCACCTTGTCGCGGATCTTCTCGGCCTGCTGCACCCGCTTGACCCGGCGCACCTGCTCGACAAGTGACTCCTTGAGCTCATCCATGGTGTCGAATTCGCTTGCCAGCTGGGCGAATTCGTCGTCGGGCTCGGGCAGCTCGCGCTCCTTGACCGACTTGACGGTGACGGTCACCTGCGCGTCCTTGCCGGCGTGCTCACCGGCGGCCAGTTTGGTGGTGAAGACGCGGGTCTCCCCCTCCTTGAGCCCGACGATCGCCTCGTCGAGACCGTCGATCAGTTGGCCCGAGCCGACCTCGTGCGACAGCCCCTCGGTGGCGGCCTCGGCCAGCTCCTGGCCGTCCACGGTGGCCGACAGGTCGATGGAGACGAAGTCGCCGTTCTCGGCGGCGCGCTCCACGCCTGTGAGGGTTCCGAAGCGTGCGCGCAGCGACTGCAGTTCGGCGTCGACTTCTTCGTCGGTCACCTCGATGGCGTCGACGGTCAGGGTCAATTCCGACAGGTCGGGAAGCTCGATCTCGGGGCGAACGTCGACCTCGGCCGTGAACGTGAGGTCCTGGCCGTACTCCTTGTTGGTGATCTCGATCTCCGGCTGGCCCAGCGGCTGCACCTCGGAGCTGGTGACCGCCTCGCTGTAGCGGCCGGGAAGGGCCTCGCTGACCACCTGGTCGAGCATCGCCTCGCGGCCGACGCGGGCCTCGAGCAGCTTGCGCGGCGCCTTGCCGGGACGGAAGCCGGGGAGCCGGACCTGCTTGGCCAACTGGGCGAACGCGCGGTCGAAGTCGGGTTCGAGCTCGGTGAAGGGCACCTCCACGTTGATGCGCACCCGGGTGGGGCTCAACTTCTCGACGGTGCTCTTCACGATCTTGCTCCTCATATTCTGGTTCGGTCGGTGTCGCAGTCGGGGTGACAGGATTTGAACCTGCGGCCTTCCGCTCCCAAAGCGGATGCGCTACCAAGCTGCGCTACACCCCGTGCTCTGCACGTCGCGCCGGCGCTTGAGCGCTGCGCCTGCGCGGGCCGTCCGCAAAACACGGAACGACCACGCGAGATACTACGGGCTGGACACGCGAAGCCCTCAATTGGATTTGATTTGGCTGCCGCCGGTACGATCTGGTCTTGCTGTACATGCGGGCGTAGCTCAATGGTAGAGCCCTAGTCTTCCAAACTAGCTACGCGGGTTCGATTCCCGTCGCCCGCTCCAGAGCTACCAGCGGCAGCGCGGTAGCACGCACGACACCCGCGCGACCGACCACGCTCTGGACGAGATCATCGCTATGCTCGCGGCGATGCACACCGCCGTCGAACCGCAGGTCAACCGAAGTAGGCCATGATGCGCGTTCTGGCCATGTTCCGCGTGCACAACGGCGAGGACGTGCTGCCCAGCGTGCTCGATTCCCTGGCCGACTGGTGCGACGACGTCTACGCGGTCGACGACCGCAGCACCGACGGGACCGCGCAGATCCTGCACGAGCATCCCGCGGTCACCAACGTCGTCCACGCCCGCTCCGATCTGCCACAGACCCCGTGGCTGATCCCCGAACCGCCCGGGCTCGAATTGCTGTACCGCATGGCCGATTTCTGCCGCCCCGATTGGATCTTCATGATCGACTCCGACCAGGTGGTCGAAACCGACATCGACATCCCGGCGATGCTCGCACAAGTCCCCGACGATGTCGCGGCGCTGATGTGTCCGATGATCCCCAGCTGGGACGATCCGGACTATCCGGACATGATCCCGCTGATGGGCACCGCCGAATCAATGCGCGGACCATTCTGGCGCTGGCGTCCCGGTTTGCACGCCGGCACACGCGCGATCCACAACCCGCACTGGCCGGCCAACATCACCGAACACGGCGGCATCGGCGTCGCCAACGACGTCCGCCTGCTGCACACCGGCTGGTCGACGCTGGCCGAGCGGATCGCCAAGGTCGAGCACTACCGCAAGCTCGACCCCCACTCCGAGTTGAACTACGGCGTGCCCTACGACCGCGCCCTGCTGTTCGGGTACGCCTATGACGAGATCGACCTGCTGCGCTCCGATTACCGACGGCGGGCGTCAGGCGACTTCGACCCCGCCGAACCCGGCGCCCGGGTGCCCATCGATCGCGACCGGCTGGCGGTCGCGTCGGGCTACGGACGCCGCGCCACCGGTTTCCACCCCGGCGTCGACTTCGCGGCGGCGTCGGGAACACCGGTCCACGCGGCGACGTCGGGCACCGTCAGCCGCGTCGTGAACCTCGACGGGCTGCAATCGGTGACCATCGCGGGAGCCGACAGTGAGACCGTGTACGTCTTCCGGCCGGGCGATGACCGCCGCATCGACGTCGGCGCACAAATCGAGGCGGGCCAAGAAATCGGCGTCCTGCATGCGCACGACGAATCTGCCGATGGCTTCCTGCATTTCGAGGTCCACGTCAACGGCGAGCACGTCAACCCCGTACGCCACCTGGCGAACATGGGACTAAAGCCGTGGACACCGCCGGGGCGTCCGCGCCCGGTGTCGGGCACGTTCCCCCCGTCGTCGCCCTGCGCGATCATCGTCTGAGCTGATCCTCCAGAGCCCGCGCGGACCGGATGGTCGAACGCACCTCCTGGAGCAGCTTGGCCGGATGCTGCTGGTCCATCGCGCTGAGCCGGTTGTACTCCTGCACCCCGAAACCCGCTGACTCCAAACGGATGTCATATCGCAGTGCCAACGTCCGCAGGGCTTCGAAGTGCAGGTAGGGCACCAACGGCTGACCCGTCACCATCAGACACGACGAGCCGCGCATGCCGGCCGTCTGCGCGGCGAACGTATACGTGTCGGCGGAATTCGCCCGGCGGCGTTCGGGATCCGGTGACGGCGTCTCGAGCAGCATCACGTGAACGCCGAATTCGTTGCTGTCAGGCGGAAAGTGCCAGACCGTCTCGTTGCACTGCACTCGATCGACGCGGCGCCTCACATGCGCGCAGACCTCGTCGACATCGAGGCCGAACACGTCGCGGGCGGCGGCGACCATCAACTCGAACTCGGTACGTGCGCCAGGCGCACACGCGGCGACGGCATCGGCTTCGGAATCCAGCAGGCGTCGGGACGCCGCGGCGAGTACGACATTGCCGACTCGGCGGCTCGCGACCATCTCCCCCGCGTAGCGTGTTCGCAGCAGGTTCGTGTACCGCCCGCCGCCGATGACGATGAGGTGATCGAAGTCGGTTCCGGCGGGCTGTAACTCGGCGATGAGTCCCAGCTGGTCCGCCAATTTCTCGATCCGCTCGAGGTGATCATCAGGCAGCTCGAGACGAGGGATCAGCCACCGGACCGCCCCGCCGGCGTCCTGGTTGTGGAACCGGACCGCACTCTGGCGCCGCGCTTTGCCCCGGTAGTCCCATACCTCGCTGAACTCGTCCAGGAACGCGAGCCGTTCGCTCAATGTCTGGCCTCGCGGAACGCTTCCGCCGAACATGTCGACCAGTTCGGTCAGGGCGGGGTGAGTGCACCACGCCTCGATCTGTCCCCGATATTCCGCGGCGACGTCGCACATTTGATGCATCCTTTTCGCATACCGCCAGCGGCGCCGGGTGGTAATCATAATGCGGCATATGTCTTGAGACGGGAGCACTTTAGGTGAGGGTCCTCGTTACCGGCGGTGCCGGCTTCCAAGGGAGCCACCTTTGCGAAGCCCTCCTCGCTGCCGGACACCGCGTGACCGTCCTGAACACCTTCTCGGTGACCGGCAAGCAGAACCTGGCCGACATCGCGAACGATGACCGGGCCGACGTCGTGTTCGGTTCGGTCACCGACTGGGAATTGGTCAGCAAGACGGTGCGCGATCACGAGGTGGTTTTTCACCTGGCGGCAAATGTCAACGTCGACAAGTCGCTCAGCGACCCGAAGAGCTTTATCGAGACCAATGTGGTGGGGACCCAGAACGTTCTGGAGGCCGCCCGCGAACACGGCGCGCGGGTGATCCTCGCGTCGACCTGCGAGGTGTACGGCGACGGACATCGCTTGGGCCCGGGCTCGCTGCTGGACGAAACCGCCGAACTGAAGCCGAACAGTCCGTATGCGGCGTCGAAGGCTGCCGCCGATCGCCTCGCGTACTCCTACTACCGCTCCTACGGCATGGACGTCGCGATCGTCCGACCATTCAACATCTTCGGTGAACGCCAGAAGAGCGGCGCGTACGGGGCGCTCATCCCGATCCTCGTCCGCAAGGCGTTGACGGGCGAGGACCTTGTGATCTTCGGGGACGGAAGTGCCACCAGGGATTACCTCCACGTCAGCGACGTGGTGAACGCATACCGCCTCGTGTTGGACACGCCGGAGTTGGCGGGCCGCGCCATCAATGTCGCCAGCGGCGTGAACACGCGTGTACGCGACATCGCCGACTACATCGCGGAAAGATTCGGCACGAGGGTGGTGAACGGGCCCGCGCGGCCCGGGGAGGTGACCCGCTTTCCGGCCTCCATCGAATTCGCGCAGCAGATCGGCTTCGCTCCCGAGGTGAAGATCTGGGAGGGCATCGATCGCTACATCGAGTGGGCGAAACAACAGCCGCTCCCGGCTCGCTGAATCCCAGGACGCTACAGCTGCTTTCGGGCCTCCACGAGAACCCGAGTGGGATGGGTGACGAACCGCCCGTGCGCTTCGATGTGTTCGTGCACCGTGCGCAGGCGCGTCAGGTACGGCTCCGCGGTGAAATCCGGCACCGTCCAAATCAGCTTGCGCAGAAAGTAGACGACCGCGCCGATGTCGTAATACTCCGAAGTGAGCGTCTCAAGGCGTAGGTCGACGACCTGCAGACCCGCTGCCTCCGCCTGCGCGGCCTGGACGGAGGGCTCCATGTGCGCGCCCAGCTCCGGCATCGGGCCCATGACGGCTTCGATGAGCTCGAGCGCAGTCGCCGGCCCCGGATGCTGGGCCAGATAGGTTCCGCCCGGCCGCAGGACCCGGGCGATCTCGGTCCACCAGACGGCGATGGGGTGGCGACTGCTCACCAGGTCGAAAGCGTTGTCGGCGAACGGCAACGGCGGTTCGCCTCGAGTCTGCAGAACCACGACGCCGCGAGGATGAAGCAGACGAGTCGCTTTGGCCGCGTTGGGTGGCCACGACTCGGTAGCCGCCATCGTCGGCGGGAACTTGTCTACCCCCGCGAGCACCTCACCCCCGCCGGTGTAGAGGTCCAGCGCCGCTGACACCTCGCCCAGCCGCCGGCTGAGCAGACGCTGGAAACCCCACGACGGCCGCTCCTCGGTGGCGCGGCCGTCGAGCCAGGAGAAGTCCCACCCGTCGATGGGCTCCGCGACCGCCTCGGCGACGAGTTCCTCGAAAGATCGGCTCATCGACCTCACGCGGCCACCTCTGCGCGGTCGGGTGCGCGGGTCGCCACCACAACGGCCAGTACACACAGCATGAAGACGACGAACACCGGCCAGATTGCGACGACCTGAGCCAGCAGGCCGAAGCCCGCGCCGAGGATCCCGGTGACCACAGCGGTGAGCGTAGCGGCGAAGCTGATCAGAACTGCGCGTTGTTCTTCGGCGGCGAACGCACTGATCCACGACACCATCGCGGCCGCGATCGCGGCGTTCGACAAGACGACGAGAAAAAAGACGCCGCCGTACACCCACAAGCGTGGCTCGTCGAAGATCAGTTCGTTGGCAAGGCAGATCGCCGTCGCGACGCAGCTCACGAACGCGCTCGACACGAGCATTCCGCGTACCCCGGCGCGGCCGAACACGTTGCGCCACAGGAACGAACCGGCGACGAGCCCTGCCGCCGAACCGATCACGATCATGTGCAGGCTGCCGGCGGTGTCGACATGGGCCAGCGACGTCCGCAGCGCGAAGAACGTCTCGTTCACCAGGATCGGGACGAAGACGATCTGCGTGGTCAGGAACACCCGGTACCAGCGGGCGGTACGGAGCACGGCGAGCCCTTCGCGGAAATCGTCGACGAGACGGCGTGGTGCAGCCACCGGGCCCGGCCTCGCCGGTCCGACGATGAACGCGGCCACGAAGGCGATGCCCATCGCGGCGGCGCCCAACCAGAGCACATCGAGATGTCCGTCTGCGGTGTCGCGGTTGGGCAGCAGCGGGATGAGCAGCAACGTGGCCGCGACGGTCAGGATGGCTCCGAGCGCCTGCTGGTTGAGCACCAGCTCGTTGCGCCGGGCCGCGGTGACCATGCGCGAGATGATCTCGGCGAAGGCGTTGTTCGCCACTCCCATCGCACCGCCGATGAGCACCGACGACGACAGGAACGTGAACACCACCAGCGTGTTGTGCAGCGCGGCTGTGGCGACAATTGCGGTCAGGACGGCGATGGTGCCCGCGGCGGCGGCGATGACGACGTTCGGGCGGTGCCGTGACCGTTTGAGCAGCAGCGATGACATCGCATTCCCGAGCACGAAACCGATACTGAAGCTCGGGACGACGAACCCGGCCGCCATGTCCATGTCCTCGGCCACCAGAAGGAACGGCAGGACCGCCAGAACGCTGCCCAACTGCGCGCCCATGAAATAGAAGGCGCCGAACCCCAGCAGTACCCGATAACGGCTCTGCGCCACGGCCACCGCCGACCCACCTTTCCTGCCGGTGTCGACCGGCCTGTCGATGGTGTCAGTCCGACCAGGATTGCGCTGACGAAAGGCGGTGGATCGGTTCCGGTCTCGCGACTCCTCGGGGAGTCACCCCGCCCACCGGAACACCCACGACGAACTTCACTTCTTCGCTGAAATTGACGCTTCCGGAACAGAAACGGCGCCGCCCCCGGTCGCGCACCACCCTCTTGCACTCGTTTCATCGGCAAGCACGCTACCGAGACCTGCTCGGGTGATACGGCTTGACAATTTGCTGCTTTTGCAGGTTGGCGACACGTTTTCTGACTCTAAAGTCGGCCTATTGACACCGAATGCCATATTTCGGCCATATCTCGTTCAATGGAATGTCATCCTTTTTTTGTCAATAACTTGACTCATGACTGTCGGTGGCATACCTATCTAGGAAGGAACAATTAAAAGGGGTTTCAATGGGCCCGATCGACTTCTCGCGCGAGACAGCCGCCGCTCGCCGGCGGTGGAAAGAGCCGGGTGGAAGTGCGCCCAGTACGGATCCTCCTTTACCGTCCAAGATCAGGACGGACGATTCCTCCCGCTTGACCCCGCGTGCGGACCCGCCCCAAGGGCCGTCGCGATGAGGCGCGGGCGGGAATGTTTGGATAAGTGGACTTATGGGAATGCAATAAGTACCCTTACTCAGGGCTATAAGTGTGCTTACGGGGGGATAGATTGCGTGTATTGACGGGCTTCGAGCCTGCCCATGTCGGTTTGATACCAGACGGTATGCGTCGATGGGCGAAAAGTCGCGGCATCTCCTTGGCTGAGGCGTATCTACAGGGCGCGGAAAAGGTAGCCGACATCCTTCAGGTGCTGCGCCGTCACAACGTGCGGACCGTCTCGGTGTACAACCTCAGCCGGGCCAATCTCGCCCGCAGTCAGGCCGAACTCGAGCCGGTGTTCAACGCCTCGATCCACTTCCTCACCCACTTGATTCCCGACCGCTTCGAGCCCGACGACTGCAGTGTGCGGTTGCACGGCGACCGCACGGTGCTGCCCTCGGAGTACGTCGCGGCAGCCGAGCGCGCCGAATCGGTTATGCGCGGCGAAGAATTCCGGATCAACATCCTCGCCGCCTACGACGCGAACGACGAGCTACGAACAGCTCTTCAGCAAGCGCAGAAACGGGGCGGCGAAATCCGCGGTGCCTTCGACATCGAGGATGTGGACCTGGTCATCCGCACCTCCCCCGAGCCGCTGCTGAGCGGCTTTCTTCCGCTGCAGACCCAGTACGCACAACTGCGGTTCTTGACGACGCCGCTCAACGAACTCGAGGAGCGACACATCGACGAGTTCATCGACGACTACCGGCGCACGCCGCAGCTCCGGGGACGGTAGACACCGATGCACTCCGATCGGCGCCCCTTGATCATCGGGGCAGGACCCGCCGGCCTCACCGCGAGTCTCGAGCTGGCGAAGAACGGCGTCGCAGCCCAAGTCTTCGAGGCATCGTCGAACGTCGGAGGTCTGGCGCGCACCCCTGGTGAGCACGGTTTCCGGGTCGACCCCGGTGGCCACCGCTTCTTCACCAAGAACGAGCAGATACTCGAACTCTGGAAATCTCTGCTTCCGGCCGAAGAGTGGCACTCGGTGTCGAGGCGCTCCGCCATGCTCGTCGACGGCCATTTCGTGCCTTACCCGCTTCTCGGCCGAAACCTGCTGACTCAGTTGGGTTATGGGCGCGGAGCACGGGGTCTAGGCAGTCTTCTGTGGTCCAGGCTTCGACGTGGAGGGCGTTCGCTCGACGACTCTGCGACCTTCCTCGAGTGGGGCCGGTATCAGTTCGGCAACTATTGGTACCGCATGTTCTTCGACGGGTACGTTCGCAAGACATGGCTCGCCGAGCCCGCTCAGCTCACCAGCGATTGGGCCGAGCAGCGGATCAAGCCGATCGTGTGGGGCGGCCGCGACGCGATGGCCGCCGATGCGTTTCTCTATCCCCGCCGCGGGCCCGGTCAGCTCTGGGACGCCGCAGCAGCAGAGCTGGCGAAATTCGGTGTCGAACCGTCGCTCGACTCACCGGTGGCCAAGCTGGGCTTCGATGGCAGAAGGTGGACGGTCGAACTGCGCGACGGAGGCAGTGCGACCGGCGATGCGGTCTTTTCCAGCATGCCCCTGCAGATGTTGGTCAATGCCCTGGAACCCGCGCCGCCACAGCACATTTGGGAGGCTGCCGCCCAACTGAAGCACCGTGGGCTGATCACGGTCGCGGTTGCCCTCGGACAGCGCCGCGAGCTCCCTTTCAACTGGGTGTACACGCCGGGCATGGACCTGCGGGTGGGACGTATCCAGAACTACCGCCAATGGTCCGACGACCTCACTCCACCCGAGTGGGACGGAACATACCTGGGATTCGAGTACTTCATCGGCGCTGGCTCGGCGCTGTGGGCCGCCGACGACGATTACATGCGGCAGATGGTCGAAAGCGACTTGCACACACTGGGTTTCGATCCGTCCGCGATCGAGCGCGTCATGGTGGTCCGCTCGCAGTTCGCCTATCCGATCTGCAATCCGGCGATGGAGACAAGCGTCGCCCAGATTCGGGATTACCTGCGCAAGCACTACCCGTCCCTGCATCCGATCGGACGCAACGGCATGCACCGCTACGACAACCAGGACCACGCGATGCTCAGTGCCATGCACAGCGTCAAGCGGTACTTCGGCGAGAGTGTCGACCCCTGGCAGGTCAACAAGGAACGCCGCTACCACGAGTCCGGGTTGCTGAAGGTCTAGTACTCCGACCGCCCCGGGTCGCCGAATTGTTCCTACTCTGCGGGTTTCAGCACCGCAAGCACAGTCAGGACCAGGATTTTGAAATCGAGCAGAAGCGACCAGTTCTCGATGTAGTAGTTGTCGAATTCCGCCCGGTCGGCGATCGAGGTCTGGCCCCGAAGTCCGTGCACCTGGGCCCAACCGGTGATGCCCGCCTTCACTCGGTGGCGGTCGCCGTAGCGTCGCACCTGCATCTCGAACAGTTCGACGAACTCCGGTCGCTCGGGGCGCGGGCCCACCAGCGTCATGTCCCCGCGCACCACGTTGACCAGTTGGGGTAATTCGTCGAGGGATGCCTTGCGCATGAACTTGCCGATCGCAGTGCGCCGGTCGTCGCCTTCCACTCCCCCGGGCGCCGAACCGTCCTTCAACGCGAACGCTTTCGTGGCCGCGCCGACGGGTCGCATGCTGCGAAACTTCAGGCAGTCGAAGACCTTGCCGTCGCGTCCGACGCGTTCCTGACGGAAATAGACAGGGCCTGGCGAACTCAGCTTCACCAGGATCGCCAGCGTGAGATACAGGGGCGAGATCACGATCAGCAGGACCGCGGCGATCAGTCGGCCCAAGGCATGCTTGACGGCGAACTGCCACCCCTTCGGGTCCGTGTGGGAGAGCACCAGCAGCGGGATGCCACCGAGGTGCTCGACGTAGGTTGCGCCGCCGATGACGTCCATCAATCGAGGCACGACGCGCACGCGCAGGCCCAGGTTGTGGGCCAACTGGGCGCTGAGGGCCAGCTCGTCGTCGGGAGTCGACGACGGCGCCACGATGAGCTCCTTGGCGCCCGTGGCCTGAGCGGCGACTTCGAGGTTGGCGGTGGATCCGTAGTACGGCACGTCGGCCAATTCCGCGGCGCTCGGACGAGTGTCGTCGAGCACCCCGACGGGGTGCAGACCGTAGTCGGGGATCTGACGCATCCGTGTGATGAGCTGATGGGCGAACGGACCGGAACCGATGATCAGCGCCGACGATCCGAAGCCGTGCCTTCGCCGAAGGTAGCGCTCGGCCAACGATCGGATGAGACGGTTCGCAGGCAGCAGGATGGCCGCACAGACCCAGATGCGGATGGCCAATTCGCTTGGGCGGACGTACTCCACGACCACCGAGCCGGTCGGAAATGGGGGTACGAGCACAAGCATGACGGTGAGTGTCGCCAGCGCAGATACCGCTACCGAGGTTTCGACGGGTTCGAAGTCGTCGAGGAAGCTGTGGCCGAGCTTGCGCTTGTACATCGATCGGGTGTGCATGATCACCAGGAGGATCGGCACGAAGAGCCACGAGATTGCGGAGATGTTCCGTTCATGAATCGGGCCCGGCGTCAGCCAAAGCGCTATCCCGACTGACCACGCCGCGGCCCAGACGTCCAAGCCGACAGTGAGCGCCACATAACCCGACTCGGCACGAAGGGTTTCGATCCAGCCGGACTTCCCACCGCGAGAAGTGGGTGACGGCACGGCCGTGAGCTGCGGGACCGTAGTCCTGAGCCGAGGCTGCGAATCGCGGGTGGGCGATTTCGCGTCAGGCTGCATTCTCCCCCCGATGGAAACCCGACGTGCACAGAAGTGTCTGCGTCCGCAAACGTTGCCAGTCTAAGTCATGACGCCGAAGATCCAGCCAAATCGGGGAGCCGAACGGCCCGCTCATCGCTGTGGCTAGGAGCCCGAGTGGAACATGCGTTCTGCGGCGAGCGCGGCGAGGTCGCTGAGCACCTGAAGATGACCCGTACTCCACAGGCGTGGCTTGGTGTCGTACACGCACAGTGTCCCAACGGCATTGCCCGCTTCGTCCATCAGCGGTATGCCGAGGTAGGCCACCACCGTCCCGTCCCGCACCGCGGGATGCTGCTTGAAAGTCGGATCGGCCCGCGCGTCCTCCAGGATCAGCGGCGCGCCATTGGCCACCGCGTACTGACACACCGAGCGCTCGATCGGTGTCTGCCGATCCTCCGGTGAGGTGCTTTCTTGACCGACGGCACTTTTGAAGAACTGTCGATCGACGTCGACAAGCGACACCATCGCGAAGGGAGTGTCGAGCGCTTCGGCCGCGGCCCGGGTGATCCGGTCGTAGATAACCTCCGGCGGCGAGTCCAGCAAGCCGGTGTCGTGCAGGGCGGCAAGTCGGTCAGGGTCGGCAATGACGGCCGACACGTCTGGCATCGCCTCCTCGTCGAGCACGCCCACCGCGGCAAGATGAGTTTGCAGGTCGGCGATGTTCGGATCGTTGGCGCGCCTCAAATCGGTGGCCATTTGCGCCGCAACCGCACGGGCAACGTACGTGTCGACGCTCTCGCCTGCCTCACGCGCATGCTGTTCGAGCAGGCGGTTAAGGAAGTCGTCGAATCTGCGTACCCACCGCGTCACCCAGTTCACGGTACGCAAATTGACGCCCGAACGAAAATCGGGGGCCCGGTTGACCGGGTTTGCCCGAGACCGCCACGGACCGCCACGGTACAGCGCACCGACGGACAACGCGCGTGACCGCCCGGCCACACCGTCCGCGATCCGGTTTTCGCGTTCACGCTGGGTACGCTGGGCGCTATGAACGGTGTTCTGCTCGTTCTCGTCGTCCTGGTCATCGTCGCTCTCGGCGTCGTGGCCTACGCCGCGATGAGGGCTTCTGACCGGCGCAAGGCCGCCTCGCTCGAGGACGCGAAAGCCGACGCCCGCCGCGTCATCGAACGTCTCGGCGGTCAGGTGATCGGCCTGACCGGTAACGACGACGCGTCGAAGCAGGCGCTGGCCGACGCGTCCGAGCGCTACACCGCTGCCGGGTCGCAGATCGACCAGGCCAACACCGCCAAGCAGGCGTTGCTCGCCAAGGAGAGCGCGCTCGAGGGCCTCTACTACGTACGCGCCGCTCGCGTCGCGATGGGCATGGATCCCGGCCCCGAACTCGAAACGCTCGCCGGCCAGCGGTCAGCGGGCACGGTGACCGAGGAGCGCAAGGTCGAATTCGAGGGCCGCGAGATCGAGGCCTCGCCGACGCCATCCGAGCGCACCCCGAACTACTACCCCGGCGGCCGGGTCGCGGGTCGGCCGGTGCCTGCGGGTTGGTATTCCGAGCCGTGGTGGAAGCCAGCGCTCGTCGCCGGCGCCTGGGGCCTGGGCTCGGTGCTGCTGTTCGACGCGTTGTTCTCCGGCATGCACGGCAGCGGCTATGAACAAGGCTTCGCCCAGGGATACGACCAGGGGCTCGACCAAGGCCAGGATCCCGGAGGCGACTGGGGCGGTGACGGCGGCGGCGACTGGGGCGGCGGCGGTGACATCGGCGGCGGCTTCGGCGATTTCGGCGGCTTCTGACCTTCTGCTACAGCCGGCTCTCCAGACGCGCCGACACCCCGGCCTCCTGTAGGTCGAGCCGTTCGAGCATCGCGCGGACCGCCTCGTCTTCGATGCGGCCCTCGTCGCGTTCGGCGATCAGCGCGGCGCGCTGGTGGGTGAGCACGTCGCGGTACAGCGCGGCGAACACCTCGGAGCGCTTCGTATGCGCCTCGGGGTCCGGCATCTCGTCGGCGTCCTGCGAGTGCCGGGCGATGGTCGCCTCGATCTCGGCGGCCACGCGAGAGCTCAGCCCCGCAGGCGGATTGGCCCGAAAGTCGGCCAGCACCCGATCGGCGGCGTCGTGCACGACGCGTTCGGCCTTGAGTTCCTCCTCGCGATCGACCGCGTGATCGTCGGAGAACCGCGAAATGTGCAGCCGCCGGATCAGGATTGGCAGCGTCGAGCCTTGAAGCAGCAGCGTGCCGACGCTGACCACGAACGCGATGGCCTGAATGGTGGCCCGCTCGGGAAACGGCTCGCCGGTGACCGTCGTCGCCGGAATGGCCGCGGCCGCAGCCAAAGTCACCACCCCGCGCATCCCCGTCCACGACACGACCACGTTCTCCCGCCAGGACAGCGACCGCCGGTCGACGCGTGACCGCCACTTACCCGGCGGGTTGTTGCGCCGCCTGGTTCCCAGCGCACCGCGACCTCCGCCTGCCGGTACGGGAACGCTCAACCGCGTCTCGACGTGCTGGGACAGCTTGTTGCGCCCGAAGATGGCGAACACCGACAGCGGCCGGATCACCAAGACGATGACCAGCACGACCAGCGACGCCACAGCGACCTCGGCCAGCGACTCGTGCGCCTCCTGCAGGTCCTCGAGCACGAAGCGCAGATGCAACCCGATGTAGGCGAACACGAACGCCTCGAGCAACACGTCGACGGAGTTCCACACATACCGTTCCTGCAGCCGGGTCTGGTACCCGGCCGACAGCGTGCCGTTGGCCACCACGAAGCCGGCGACGACGACGGCCAACACCCCCGATGCGTGCAATTCCTCGGCGACGATGAACGCCGCGAACGGCACCACGAGGCCCTGCACCGTCTCCAACCCCGGATTGGCCAGTCGCCTGCGGATCCACAGCGTCACGTAACCGAGCAGCGCGCCCACGATCGGCCCGACGACGGCGCTGTAGCCGAACAACAGCAACGGGTTGTGGATGAAGATGTGTCCGCCGGTGACCTGCACCACCGCGATCGAGAACAGGGTCAGCGCAGCGGCGTCGTTGATCAGGCTCTCTCCGGTCAGGATCGCCATCACCCGCCTCGGCAGGCCCAGCTTGCGTCCGACAGCGACCGCGGTCACCGCGTCCGGCGGCGCCACGATCGCGCCCAGCACCAGGGCCGTGGCGAACGTCAGGGGCACCACCACCAGCCACGCCGAGGCCGCCACCGCGAATGCGGTCACCACGACCAGCCCGACGCCGAGGCCCAGGATCGGCCTGATGTTGCGCAGGAACGTCGGGAACGAGAAGTTCAGCGCCGCCGAGTACAGCAGCGGCGGCAACACCACCGTCAGGAGGATGTGCGAATCCAGTTCGGGTGGCTCGAAATCCGGCAGAAACGACACAGCGGCGCCGATGATGACGATGACCAGGGCCGGTTCGAGGCCGCGCCGGTGTGCGACAGCGGTGACGACGATGGCTCCGACGACGACGAGAATCAACTCCACGCGCCGATTGTCGCGCAGGAGCGCCCGTCACGTTGACCCAGCCGCGGTGCCTACGTCTGGTCGGTGGGGCACCAGAACAGGTTGCGGCCTTCCATCACCTTCGTGCGGATCTCGGTGCCGCACAGCCGGCACGGCTCGCCCGCCCGCCGATAGACGTAGGTGCGGGGCCGTCCGGGCCCGTACGAGGGCAGCCCGTGGTCGTCCTCGGGGCGGATGGTGTGGATCTTGCCGCGCCGCAACCCGATCCGCATCAACGCGACGAGGTCGGTCCACATCGCGTCGAACTCGTCCTCGTCGATGCGGATGCCCGGCCGGTGCGGGTCGATGCCGTGCCGAAAGAGCAACTCGTTGCGATACACGTTGCCTACCCCGGCGATCACCGTCTGGTCCATCAGCAGCGCCCCGATCGGCCTGCGCGACTTGCGGATTCGGGCCCACGCCAGCGATCCGTCGGCGTCACGGCGAAGCGGATCGGGTCCGAGCCGGTCGATGACGTCGGCGATCTCCGGTTCGGCGAGCACCTCACACACCGTCGGCCCCCGAAGGTCGGTGCCGTACTCAGCGCCGATCATCCGCATCCGGACCTGTCCCACCGGCGGCGGTGGTGCCGTCCCCGCAGGCAGCGCCCACTCGGTGAACGTGCCGTACAACCCGAGATGCACATGCACCACCCGGCCACCTTCGTAGTGGTGGAACAGATGCTTGCCGTAGGCGGTGGCCTTCTTGAGCACCCGCCCGTCGACGGCGGCGGCGCCGTCGGCGAACCTGCCCTGCGGGCTGGACACCATCACCGGTGCCCGAGCGAAGCGCCGCTGGTGCAACCGGGCGAGCCGGTGCAGAGTGTGGCCTTCCGGCATCCCTAGGCGCCGGGTACCGGGGGCGCGACGTGGGTGCGTTCGTACTCGGTGAGGATGTCGATACGACGTTGGTGCCGTTCGGCTTCCGACCACGGGGTGCTCACGAACGCATCGACGATCGCGAGCGCCTCCTCGACGGTGTGCATGCGCCCGCCGATGCCGATCAGCTGGGCGTTGTTGTGCTCGCGTGCGAGTTTGGCGGTCTCGATGCTCCACGCCAGCGCGCAGCGTGCGCCGGGGACCTTGTTGGCCGCGATCTGCTCGCCGTTGCCCGAGCCGCCGAGCACGATGCCGAGGCTGCCCGGATCGCCGACGGTCCGCTGCGCGGCAGCGATACAGAACGCGGGATAGTCATCGTCGGGGTCGTTGACGAACGCCCCGCAATCGATCGGCTCGTGCCCGGAACTGCGCAGGTGCTCGACGATGGCCTGCTTGAGGTCGAAGCCGGCGTGATCGGCTCCCAGGTAGACGCGCATGGCCGTCATTGTGGCAGACGCCGTCGGCCCGACCCGGGCCCCGCTCAGTCGAATTCCGGCGACTCCGTGCGGGTGCGCTTGAGCTCCCAGAAGTGCGGATAGGACGCGAAGGTCACCGAGGCGTCCCACAGCTTGCCCGCCTCTTCGCCGCGCGGGATTCGCGACAGCACGGGTCCGAAGAATGCGACACCGTTGACATGGATGGTCGGCGTGCCCACGTCCTCGCCGACGGGGTCCATGCCCTCGTGGTGGCTCTTGCGCAGCGCCTCGTCGTATTTGTCGGTGGTTGCGGCCTCCGCGAGTTCGGCCGGTAGTCCGACCTCAACGAGCGACTCCTTGATCACCACGTCGAAGTCCTCGATGCCCTGGTTGTGGATGCGGGTTCCCATCGCGGTGTACAGCCCGCCGAGGACCTCGCGACCCTTGGCCTGTTCGGCGGCGATGGCGACCCGCACCGGCCCCCACGCCTTCTTCATCGCCTCCTGGTACTCCTCGGGCAGGTCGCGGCCCTCGTTGAGCACCGCGAGGCTCATCACCCGGAAGCTCACGTCGATGTCGCGGACCTTCTCGACCTCGAGGATCCAGCGCGAGGTGATCCAGCACCACGGGCACAGCGGGTCGAACCAGAGTTCTGCGACGGACTTCTCGGACATGGGCGAATCCTTCCGGGCGCGGGGTGGGCAGAGTCCATTTCTGACAACTGCGGTCGCGCTTGGAGTGTTCCCCCGCGGCGGCGCCTATAGCGGCCCACTTCGCAGGCCGCGATATGAGAAACGCCTAAGAGTGCAAACGGTGATCGAACCGTGTTCCTGATGTGACCAATGTGAAGAATCGTTACCGAAGTGAATAAACCTGTTGATCTTCGAGTACGCGCTCTGGCGTTGGGGGTCGGTCTGGCGGCGGTCGCAACGACGTTCGCCGCACCGGCCCAAGCCGACACGACCGACGACGCCTTCCTGGCCGCACTTCGCGGCGCAGGCATGTCCGTCGACAACCCCGTGAACATGGTCGCGCTCGGGGAATCCGTCTGCCCGATGCTCGTCGAACCGGGCAAGAACCTCGCCAAGGTGTACACGCAGGTGTCCGACAACGGCATCCCACCGGACATCGCGGCGTTCTTCACCGGCATCGCGATCTCGATGTACTGCCCGCAGATGTTGGCGTCAGTGGGCAACGGCACCGTGATGGACTGGCTGCCCGCGGCGCGGGCCATCCCGGGTTTCTGACGCAGCACGTGCGACGCGCCCTCGGGCGACGCGGGCTATAGGTTGGTCGGGTGGCACTTCCCAACCTGACCCGCGACCAAGCCGTCGAGCGCGCCGCCCTGGTCACCGTCGACAGTTACCGCATCGAACTCGACCTGACCGACGGCGCGGGCAAGCCCGGTGAGCGCACGTTCCGGTCCAAAACGACCGTCGAATTCGACGCCCTCCCCGGCGCCGACACCTACATCGACATCGCGGCCAACACGATCCACAGCGCCACCCTCAACGGCCGCGACATCGATGTGTCTGGCTATGTCGAATCGACCGGCATCGCGCTGACCGGACTGGCCGGACGCAACGTCCTTGTCGTCGACGCCGATTGCCGCTACTCCAACACCGGAGAGGGTCTGCACCGGTTCGTCGACCCCGTCGACGACGAGGTGTATTTGTACTCGCAATTCGAAACCGCCGACGCCAAGCGGATGTTCGCGTGCTTCGACCAACCGGATCTCAAGGCGGCCTTCGACGTCACGGTGACTGCGCCGTCACACTGGGAGGTCGTGTCCAACGGCGCCACCGTCAACATCGAGGACGCCGGTGCCGCCAAGCGGCACACCTTCGCCGCGACCCCACGGATGAGCACGTACCTGGTGGCGCTCGTCGCCGGTCCCTACGCACGCTGGGACGACGTCTACAGCGACGACCACGGCGACATTCCGCTGGGGTTGTTCTGCCGCAAGACCCTGGCCGAGTTCATGGACGCCGAACGGCTGTTCACCGAGACCAAGCAGGGATTCGGCTTCTACCACAACAACTTCGGCATCCCGTATGCGTTCGGTAAGTACGACCAGCTGTTCGTACCGGAGTTCAACGCCGGCGCGATGGAGAATGCCGGGGCGGTGACGTTTCTCGAGGACTACGTCTTCCGCAGCAAGGTGACCCGAGCCTCCTACGAACGGCGCGCCGAGACCGTCCTGCACGAGATGGCGCACATGTGGTTCGGCGACCTGGTCACCATGCAGTGGTGGGATGACCTGTGGCTCAACGAGTCTTTCGCGACGTTCGCCTCGGTGCTGTGCCAGGCAGAAGCCACCGAGTACACCGAGGCGTGGACGACGTTCGCGAACGTGGAGAAGTCGTGGGCGTACCGCCAGGACCAACTGCCCTCCACCCATCCCGTCGCCGCCGACATCCCCGATCTGGCGGCCGTCGAGGTGAACTTCGACGGGATCACCTACGCCAAGGGCGCCAGCGTCCTCAAGCAACTGGTCGCCTACGTCGGCGAGGAGGAGTTTCTCTCCGGCCTGCGCGACTACTTCCGCGACCACGCGTTCGGCAACGCCACATTCGGTGACCTGCTGGGCGCGCTGGAGAAGGCCTCGGGGCGCGACCTGTCGGGATGGGGACAGCAGTGGCTCAAGACGACGGGCCTCAACACGCTGCGCCCCGACTTCGACCTCGACGCCGAGGGCCGGTTCACCCGGTTCGCCATCGACCAGAGCGGGGCTGCGCCCGGCGCCGGTGAGACCCGGGTGCATCGCCTCGCGGTCGGAATCTACGACGACGACGGCTCCGGCAAGCTGGTGCGGGTGCATCGCGAGGAACTCGACATCGAGGGTTCGAGCACGGACGTGCCTGCGCTGCACGGTGTTCCGCGCGGGAAGCTGATCCTGGTCAACGACGACGACCTGACGTACTGCTCGCTGCGGCTGGACCAGGATTCGCTGCAGACGGTGCTGACGCGCATCGCCGACATCGCCGAGCCGCTGCCGCGCACCCTTGCGTGGTCGGCGGCGTGGGAGATGACACGCGAGGCCGAGCTCAAGGCCCGCGACTTCGTGTCGTTGGTATGCGGCGGTGTGTACGCCGAGACCGAAGTCGGTGTGCTGCAACGGCTTCTGCTGCAGGCCCAGACGGCCCTGAACTCCTACGCCGACCCGGAGTGGGCGCGCTCGTCGGGCTGGCCCGAGTTCGCCGACCGGTTGCTCGACCTGGCCCGCGGCGCCGAGGGCGGCTCCGATCACCAACTGGCCTACGTCAACGCGCTGTGCGGATCGGTGCTCAGTCCGCGGCATGTGGAGGTGCTTTCGGCGCTGCTGGACGAAGACCCCGCGCTCAAGGGTCTGCCCGGTCTGGTCGTCGACACCGACTTGCGGTGGCGCATCGTGACCGCACTCGCCGCCGCGGGCGCCGTCGACGCCGAGGGCATGGAGACGCCGTTCATCGACGCCGAGGCCCAACGCGATCCGACCGCGGCGGGACGACGGCACGCCGCCGCAGCGTCGGCCGCGCGACCCGAACTGGCGGTCAAGGAAGCGGCGTGGGAGCAGGTGATCGAGGACGACACGCTGGCCAACATCACCGCGCGCGCGATCATCGGCGGCTTCGTTCAGCCCGGTCAGCAGGCGCTGCTGTCGCCGTTCCGCGAGAGGTACTTCGGCGCGATCGCGGGCGTGTGGCAGCGGCGGTCCAGCGAGGTCGCCCAGACCGTGGTCATCGGGTTGTACCCGGGGTGGGACATCAGCGAGGACGGGCTGGCCGCCGCCGACCAGTTCCTCGCCGACCCCGATGTGCCGTCCCCGCTACGGCGTCTGGTCATCGAGGGCCGAGCCGGCGTAGAGCGGTCCCTACGCGCCCGCGCCTTCGACGTCACCTGAGCACCTCCCCTTTTCGGCGCGAGCGACCGTGTCAGTACGCCGACACGCCGCGTCGGGCCGTACAAGAGCGGTCGCTCGCGGTGCATGCTGAGCGCGTGGCGGTCAGCAGAACTCGCCGGGCCAGGGCGGCCCGCAAGCGTAAGCGTCGACTCGGCGCCGTCGACAACGACCTCACGGCGCAACAGTGGCAAGCGTTGAAAGACGCGTGGAAGGGCTGCGCCTACTGCGGCGCGACGGATCGAGCGCTGCAACGCGACTGCGTCATGGCGATCTCCCGCGGCGGCCGGTACACCATCGACAACGTCGTACCGGCGTGCGCCTCGTGCAATACCAGCAAGTGCAACGACGAGGTCACCGCGTGGCTGCGGCGCAAGCGTCTCGACGAGCGGCGCTTCCTCGAGCGTTACGTCGAAATTCGTGCTGAGCTCGCACTCGATGCACAGTGACGCGCCCGCGAACGTGCGCATAACGCTGCGCTGGCGCGGCGTGTCGTGGTCAGACACGCACTCTCGCGCAACAACGGAAGGTGCGGTCAGGCCGGGGTGACGCCGGCGCTCATCACCCGCACGGCGCTGATCAACCCGTCCATCAGGTTGCCCTCTTTGAACGACGCCGCCGCCGCGGAGACGCCCAGCGGTGCGGCCTCTTCGATGCCGCGTCCCTTGACGTCGGCGCCGTAGACCACCTCGATCGCGTGCTGATCGGGCGAGACGGCCAGCAGCACGGCGTTGTTCGGGGTGGGCACCTGAGCGAGGATCTCGCGCGCGGTGGCCGCGGTGTCGTCGCCGAGATCGCCGATGTACACCGCGAACCGGGCCTTCGAAGCCCGCGAGCCGTACTTGAGCGCGTCGTCGAGGAACACCAGGTCCTTGGTCGGGAAGGGGTAGTCCAACGACAGCTCACCAGGCTGCGTGACACCGGAGATCCGGCCGCTGGAGGTGACCACCCAACCCATCGGGAGGTCGGTGTGCTCGAGCGCGGCCCGATGGCCGGTTACCGCAACGTCACCACTTGCCACTGGCGCCGCCTCCAATCGTCACCGCGTTGGACTGGTGTTCACCCACGTTTCCGCCGTGGGCCGCCGAGTCGGCCGCCACACTGCGTCCGGTCGCGTGCCCGTGATCGGCGGGCTCGTCGGACGCCCACAGGATCGGGGCGTGCTTCCAAGGGTCGGACATCTTGTAGCTCGCCGGGTGTGGGCCCTTCTTGCTCCAGATCATCAGGGCAAGCACAGCCGTCAGCCCGAGCGGCACCAAGGTCAATAGCAGGATTGTCGTTGTGGTGCTCACGTCGCAAACCGTATACCAGCCGCGTTTACGCCGCGCCCTCGCCCAGATATCGGACCCATGACGGGTCGAGTTCCTTGACGCTGGACAACAGCCGCCAGTGCTGGCCCTTCGGCGGAACGGGCACCGTGCGCAGCGACCACCCCAGCTCGGTGAGCAGCCGGTCGGCCTTGCGATGATTGCACGACGAACAGGCCGCCACGCAGTTCTCCCACGAGTGCACTCCCCCGCGGCTGCGCGGAACCACATGGTCGACGGTGTCGGCCTTACTCCCGCAGTAGGCGCAGCGAAACCGGTCGCGGTGCATCAACGCCGCGCGCGTCATCGGGATGCGCGCCCGGTACGGCACCCGGACGTAGGAGCGCAACCGGATGACCGAGGGCACCACGATCGATCGGGTCGCCGAGTGGATGACCGGCCCACCGGGATCGTCATGCACGACGTCGGCCTTACCGCACATCAACATGATGACCGCCCGCCGCATGGGCAGAGCGGTCAACGGTTCGTAGGTGGAGTTCAGCAGCAGCACACGGCGACGACCCCAGATCGACCCCTCGGTGGTACTCGGCGGATGGATGTCGACGCTGTGGAGGACGCGTGCCTGCGCGCCCGGTACCACCGACCCGGCTAGGGCGGTCGCGGCACCGTGACTCCGCTGGCCGGCCCTTTTGGACGGGCCTTTCTTGCGATGCGCCATACGTCCTCCGTCCGACAGTTCACCACGGATTCCTGTGAATCGCACGACAATTCTCGACGTGTTCGCAGGTCAGTCAGGTGAACATCGGGTGGTGCGCCCGCCTGACCTGGTGAATCCAGCAACAAGGAACAATGGTCGGCGTGACACAGCCACAGAGGTCGTTCTATGACGAAGTCGGTGGCCACGAGACGTTCCGCGTGATCGTGGCGCGGTTCTACGAGTTGGTCCGCGAGGACGAGATCCTGCGTCCGCTCTACCCCGAGGAGGACCTCGGACCGGCCGAGGTGCGGCTGCGGATGTTCCTCGAGCAGTACTGGGGCGGCCCCCGCACCTACTCCGACCAGCGTGGGCATCCGCGGTTGAGGATGCGCCACGCCCCGTTCCGGATCGGCTACATCGAACGCGACGCGTGGCTGCGGTGTATGCACACCGCGGTCGCGGAGATCGACTCGGACACCCTCGACGACGAGCACCGCAAAGAGCTGCTGGCCTACCTCGAGATGGCCGCCCATTCGATGGTGAACGCGCCGTTCTGATGACGAATTCTTGGTGGTCTGACGCGCTGTTCTACCAGGTCTATCCGCGCTCGTTCCGCGACAGCAACGGTGACGGGGTCGGCGACCTCGACGGGGTGACATCCGGCCTGGACTATCTCGAGGCGCTCGGCGTCGACGCGATCTGGCTCAACCCGGTGATGGTCTCGCCGATGGCCGACAACGGCTACGACGTGGCCGACCCGCGCGACGTCGACCCTCTGTTCGGCGACCTGGCGGCGTTGGACCGGCTCACCGCCGCCGCCCATGACCTGGGCATGAAGGTGACGATGGACCTGGTGCCCAACCACACCAGCTCCGCGCATCCGTGGTTTCAGGCGGCTCTTGCCGCGAGCCCGGGCAGCCGGCAGCGCGAGCGCTACATCTTCCGCGACGGCACCGGGCCCGGCGGTTCGAACCCCCCCAACAACTGGCTGTCGGTGTTCGGTGGGCCTGCGTGGACCCAGGTGACCGAAGCCGACGGCAACCCCGGCCAGTGGTATCTGCACCTGTTCGACGCCGAGCAGCCGGACCTCAACTGGGAGAACCCCGAGGTATTCGACGACCTCGAACGGACGCTGCGGTTCTGGCTCGACCGCGGCATCGACGGCTTCCGCATCGACGTCGCGCACGGGATGGCCAAGCCGCCCGGGCTTCCCGACATGAAGATTGTGGGACGCGAGATGCTGCTGGCCGAGATGGACGACGATCCCCGGTTCAACAACGACGGCGTGCACGAGATCCATCGCCGGATCCGGCGAGTGTTCGACGACTATCCGGAATCCGTTGCGATCGGCGAGGTCTGGGTCTACGACAACGAGCAGTTCGCACGCTACGTGCGTCCCGACGAACTGCATCTGGGCTTCAACTTCCGGCTCCTGCGCGCGGCGTTCGACGCCGCCGACATTCGTCACGCGATCGAGAACTCAATGGCCGCAGCCGAATTGGTGGACGCCATCCCGACGTGGACGCTGGCCAACCACGACGTCGACCGCGTGCCCACCCGCTACGGCGGCGGTGCCGTCGGCTTGGCCCGCGCCAAGGCGATGGCGCTGGTCATGCTGGCGCTGCCGGGGCCGGTGTTCATCTACAACGGTGAGGAACTGGGCCTGCCGAACGCCGACCTCCCCGACGAGGCGCTGCGCGACCCGGTGTGGGAGCGTTCCGGGCACACCCGCCGCGGGCGCGACGGCAGCAGGATTCCGATGCCGTGGGAGGGCGACACCCCTCCGTTCGGGTTCTCGGACAACCCGGACACTTGGTTGCCGATTCCCCCGGAATGGTCAGCGCTGACGGTTGAGAAGCAGTTGGCGGACCCCGATTCGACGCTGGCGTTCTTCCGTCGGGCTTTCGAATTGCGTTCACAGCGTGCCGAATTCGACGGTTCGACGGTCGAGTGGCTGGACTCGCCCGCCGACAGCCTGGTGTTTCACCGCACCGGCGGGCTGGTGTGCGTGCTGAACGCCGGCTCGCGGCCGATACCGCTGCCGGAGGGTCAGGTGCTGCTGGCGAGCGCGGAGGTGTCCGATGGCGCACTGCCGCCCGACAGCGCGGCGTGGTTGGTCTAGCGACTGCGCGCTCGCGGTGGCGCGAGCGACCGCAAAATGTACTCCTGTAGCGGCGTGTCGCTGTGCAAACACGGTCACTGACGGGAAGAAAGGTCAGCGCAGGACGACGGCGGGGTCGCCGCGGCGGCGGTACACCGAACCGAACCGCGCGTCGACGCGCAGCCACGTCGGCGTCACCCGCACCCGTACGATCTCATCAGCTCCTACCGCTGATCCCGACTGCGGCAGGAAACCCATTGCTGTCAAAGCGAATACACACCTCATCGGGATACCGACGCTGTCGTCGCCCGAACTGACCGCGACGACCTCCTGGTCCAGCAGCGACACCGGTGGACCGTGACTGCTGGAGTGCTCTTTGGCCAACTCCCCACCGCGCTGCGCCAAGTCGAGCACGACGCGGGCGGGTACATCGTCGAGGTGGACGAAGCCGGAGTCCGGCGGAAGCGCTCCGCGCCAGGCGGAATCCAGCGCGAAGCCGGGTTCGACGAAGCCGGTACCGTCGATGGTCCGCAGCCCCTCGACCAGAGTGTCGGCGCCCGCGGAAAGATCCGGCGGATTGACCCGACCCTCGACCACCCGGCTGGCCAGCACATCGAATCCCGTTGCGACCCAGGCGACCAGCACATCATCGGACCGTTGACGCAACCTGATCACCGCGGCTTCGTCAAGACGCAAAGCCCGCTCGGCGAATGTCGCCAGGTCTCCGCGATGCGGTAGCTCGGTCAGCCAGAGGCCCCGCTCGGATCGCGTCATCGTGTCCAGCGCTGCAGATACTCTTTTTGCTGCGGCGAAAGCCGGTGCAGCCGCTGTTCTTTGATGTGCACAGCGGCCAACTGGGTGTCCGCGATCACCGCCGGCTTCGAGTCCGGCGGCGCGCCCACCGATCGCACCTCGTACCCGACGGTGAAATCGACCGAGCGCACGCGCTTCGACCACATGGTCACCTGCAGCGGCGAGTCGATCAGCCGCAGCTGGGCCTTGTACGCGATGTTGACCTCGGCGATGAGCAAGCCGATCGTCTCGATCTCCGGGCCAAACGGTTCTCGCAGGAACGGAATCCGGGCTTCCTCGAGGATCGTCACCATGGTGGCGTGGTTGATGTGCTGATACATGTCGATGTCCGACCACCGCACATGGACCGGCGCGACAAACGTCGCCCCACTTGTGGTGCGCGCGAGATCAGCGCCTGTCATCGAGAAGTCCCCGTTCCACTGGTCCGTGTCATGCTGCGAATCTGACGCGCCGCCACCGACAGCGTCGCGAGGTCGTGCTGACCGCTTTCATGAATCTCGTCGAGCGTACGACGGGCGCGGTCGACCCGGGAACCGTTCGTCGTCTCCCATTCCGCGATCTTCTCCTCACCCGTCTCCTCAGGTTCACCCACCGCCAGCACGTCCAGGCACAGAGCGCGCAGCGACCCGTAGATGTCGTCGCGAATCGCCAACCGCGCCAACGAATGCCAGCGGTCGTCACGCTCGAGCCGCGACACCGCGGTGAGCAGGGTATCGGTGTTGAGGTAGTTCATCAGCGCGAAGTAGGTGTCGGCCACCTCGTCGGGTTCGCGCTCCACGATGTCCCCGATGTCGATGATGTCGAGAAGGCTGAACTGGTACAGCCCGGTGGCCAGCTCGTACGCCAGATCCTCGGGGACTCCGCGCGAGGTGAGGTCGTCGGTCTCCTTGGCCACGATGGCCTCGTCCTCACCACGCAGCCACTCGGACATCCGCGGTGTCAATGCCGCGACTTTGGCCGCGAACCGGTTGGTCTCGGCACCTACCGCCAGCGGCTGAGGACGGTAGTTGAGCAGCCAGCGCCCGGCCCGGTCCACCAGCCGCCGCAGATCCAGGGTCATCCGGTCGGTCACCGCAACCGAAACACCGTCGTCCCCCGCTGCGCGGATCTGCCGCCAGATGTCGTTGATCCCGAAGATCGCGTTGGCCGCGGCATAACTGCGCACAGCGTCCAGTGGGCCCACCCCGGCGTCCTCGCTGATGCGGTACACGTAGGTGATTCCGCTGGTGTCGATGACGTCGTTGACCAGCATGGTGGTGACGATCTCGCGGCGCAGTTCGTGCGACCGGATCTCCGCGGCGAACGGCTCACGCAGCTTCTCAGGGAAGTACCACGGCAGCCGGGAGGCGAACGCCTCCTGATCGGGCAGCTCGCTGGCCAGCACGTCGGCCTTCAGCGCAAGTTTGACGTGAGCCATCAGCGTGGCGAGTTCCGGTGAGGTCAAACCGATTCCGGCGTCGGTGCGGCGGTGGATCTCCTTCTCCGACGGCAGCGCTTCGAGTTCACGGTTGAGGCCGCGGTCGGCGACGAAGGCCTTGATCATGCGCGAGTGCACCGGAAGCAGGCTTGCCGCGTTGGCGCGGCTGGTGCCCATCAGATCGTTCTGATCCTCGTTGTCCCTGAGCACCAGCCGGCCGACCTCGTCGGTCATCGACAACAACAGTTCGGTGCGGTCTTCAGGGCTGACCTTGCCCGCGGTGACCAGCGAGTCGATCAGGATCTTGATGTTGACCTCATGATCGGAGCAGTCGACCCCAGCCGAGTTGTCCAGCGCGTCGGTGTTGATGCGGCCACCGGCGAGGTCGAACTCGATACGCCCAAGCGCGGTCACGCCGAGGTTGCCGCCCTCACCGACCACCTTGGCCCGCAACTGGTTTCCATTCACCCGGACCGGATCGTTCGCACGGTCGCCGACATCGGCGTCGGATTCGGATTCGGCTTTGATGTAGGTGCCGATACCACCGTTGAACAACAGGTCGGCGGGCGCCTTCAGGATCGCCTTGATCAGGTTGGGAGGGGTCAGCTCATCGACGTTGTCGTCGATGCCTAGAGCGGCGCGGGCCTGCGAGCTGATCTGGATCGACTTGTGCTCCCTGCTGTAGACGCCGCCACCCTCGCTGATCAGCGAGGAGTCGTAGTCCTCCCAGCTCGACCGCGGCAGCTCGAACAGGCGCTTGCGCTCCTCCCACGAACGCGCCGCGTCGGGATCGGGGTCGATGAAGATGTGGCGGTGGTCGAAGGCGGCCAACAAGCGAATGTGCTTGGACAGCAACATGCCGTTGCCGAACACGTCGCCGCTCATGTCGCCAACACCGACGACGGTGAAGTCCTCCGACTGGGTGTCGACACCCATCTCGCGGAAGTGCCGCTTGACTGACTCCCACGCGCCTCTGGCGGTGATGCCCATGGCTTTGTGGTCGTATCCCACCGAACCGCCCGAGGCGAACGCGTCGCCGAGCCAGAAGCCGTAGGACTTGGCGACCTCGTTGGCGATGTCGGAGAACGTCGCGGTGCCCTTGTCGGCGGCGACAACGAGATAGGCGTCGTCGCCATCGCGGCGCACCACATCCGGCGGCGGGGTGACCTGTCCGGACCCCTTGTCGACGTTGTCAGTCACATCGAGCAGACCGGCGATGAACAGCTTGTAACACGACACACCCTCGGCGCGTTGCGCTTCGCGGTCGTCGGCGACATCTCCGGTCGGAGTCGGCGGCTGCTTGACGACGAAACCGCCCTTGGCGCCGACAGGCACGATCACCGCGTTCTTGACGGCCTGCGCCTTGACCAGCCCGAGGATTTCGGTGCGGAAGTCCTCGCGGCGGTCCGACCAGCGCAAGCCGCCACGCGCAACGTAACCGAACCGCAGGTGCACACCCTCGACCCGCGGCGAGTACACGAAGATCTCGAACTTCGGTCGCGGCAGCGGTAATTCGTCGATCAGGCCGGGATCGAGCTTGAAAGACAACACGTCCTCGTACCGAGCCGACTCCTGCCGCCTGACAAAGTAATTGGTGCGCAGCGTCGCTTGGATCATCGACGCGAACGCCCGCAGCACGCGGTCGGTGTCCAGGCTAACCAGTGCGTCGATGTCGGCGCTCACCGCCGCCGCGGCCGCCTGGGCGTCACGACGTTTCGGGGCGTCCTCGTGCTCGTCCTCGAACGGACAGAACAGCGCCTCGAACAGTTCGACCAGCGAACGGGCGGTCTTGGCGTGGTCGTTGACGACGGCCTCGATGTGCGACTGACTGTACGGAAAACCCGCCTGCCGCAGGTATTTCGCATAGCTGCGCAGCACCGAGACCTGCTGCCAGTTCAGGCCGGCCCGCATCACCAGCTCGTTGAACCGGTCGGTCTCGGCGCGGCCGTGCCAGATCGCGGTCAGCGCGTCGGCGAAACGCGTGGCGGTTCCGGTTCGTTCGGATTCGGACTCGATCTGCGGGATCGACTTGTGCGGTGAGATTTTGAACTGGTAGATCCAGACCACGAGCCCGTCAGGCCGTTCGACGGTGAACGGTCGCTCTTCGAGAACCACCACGCCCATCGACTGCAGCATCGGCAGCAGATCGCTCAGCGACGCGGAGTGCCCACCCAGATACAACGTGAGCTGCGCGGTGCCTTCCTCGAGATCGGTGAGCACGGGTTGGATCGAACCGTCCTGCAGGTCTTCGATGACCGCGATGTCATCAATCGCGTCGAGTGGCGCGACCGCCTGCTTGTAGGCCTCGGGGAAGGCGGCGGAATAGTGTTGGGCCGTGCGCTGATTGATCGAACCCGTCTTCACCGCGCCGATCAACCGGTCGCCCCAGGTGCGCGCCGCTTCGGTGAGCAGATCCTGGATCCGCGACTCGTTGGCCGGGGATGTGTCGATGTCACGGGCGCCGGCGCCGTCAGGCATGCGTACCGCAAAATGAACTACTGCCCAAGGTGATTCGCTGACTCGAGCGGTGTACTCGATGCTGACCCCGCCGAGTTCGCGCACGAGGATGTCCTGCATCTCCAACCGCACGGCGGTGGTGTAACGGTCGCGCGGCAGGTACACCAGGCACGAGACGAACTGCGCGAGGGAATCGGCACGCATGAACAGCAACGTGCGCCGGCGGGATCCGAGGTCGACGACGGCCTTCACCATGTCCAGCACGTCCTGCGCCGACAGGGCGAACAATTCCGCGCGAGGGATGGTCTGGATGATGTCGAGCAGCAGTTGTCCGGGGTGGCTGGGGTCGTTGCGTGACAGCGACAGCGCCTCGTTCACCCTGCGTGAGATCAACGGAATCTCAAGAACATTGGCGTTCATGGCCGCCACCGTGAACAAGCCGACGAAGCGGTGTTCGATGACGGTCGGTCCGTGTTGTTCGCGGACGACCGCGATGTGAGGGTAGGCGCCGTATCGCAGATAGCTCGGAATGGTGGCCTGCGCCAACACGAGAAGGTCGTCGTCGTCGGTCAGCGGCGGCAGCACGTCGTGGCGCAACCGAAGCGCCCCCAGCCGGCTGGACGGATCGACCGACGACCGACCGTCCTGTATCGAACACCGCTGGTAGCCCAGCAGCACGAAATGCCCGTCGGCCAGCCATCGCAACAGCGCGGCAACGTCCTCGCGGTCGGGTCCGCGGAACCTGCCGCCGGTGTCGGTGGCCACGTCATGTGCCAACCGGCGCAGCGTCGACGACAGCTCGCCGGTGTCGAGCGCGACGTGACGCGCATCGGCGAGCACGCTCGGCAGCATCTGCGCCACCTGAGCGAGCGCCTTAGGGTCGACGGTCGCCGCGAGCTGGACATGGATCCAGGCCTCGAACACCCCGTCGCGGGACCCGCCGGCTTCAGCGGCCGGCGCGACATCGAGCAGTTCGCCTGCGCGCGCACGGTGTACCCGCAGCACCGGGTTCATGATCGCGGTGTAGGCGACGCCGAAGCGGTGCAGCAGCACCGTGACCGAGTCCATCACCATCGCGGAGTTGTCGGTGACGATCTGCAGTGCGGGGCCGAACCCGGCCGGGTCGTCGGCGCGGTACACCTCGACGCGGGTATCGCCGTAGGGACGGAAGCGACCGAGCCGGTGATGCGCGGCGATGAGGTTCGGCGTGACGACCTGATGCGCCGTCGCTGTCACCGGCATGGTGACTGTGGAATCGGCGGCGGGGGCGTCGGCGTGTGGGCCCCGGTAGGTCTCCAGATAGGCCCGCGCGAGTCGCCCCATGGTCTGGTCGTCGAGTCCAGGAGAGTGGTTGGCCCCGGTGACGCCGACCCCGGCGCCCGCTGATCTCCCGACGTCTCCCGGATTCACCGACATGCGACGCTCCTGAACTGTAGGCGCGGACCTCCGCCGTCGGATGTCACCACCAGCCCCGATGGGCGAAGCGGCTCCGCGGTCCGCAGAAGTCGACCCTAGTAGCCCGCGCGCGGGCTTTGCGGGTACCCCGCCGGATCAGTCGCGGGTGAGCTTTCGGTGCGTCACGCGGTGCGGGCGGGCGGCCTCTGCGCCGAGCCGTTCGACCTTGTTCTCCTCGTAGGCACCGAAGTTGCCCTCGAACCAGAACCACTTGGCCTCGTTGTCCTCGTCGCCCTCCCACGCCAGGATGTGGGTACACGTGCGGTCCAGGAACCACCGGTCGTGGGAGATCACGACCGCGCAGCCGGGGAAGCTCTCGAGCGCGTTCTCCAGTGATGACAGCGTTTCGACGTCCAGGTCGTTGGTCGGCTCGTCGAGCAGGATCAGGTTGCCGCCCTCCTTGAGGGTCAACGCGAGGTTGAGCCGGTTGCGTTCACCGCCGGACAGCACACCGGCCGGCTTCTGCTGGTCCGGGCCCTTGAAGCCGAACGCGGAGACGTAGGCCCGCGAGGGGATTTCGTTCTGGCCGACCTCGATGTAATCCAGCCCGTCGGAGACGACCTCCCACACCGTCTTCTTCGGGTCGATGCCCGCACGGCTCTGGTCGACGTAGCTCAACTTGACCGTCTCGCCGACCTTGACCGTGCCGCTGTCGGGCTGCTCGAGGCCCACGATGGTCTTGAACAGCGTCGTCTTACCGACACCGTTGGGACCGATGACCCCGACGATGCCGTTACGCGGCAGCGTGAACGACAGGTCCTTGATCAGCGTGCGGCCGTTGAAGCCCTTGTCGAGGTTCTTGACCTCGACGACAACGTTGCCCAGCCGTGGCGGCGTGGGAATCTGGATCTCCTCGAAGTCAAGCTTGCGAGTCTTCTCCGCCTCGGCGGCCATCTCTTCGTAGCGCTGCAGGCGGGCCTTGCTCTTGGCTTGGCGCGCCTTGGCGCCCGACCGAACCCAGGCGAGCTCGTCTTGGAGACGCTTCTGCAATTTGGCGTCCTTACGTCCCTGCACGGCGACGCGCTCGGCCTTCTTCTCCAGATACGTCGAGTAGTTGCCCTCGTACGGATAGGCCCGTCCGCGGTCGAGTTCGAGGATCCACTCGGCGACGTTGTCCAGGAAGTACCGGTCGTGCGTGACGGCGAGGATCGCGCCCTTGTACTCGGCGAGGTGCTGTTCGAGCCACTGCACGCTCTCGGCGTCCAGGTGGTTGGTGGGCTCATCGAGAAGGAGCAGGTCGGGCTTGGACAGCAGAAGCTTGCACAACGCGACCCGGCGACGCTCGCCTCCGGACAGATGGGTGACCGGCTCATCGGGCGGCGGGCAGCGCAACGCGTCCATCGCCTGCTCGAGCTGGGAGTCGATGTCCCAGGCGTCGGCGGCGTCGAGCTCCTCCTGCAGCCGGCCCATCTCCTCCATCAGTTCATCGGAGTAGTCGGTGGCCATCAGCTCGGCGACCTCGTTGTAGCGGTTCAGCTTCTCCTTGATCGCCACGCCTTCTTCGACGTTCTCGCGGACGGTCTTGTCCTCGTTGAGCGGCGGTTCCTGCTGCAGGATGCCCACAGTCGCTCCGGGCTGCAGGAACGCGTCGCCGTTGTTGGGCTGGTCCAGCCCGGCCATGATCCGCAAGACGCTCGACTTGCCGGCCCCGTTGGGACCGACGACGCCGATCTTCGCGCCCGGAAGGAAGTTCAGGCTGACGTCGTCGAGGATGACCTTGTCGCCGTGCGCCTTGCGGACCTTCCGCATCGAATAGATGAATTCGGCCATGCCGTGGGATGCCTTTCAGAAGTTGCGAGTCTCTCGGTGATGCTCGCGGACCATCGTAGGCGTGGCCCCGCCGGCGCAGCCGAGTGAGCTACTCGAGGCCTGCGCCGGCGGCTTCCCCGCGCTACGCGGTCAGGGGCAGCGCCGTGTCGGGCTGCTCCGTGTCGTCGTCATCACCGGTGTCTTCGGAGTGGTTGTCCGGGTCGGTGAACCGCTGTTCGGACTGCTGCCGGCCCCGGTCGATGCGTGCCGTGCACCGGGCCAGATCCGGCCCGACCGATGTGGCGCGCACTTCGACCGACGAGCGTCGGTTGCCGTCCCGGTCGTCGTATTCGCTTGTGTAAACGTGTCCGACGACGATAACGGGGTCGCCCTTGACCAGCGCCGCGCTGGGCCCGGCAACCACCCTCCCCCAGCAGTTCACCGTCACGAACAACGAGTTTCCGGGCTCCCATGTTCCCTCGGCCGTGCGGCGACGCGAGTTGCTCGCGACCCGGAACCGGACCATCTCCTGATCCCCCACCCGCCGATGGATCGGGTCGGTGACGATGTTGCCGACGATGGTGAACGGTGTCTCGAACATGACGATCTCCTGTTTCTTTGCGTTTGATTGCCGACCGCCTCGTGGCGTCTCGGTGACACCGCTATTGAGCGCCGCGGCGCCGACACCGGGACTTGGCGCGCTCCGTCACCCGGCGGCCCTGTGGATGAATTCGTCGTTGGGGATGGTGCGTTCGTCGTCGCCAGACCGACGTTTTGGCTGGCTTACCCACCCGCGATCGACCATTGCGTCGGTTTCGAGCCGGCGTCCCCGGAACCTACGGGCGCCAGCCCCGCGACAGCAGGGCGTTTCGCGCCTGCATGACGATGTCGGCCGCGCGGTCTTCCTTGATGACGTGGATGACGTGCCAGCCGAGCCGCTGCAGCACGCGGTTGACCTGAACGTCAAGCACGTACTGTCGTCGGCTGGTGAGGTGTTGTTCTCCGTCGTACTCCGCGCCGACTTTGAAGTCCTCCCAACACATGTCGATGCGCCGGACGTAGCGGTCCCACTCGTCACGGACGACGAATTGTGTGGCGGGGCGAGGTAGGCCGGCATCGATGAACAGCAGCCGCAGCCATGTTTCCCTCGGCGACTCGGCGCCACCGTCGACGAGCGGCAGCGCCGACCGTAGCCGGCGCAGGCCACGCACACCGCGATGACGTTTCGCCAGTAGTGCGACGTCCTCGGTGGCGAACGGGCACGCATTCATCAACGCGTCCAGGCGTGCGACCGCCCGGTCACGCGGCTGATGGCGGCCCAGGTCGAACGCGGTCCGGGCCGGCGTGGTCACCCGGATGCCCGCCACCGACGTGACCTCGTCCCCGTCCAGGGTCTCGTCGCGCACGATCAACCCGCGCTGGCGCCGGACCGCCGCGACCAACTCGATGGGAACGTCGTCCACGACCCATTTCGCCCCGTGCATCGCGGAGGCGGCCACGCCGGCGATCACCGCCGAAGGCGAGGCGAGGGATACGCCGACGATCCTCTCGCGCAGCGACACCTCGTGGCCTCGCGGGATATAGACGCCGCGGTACAGCGGCCGATACTGACTGCGCAGGCGCGCTCTCGTGAGGTGGCCGACGGCCACGGCGTCACGGCCGACGAACGGAATGTCCACACAGATTGGACGCCCGCGACCCCGTTCTGGCTCCACACACCTCGAAACCGACGCAATGGTCGATTCGCGGGCCGAAAACCAGCCAAAGCGTCGGTCTGGGCGCCGACTCGCCGGATCTCAGCGCGAAGAGGCGTCGCGGCGGGCGAGCTCGGCGAGCATCGCGTTGTAGGCGGCGAGCTCCGCGTCGTCGTCGCGGTCGGCGGCCCGGTCGATTCGTTTGGCCGTGCGCTGGTCGCTGCGCGTCCACTGGATCAGCAGCGCGAGCATCACCAGCACGAGCGGTACCTCACCAGCGGCCCAGGCGATTCCCCCGCCGGTGCGCTGATCGGCGAGCAAGTCGGTGTGCCAATCCAACTGCAGTGACCGGTAGAACGGCTCGCCCAGCACGGTTTTGGTGCCCATCAGCACCACACCGAAGAACGCGTGCAACGGCAGCGACGCGAACACCATCGCGACCTTGCCCAGGTGAGGAATCTGGCGCGGCGCTGGATCGATGCCGATCGTGACCCAGTAGAAGAGGTATCCGCTGAGCAGGAAGTGCAGATTCATCAGCACATGTGCGCCGTGCTTGTCGACCGCCGCATCGAACAGCCCGCCGAAGTAGAGCCCGTAGAAACCGGCGACGAAGATGACCGTCGCGATGATCGGCTGTGTCAGGAACCGTGACACCCGCGAATGCAACGCCGCCAACAGCCACTCCCTCGGACCCGGCGGCTCACCGCGGCCCGCGGTCGGCAACGCCCGCAGGGCCAGCGTCATCGGCGCGCCGAGCACCAGCAGGATCGGCACCAGCATCGACAGCGTCATGTGGGCGACCATGTGCATCGAGAACATGGCCGGCATGTAGCGGCCCAGCCCCGACGACGTCGCGATCAGCAGCGACGCGCAACCGCACAGCCAGCCCAGCGTCCGGCCGACCGGCCACGCGTCACCCCGACGGCGAAGCCGGCGCACACCGAGCAGGTAGACCACCGCGAGGACGATCGCGGCGGTGCCGAAGATCAGGTCGAAACGCCAGTCGAGCAGGATCCGCTCGACGGTTGGCGGGCCTGCGAGGTCGTATCCGATCGCCACCTCGACGGGGCTGGGCTGTTCGGCCAGCGGCGGTGGAGGAGTACGACCGAGCCCGACCGCGATGCCGAACGTCGCGCCAAACAGCAGCGCCTCGAGCAGCGCCAGACGCACCAGCGGACCGCGCGCGTCCGGGTCTTCCTGCAACGCGGCCACCGCGGAGCGGCGTTGCCACCACCCGATCACCGCAAGCAGGGCCAATGCGCAGATCTTCGCGACGATCAACCAGCCATACTCGGTGCGCACCAGGTCGGCCGGTTCGACGCGCACGAGCGCGTTGATCACGCCGCTGACGGCCATGACGACGAAGCACCAGAACGCGAGCGCCGAGAAGCGGCGGGCGGCGAGGTCGGCGTGCTTACCGCGCCGCATCCCATGCACCAGCAGGGCGAGCAGCCCGCCCGCCCACAGCGCAGCGGCACCCAGGTGAAACAACAGGCTGTTGGTGGCCATGTCGTGGGCGCCGCCGGTGGATGAATGCCCGGCCAGCCCGAGCGGGATCAGCGTCGTCAACGCCCCGCCCAGCAGGACCGGCGTCCAGGACCAGCGCAGCACCGGCAGGCTGGCCACCGTGACGGCGGCGGCCAGGAACGCCGTCCACCGCCACGCGCTGGCCATTTCGACGAGGTCGGCCGCCGACCAGACGGCCACCGGGTCGAGGGTCTGGCTCAGTGGTTGACCGGAGACGTCGGACACCGTCAGCGGAACCATCAGCGCCGCGCATACCGTCCACGCCGCGGACGCGCCGGTGCCCAGGCGCAGCGCGCGGTACCCGCCGGCGTCGAGCACGCCGTTGGTTTGAGGCGGCGTCAGGAACGCGGCGAACAGGAAGGACCCGACGGCGGTGACCGCCGCGATCTCGCCTGCGGCCCGCACGAACGGCAGGCCGTAGGTCGTGATCGGCCCGGGATCCGGCAGTCCGGTCGCACTCAGCGCGTCGGCCAGCGACAGAGCCCCGATACCCGCGGCGATCGTCCCCGCCAGGACTGCCACCCCGACCAGCACCGGCCATACCGCGCTGGTGCGCACGCCCGATGCCGTCGTCGTCATCCCACCAGCGTATGGCGCGGCTCAACCTCTGAGGGAATCGCCGAGCGTACCGTTGCTCACGCCGCTACTCGAGAAACACGTACAACCGTGCACTCGGCGGACTCAGGAGGCTTGGCGCGCCTCACGATGCGCGATCTCACGCGCGATGAACTGCTCGCGGGCGATCTGCTCGACCTTGTCCATATCGCGCAGGATGGCCCGCAGTTCGTCCCGGAACGCGGTGCGGCGCTCGTGCAGGTCGGCGGCGGGTTCGAGCAGGTCCTGGTCGGCGGCGACCTGGCGGGCGGTCGCGAACAGCAACGCCGACACCGCTTCGTTGCTGCGCACCCGGCTCTGCGCGACGTACTGGTTGCCCAGTCCGAGCGCCTTCTTCGTCAGGTCCTTCTCGTCGATCTCGGCAGGGGCGTCGAGCAGCGCATCGGCGACAATCTGGTACGCCTCGAAGAAGGGTCGCAGCATGGCGCCCGCCAACAGCGGCGACTTGGTCCGCAGTAGTTCCTCGACCCGCTGTTCGCCGCCGGTCACCTGCTCCTCCCAGCCGCTCTGCCAGGACAGCTCCTCGGCGACGTGCTCGCGGAACGCCGCCGAATCGGCGAAGTAGAAGTCGAACTTCAACAGATCGCGCAGCCGCATCACCTGCGACCAGAACGCCCCCAGCCGGTCAGACCCCGCGCGGCCGGCGTGCACCAGCGCCAACTCGACCAACGAGGTTTCGAGGAACGCGTCGATGAGGGTGTTGCGGTAGAACGCCGCTTCGTGCTCGTCCTCGGGAGCGATCCGCCAGACGGGCTCGCGCCCGCCCTCGACGCAGGTGACGGGGTGCCGGTTGGACAGCGCGTCGAGCGCGGCTTGCACACCTTCTGGGGTGCGTAACCGCAACGCACTGTTGGTCATCGGGGTCTGCTTGCGCTCGAGATAGTCCAGCGACGGCTGCAGCGTGTGGTGAATCTGGCTCAGCGTCAACGCGATTCCGCGTGTGGTGAGCAACAGCGCCGACACCAGCGCCGAGGCGTTGACCGGCGTGGCCCGCAGGATCCGCCACGACACTTCGAACGCCATCTTCTGCAGGGCAAGGCGTTTGGCGCTCTCATCGGTGGTCATCGGCCCGTGCGGCGCGCCGAGGTACTCGCGCATGGAGACGGCCTCGGGAAAGCGGACGTAGATCTTGCCGTAGTTGCGCTCGCCCTGGGCCTTGATGAAGTTGTACATCCACGACAGGCTTTCGGGCGTCTTCTCGCCGCCGCGGGCGTAGGCGGCGTATTCGGACGTCTCGTGCAGCTGGTCGAAACTGATCGACACGGGCTGCAGCAGGATGTCCTCGCTGCGGCCGTCGAGATAGGCATCGGCCACGTAGGCGAGCAGGCCCAGCTTGGGCGGCAACATCTTTCCTGTGCGCGACCGGGTGCCCTCGATCGACCAGCTGAGGTTGAATCGCTTCTCCACGATGTAGCCGACGAACTGCCGCAGCACGTACTTGTAGAGCGGGTCGTCGAGCTTGCGACGCAAGAAGATGACACCCGAATGGCGCATCAACGGTCCCATGAAGCCGAACGAGAGGTTGATGCCCGCGAAGGTGTGCACCGGCGGTAACCGGTTCTCCTGCATCGCCACCGGCACGATCACGCCGTCGAGGTAGGACCGGTGCGAGAACAACAGCACGGCCGGATGGTTCTCCAGGTTGCGCCGCATCAACTCGACTTCGTCGCGGTTGTAGTCGATGTTGGGATCGAAGCCGCGGCTGAAGATCGCGCGGCCCAACGACGGAATCAGATCGACGGAGAACCGGCTCCACCCCGTGGAGAGCTCGTCGAGCATCTCCCCCGCGGTCTCCAGGTCCGCACCCGGAATCTTTGACAGGCCTTCGCGGAAGCGCGCCGACGCCAACAACTCCGGCTTGATGAGCCGTGGCGATTTGTACTCGGGTCCCAGCAGCCGCAGTTCGACCCGCTCGATCGCCAGGATCGCGCGGCGGATCACGAAACGCGCGAATTCCCTGGGGTTTTCGGCGACGGTGGTGTCAGCCCATTGCTGACGCAGTTCGGAGACCTTCGCCGGTTCACCGGCGACGACGCGGGCTCGAGTCCGGTCGCGGCGCAGGATGCGGCGCTGCAGAATCTCGGGCGGACGGTAGGTGTCGCGGCCCGACAGCAGCGCCACCACCTTGGATCGCGTGGGCAGGCCGCCGGGCACCCAGAACACCCGTACGGGTACCACGGAGCGGTCTTCTCCGGCTTCGAGCTCGGACACGAGCGAAGCCAGCACACCGGCAGGCGGGTCCTCGTACGGCAACAGCAGGACGTCGATCTTGGCCTCGGGGTTCTCGCGCCGTTGCCGCTCGAGCCAGTCGTCGAGCAGATCACGTTCGGCCGCAGAAGAAGCCGACGCCAGCACCAGCGCGTCACCGGTGGGCGTGAAGGGCGTGTACTGGTCGACGGACGGCTTCACGGACGCCCCCTCCCCGCGGACTTCGGTGCCGACTTCTTGGCGGCCGGCGTGTTGCGCACCGACTTCGTCGCCGACTTGGCCTCGGACTTGGTCGCCTTCTTGGCCGTCTTCTTCGCCGCCGACTTCTTGGCCGGCGAGCTCTTCGGCCGGACGTTGCGGTCATAGAGCTCGGGAAGAGACGACTCGTCGTGCGGCCAGTCCGCCAACGTATCGAGGTAGAGCTGGCGCACCTCGGCGATGCGCTCCCCGAGATTGTCGTGCGTCCAGTCGTCGACCGGGATCGGCGGATAGACCACGACGTCGACCGTGCCGGGATTGAAGGTGCTCGAATCGCGCGCCGCGATCACTTCGGCGTTGCGAATGACGATCGGCACCACCGGAATACCGGCCGACATCGCAATCCGGAACGGCCCCTTCTTGAACGGCCCCACCTCGGTCGTGTCCAACCGGGTTCCCTCCGGGGCGATCAGGATCGACAGCCCCTTGCGCGCGAGTTCCTCGACCTTCTTGAGCCCCTCGACCGCCTTCTGCGGGTCCTCGCGGTCGATGAACGCGGCGTCCATGATTTTGCCGAGGGTGCCGACGATCGGATCCTTCTCCAATTCCTTCTTGCCCACCGACGTGAAGTTGGTGTCCACCAAGTGGCCTGCGATCAACGGGTCGGCCTGGTTGCGGTGGTTGAACAGAAACACCGCGGGACGCTTCTTGGTCAGGTTCTCCTTGCCCAACACGTTGATGTTGATGCCAAGGGTGCTCATCAGCGCCCGGCCGAAGGCCGCGGTGAAGAAGTTGACCCCGTTGCGCTTGCTCCGCGTCAACAGCCCCAGGCCGAGCGCTCCGGCCGCGATGGGTCCCATGGTCGCGATACCCGCGGCCGTGCGCAGTTGCGAAACCGGGCTCGCACCACTGCGACTGCTGAAGCGCAGCACCGGCCAGCCCCGCTTGGCGGCGACCGCGGCGAGCTTGCCTCCCGGATTCGTCGGGCGGGGGTTGCCCACCAGATACATCAGCGCGACGTCCTCGTCGCCGTCGGCGTAGAAGTAGCTCTTCGACAGGTCGACACCGTGCTCGGCCGCGAACTTCTGCACCGCCCTGGCCTTGCCCGGCCCCCAGATGATCGGGCGCGTCACCTCCCCGGTGAGCAATCCGTGCTCGTCGATCTCGAACTTGTTGCTCAACACATTCGAGATGCCGAGGAAACGCGCGACGGGCTCGACCTGCACCGTCAGCGCCGACGAGCTGAGGACGACGGTGTGGCCGCGGGCCATGTGCGCGCGCACCAATTCGCGCATCTCGGGATAGATCCGGCCGACGATCTTCTGGACGAACAACCGCTCGGCCAGTTCGTCGACGTCATCGAGCGAATTGCCGCGCAGCATGCGCGCACCCTTGCCGATCAGGTCCTCGAACTCCGACCGTCCCAGTTGGTGGTTGAGGCCGGCCTGAACCATGCCGATGAACTCGCCCATCGACATCTGGCGACGACGAAACCGGTCCTGCGTCATCACGACACCGGTGAAGCCGGCGACCAGGGTGCCGTCGAGATCGAAGAACGCACCGACTTCGGGTCCCTGCGGGCTGGCCTGGATCTCGGCGACCGAACCCGGCAGCCGCATGGTGCGCCGGGCGCTCTGGCCGTTTGGCGAAGTCATTGCGCTGCACTCCCATTCGACGACGAGACAGAGGAAGGGGCCGGGTCGACGGTGAACGAGGCGGGTTCGGCTCGACCGTCGCCGCCCAGGGCCAGGACCTCGTCGAAACCCGACAGCAGGCAGCGCGCCCACAACTCCTTGTCGGTGATCGCCGCGCGGTCGTAGCGGGTGGTGATCGTGCAGTACCCCGAGCGCGAGATCAACACGACCATCATCGCCACGCCCGGCAGTGGGCCAAGTCCATACTGGCGCAGGACTTTTGCGCCCGCGATGTAGGTGTCCCCCGCGTACACCGGGACATTGCTGGCCTGGACGTCGGAGTTCACGATCGAGCCGGCCATCGTCTCGAGGGCGGTGTCGGGCAGCAGCCCGACCAACGGAGCGATCGCGCTGACCATGTCGATCGCGCGTTCCTCGCGCTTGGTGGTCATCTGCGAGCGGATGTTGCGGATGCGGATCTCGGGGTCCGTCAGGCCGATCGGCGCGGCGAGGTTGAGACCCGCGAACCGGTTTCCGCCCGCCGGGTCCGCATCCGAGCGGAGGTTGACCGGAACCGCCATCGGCAGTGTGTCGAGCGGTACGCCCTTGGCTTCGTGGTAGAGCCGCAGCGCGCCGCACAAACCCGCCAGATACGCGTCGTTGATCGAACCGCCGGCCGCCTTGGCGGCCCGGTGCAGAATGCCGAACTCGATGTCGATGGCCTCGCTGCGCGACGACAGGCTGCGTCGCCGCAGCACCGGCGACGGATCGGCAACCGGACCGATCACGCGCGCACCCGACATGGCGTATCCGACAGCGCCACCGAGCCGGGAGATCGGGTCGCGGATCACCTCCCCTGCGACGTGCGCGGCGCCGAACAACGCTCCGCGCACGCGACCCGCGATGGTGCCGGGCAGCCGGACGAGCCCTTGGCGCATCAGGTCGTTGGGCGACAAGTCCTGCGGGATGGGAAGAGGCGGCAGCGGCTGTGGCGACGGGTCGCGCTCGAGGTCATAGAGATTGGCGAACATCTCGACTCCGCCGACCCCGTCGGTGACCGCATGGCTGAGGTGAACGACCATCGCGGCGCGGTCGTCGGCGAGCCCTTCGACCAGCGTTGCCGTCCACAGCGGCCGGGAGATGTCGAGCGGCGACTGCGCGGCCACCTCGGCGAGGTCGAGCACCTGACGGAACGTGCCGGGTTGCGGGGCGCGCACCCGACGGAGATGGAAGTCGAGGTTGAAGTCGGGGTCCACCACCCACCTCGGCGCCACGGTCGGCAGCGTCGGCATCACGACCTTCTGCCGCAGCCGCAAGACCTTGCGCGAGGCGGCGTCGAACTTGGCGCGGAACGTATCCCAGTCCGGCGCGCAGTCCAGAAGCTCGACGGTCATGATCCCCGAGCGGGTACGCGGATTGGCCTCGCCGCGGTGCAGGATCTGGTCGAGTGGGCTGAGTTCCTCAGGGAGTCCCGCCGCGTCGAGTTCCGGCACGTCGCTCATGGGCCGTCGCGTCCTCCTGCTCGTGATCGTGTGGCCACCACGCTAGTCGGCGGTGAGAGGGCGCGAGGCGGCTTTAATCCGTGAGCCTGCAGGCCTGGCGATAGACTCTCGTGGCGTTGCCCCCGTAGCTCAGCGGATAGAGCAGCCGCCTTCTAAGCGGCTGGTCGCAGGTTCGATCCCTGCCGGGGGCGCTCATCGCCGGATTTCGGCCCGGACATACTTGACCCGATGCCAACCAACGACGTCGAGCACCGGCTGAGCCCGCTGCCGGACACGGGATACGTCTATCGCACAGCGTGGCGGGTGGCCACGGGCGACATCGACGGCGACCTGCACCTGCGCCTCGACGGCGTTGCGCGCTACATCCAGGAGGTCGGCGCGGAGAACCTCGTCGACGCAGGCGAGGCCGACGACCACCCCCATTGGCTCGTCCAACGCACGGTCATCGATGTGATCGAGCCGATCGAGTTCCCCAACGAGATCTCGTTCAGCCGCTGGTGCTCTGCGCTGTCCACCCGGTGGTGCACGATGCGCGTCGACCTGGTCGGCAGCGACGGCGGCCGCATCGAGACCGAGGGCTTCTGGATCGCCATCAACAGCAAGACCCTTACGCCCCAGCGCGCCTCGGACAGCCTGATCGCGCGGTTCGCCACCACCACCGACGAACTCCGCCTCAAGTGGCGGCCCTGGCTGACCAACCTCGACGATGCCGACGAGGTGGTGCCGTTCCCGCTGCGTCGCACCGACATCGACATCTTCGAGCACGTCACCAACACCGCTTACTGGCATGCCATCCACGAGGTGATGGCGTACGTTCCCGACGTCTGCCGCGCCCCGTACCGAGCGGTGGTCGAATACCGCAGGCCGATTCGCTACGGCGAGGACGTCACCATTCGCTGGGCGCGGCGCGGCGACAGCGTGCAGATCGGGCTGACCGTCGACGACGACGTCCGCGCCGCCGCTCTGATCGCCAAGCTGTAACCCTTCGCGTACTATCTGCACCCAGGGCGCAAGTGTTTGCTGCGCATGGGGCGGAAGGGCGCGGGATGGTCGATTCAAGCAAAAGATGGACGCGGCTCGCGACAGGCGCGGCGGCCGTCGGCGTCGCGACCACCGTCGTCGGTCTCGCCGCCACCCAACCGGCATCCATATCGGCCTCCCTCGTAGATCTGACCGCGCTCATCGTCGTCGGCAGCTCGACGAATCCGACGGGTGCGGGTGTGGCAGACTTCTTCGACGGGAAGTTCAACACCCCGACCTACACGAACTACCACGGCGGTGACGACATCGTTTACGTCGATTTCCGCACCGGTCCCGCCGGCATCGAACGGGCCCTGTACGACCACCGTGGCGAACAGAACGCGGTGCTCGCGTCCGGCTGGGGAGCGGCGAATGCCAGTTTGCTGCTTCTGCGAAACCGGTCGGATCTCGACGACACCGTCTTCATCCTCGACAACGACGTCGCGCGCCCCGACGGCGGCTTCGGCACTAGGTACCCGTGGTTCGCGCTGATCGGGGTCAACCCGATCCCCACCCCGAGCGACGTCCCCGCCGCGCAGGTCGTCAACACCGGCTACGAGTACGACTACAACTCCAACGCCCCCGCCGACGTGCTGAACCCGGTAGCCGCGGTCAACTCCCTGGTCGCCTACCTTTACACCCGGCTGAACCAGTCCGAACGCGTGCTGCCGGTCGACGAGGCGGGCAGATCCACCGTCGCGTGCACTGCCAACACCTGCGCGATCATGGCGAGCGGCACGGTGAAGGACTGTCCCGACGCCCGGTGCAGTTTCCCCGGGGACCGCATCACGGCCTACGTCACCACCAGGGACAACACCACCTACGTGACGTACACGGCCGACGAGTTGCCCCTGACCCGGCTGACCCGCGACGTCTTCGGAGACCAGATCGCCGACCTGACCGGACCGCTACTGAAGTTGGCCGTCGACTCGGCTTACTACGACGGCAACCCGATCCCCAGGGACCCCAGCGCCTACCGCCCGGCCCGGCTGGCTCCTCCGCCTGACGAGTTGTTGGCCACGGCGGCCAAGGTCCCGGGCGCGATCGTGCAGGGCCTGTCGGCGGTGACGTCGACGCGGCCCCCGGTGCAGCAGCAACGGCAGGAGACGTCGGTGCAGGCCGAGCCGACGGTCACCGAGCAACGGACCGAGCCCGTGAAGACGCACAAGGGGACACCGGACGTCGTGCCCAAACGCGGCCCGCAGCTCAACGTCGTGCGCGACAGCGTGAAGGCCGAGCCGGGCAAGGTCGGCGGCGTCGCCGAGGACGGCGACACCGACCCGAAAGACGATCAGCGGCAAGTTGATTCCGTCGTGACGGTGAACGGTCCACAGCTCGAGACGCAAACGCCGACCAAGGCGGATCCCGTGGGCGCCGACACCGACGACGCGGCCGAGTCCGCGGACCCGGGGGCAGACGCAGCGGCCTGACAAGTTTCCCGCGTCACAGCCTGCACCGATACCTCCTTCGCCGAACCAACGGATCGATAGACTCGGCAACGTGAAGCCAAGGCGCGGGATGCCCGCCGTCGTGTCCGTCGGCGTGATGGTCCTCGCGCTCGCGGCGCCCGCGCATGCCGCGCCGCCGCCAAGCTACGGCAGCAACGGTGTCTTCAACGTGACCACGAACCCGAGGCCGGGCTGGACCACCGCGTCGATCGAGCCCGGCCGGTACCGAGTGGACCAGGCGCCGAGCATGTTCCCGTACCAGAGCGCACCCGGCTTCTGGTATCGGTGCCACAACTTCCCGTGCAGCCCCAGCTACCCCGGAAACCTGATCGCCTCGGGCGGCGCGGTCCGCGACGTAGCGACCTTCGTCGACATCCTGCCCAGCGATGTCGCGGTGGCCCTGCACAACGTCACGCTCACCGTCGCGAACTGACGGCGCACGAGCGTCACTAGGCTGAGCCGGTGACTGATCCGGTACTGATCCACATCGAGGACCGCGTCGCCGTCCTCACCGTCAACGACCCGGAGCGCCGCAACGCGGTCACGTTCGAGATGTCCGCTGCGCTGCGCGAAGCCGTGGACGCGGCTGAGGCCAACCCGGATGTGCACGCGGTCATCGTCACCGGCGCGGGCAAGGCGTTCTGCGCGGGCGCGGACCTCAGCGCGCTCGGTTCGGCGACCGAGGACGGGCTGCGCAAGATCTACGACGGCTTCCTCGCCGTCGCCAACTGCGCGCTGCCCACCATCGCAGCGGTGAACGGCGCCGCCGTCGGCGCCGGGCTGAACCTGGCCCTTGCGGCCGACGTGCGGATCGCCGGGCCGGCCGCCCTGTTCGACCCGCGCTTTCAGAAGTTGGGAATCCATCCCGGCGGAGGTGCGACCTGGATGCTGCAGCGAGCGATCGGTCCGCAGGCCGCCCGCGCGTCTCTGCTGTTCGGCATGCGGTTCGACGCCGAAGCCGCGGTCCGCTACGGCCTGGCGCTCGAGGTCGCCGACGACGCCGTGACCGCCGCGAAGGAGCTGGCCAAAGGACCGGCTGGGGCGCCGCGGGAGGTGGTGCTCGCAACCAAGGCGTCGATGCGGGCGACGGCCAACCCGGGCGTCGTCGACGTCGAGCAGCACCGCATCGCTGTCGACACCGAACTCGGCCCGCAGGCCACCTCGATCCTGTCCCCAGAGTTTCAGCAGCGGCTGGCGGCCGCGCAACGCAAGTGAGTCACACGCGGTCGACGTAGAACCAGCGGCCCGCGCGACGCTCGAACCGGCTGCGTTCACGCATCGACCCTGGCTGGCCCGAGTGGATGTAGCGGGCCGTGAACTCGACCTGGCCGTGCTGGTCGTCTTCGCTGCCCGCGACCACATCGCTGATCTCGAGCCCGGTCCACGCCATCTCGCGGTCAAGTGTGACGTCGGGTGGCCGTGTCCGCGGATGCCACGTCGTAAAGAGGTAGCCCGCAACACCTTTCGCGAACGCGCTGTAGCGCGAACGCATCAGCTCCTCGGCCGTCGCCGCGACGCGTGCACCGTCGTGCAGCGGTTCACAGCATGCGGAATACGCGTTCCCGCTGCCGCACGGACACCCATCGTCTTGCGCCATGGCAGAGATCATGCCCGCTACAGATCGAGCAGCGCTGTCTCTGGCGCTTCGATCAGATCGCGCAGTTCGCACAGGAACGCCGCCACCTGCGCACCGTCGGCGATGCGGTGGTCGAACGCGCAGGTGAGGTTCATCGTTGTCCGCGCGACGACCGCGTCGTCGACCACGACCGCGCGCGGCTTGAGCGAGCCGACGCCGAGGATGGCGGCCTCGGGATAGTTGATGACGGGCACTCCGTCGTCGAGGCCGAGCGCGCCGAAGTTCGACACGGTGAACGTCGAGCCCTGCAGTTCGGTCGGTTTGAGCGTGCCCGCGCGCGCGTTGCGGATGAGCCGGGCCACCTCAGCCGCGAGTTGGCGGGTGGTCTTGAGGTGGGCATCGCTGACAACGGGCACCAACAGGCCACGCGGCGCGGCGACACCGAACCCGAGGTGTACGGCCGAATGCAGGTGGATCTGAGCACCGTCGGTGGTGTCGACCCACGTGGCGTTCAGATTGGGGTGGTGACGCAGCCCGATGGTCAGCAGTCGCAGCGTGAGCACGAACGGCGTGATCGGCGCGTCCTCGTCGGCACGGTCGCGCAGCCGGTCGCGCAGCCGCAGCAGGTTGGTCCCGTCCACCTGCACCGCGGTGTGCGCGTCGGGAATCTGCCTGCGCGACATGGTCATCCGCCGAGCCATCTCGGCTTGCACACCGCTCACCGTCACCATGTCGGGGCTGGGCGCGGACCGGCCCGCCGCGGCGAGTACGTCTTCGCGGGTGATGACACCGTCGGGGCCGGAACCCGTCAGCGCCGCCAAATCCACGTTCAGCTCCGCGGCCAGCTTGCGCACCGGCGGTTTGGCGCGGACGCGGTGCGGAGGCGCCGTCGCTCGCCTGCTGTGGTCCATCGCGGCGTCGGCGCCGTAGCCGACGAGTACGGGTTTGCGCTTCTCGGCGGGCGGTTCGGCCTCGGTCGCGATGCGCACCAACGTCGCGCCGACCGCCAGCGTCTCGCCTTCGCCGCCGCCGAGTTCGACCACGCGGCCCGCGTACGGGCTGGGGATCTCGACCTCGGCCTTGTTGGTCTCGACGGTGCACAGCGTCTGGTTGAGTTCGACATCGTCGCCGACCGCGACACTCCACGCGGTGATCGTCGCGTCCTCGAGTCCCTCGCCGAGGTCGGGCACCAAGAAGTCCATCACTGTCATGGCTGCTCCAACGTTCGTTCGACGCAGTCGAGGAGACGGTCCACCCCTGGCAGCCACAACTTCTCGAGACGCGCAGGCGGATAGGGGGTGTCGAACCCGGTCGCGCGCAGCACCGGGGCCTCCAGGTCGTAGAACAGCTCCTCTGAGATGCGTGCCGCCAGTTCGGCACCGAAGCCCAGCGTGCGGGGTCCCTCGTGCATCACGACGGCCCGGCCGGTGCGTCGCACCGACTCCGAAACCGCCTCGAAATCCAGTGGATTGAGCGTACGCAGGTCGATCACCTCGAGGCTCCAGCCGTGCTGCTCGGCGGCGATATCCGCCGCGCTCAGCGCCGTGGCTACCAGCGGGCCGTATGTCAGCACGGTGACGTCGGCGCCGGGGCGCCGTATCGCCGCCCGACCCAGAGGAAGACCCGGGGTCGAGGTGTCGACGGGTTCGCGTGCCCAGTACCGGCGTTTGGGCTCGAGGTAGATGATCGGGTCGCGGCTGGTGATCGACTGCCGCAGCAGCCAATACGCATCCGATGGTGTCGAGGGCACGACGACTTTCAGGCCCGCGGTGTGCAGCCAGTGGGTCTCGGTCGACTCGGAATGGTGTTCGACCGCGCCGATTCCACCGAACGAGGGGATGCGGATCGTGACCGGCATGTCGACGTCGCCGCGTGTGCGCGTCCGGTACTTTGCCAAGTGGCTGACGATCTGGTCGAAGGCCGGGGCGGCGAACCCGTCGAACTGGATCTCGGCCACGGGGATCAGGCCGCGAAGAGTCATGCCGATCGCGATTCCGACGATCGCCGATTCGGCCAGAGGCGTGTCGAAACACCGCTGGGCGCCGAAGGTTTCGGCCAGGCCCTCGGTGACCCGGAAGACACCGCCGAGGGTCGCGACGTCCTCCCCGAAAACCAGCACCCTGTCGTTACAGGCCATCGCGTCGTGCAGCGCGCGGTTGATGGCCTGCGCCATGGTCAGCGTCGGTACGGCCGGCATCGCGGTCATCAGCGGCTCGGGAGGTTCGTCCTCGCCGAACGTCGACGGGCGCTCGATGATCTGCGTCATCTCACGCCTCCTTCGCGAGTTCCGCGGCGAGTTGCTCGCGTTGGGCGGCGAGGTCCGGCGTGATGTCGTGGTACACCGCGTCGAACACCTCGGTGACGTCGAAGTCCTCGGCCCCGACGACCGCGTCGCGGAGTTCGGCGCGCAGTCGTTTCGATCTGGCCCTGACCCGCTCCTCGAGCCGTTCGGTCCACACCCCGGTCGACTGCAGATACGTTCGGTAGCGCGCGATCGGGTCGCGGTCCGCCCACTGCTGCACCTGTTCGGGGCTGCGGTACCGGTTCGGATCGTCGGAGGTGGTGTGCGGACCCATCCGATAGGTGATGGCCTCGATGAGCGTCGGGCCCCCGCCGTCGCGAGCCCGCAGGGCGGCCTCTGCGGTGACGGCGAAGCACGCGAGCACGTCGTTGCCGTCGACGCGGACCCCCGACATTCCGTAGCCGATTGCGCGGTGGGCGATGGACGGCCCCGCCATCTGTTCAGAAACCGGCACCGAGATCGCCCACTGATTGTTCTGCACGAAGAACACGCACGGCGCCCGGTACACGGCGGCGAAGTTCAGCGCTTCGTGTACGTCGCCCGTGCTGGTGGCCCCGTCGCCGATGAACGCGAGTGTCACCGAGTCCTCGCCCAGGCGTTGGGCCGCCATCGCCGCGCCGACCGCGTGCAGACCGTGGGTGCCGATCGGGATCGCGATCGGGGCGACACATTTGTCGGTGAAGCCCAGCCCGCCGTGCCACTTACCCCGCCACACGGCGGCGATCTGCGCCGGCGCGATGCCGCGCACCAGGAAGGCGCCGATCTCGCGGTACTGCGGGAACAGCCAGTCGGTCTTGCGCAGGCACGCCGCGGCGCCGATCTGCGCGGCCTCCTGGCCGCGACAGGACGCGAACAGCGCCAGCTCACCTTGGCGCTGCAGGTTGACGAATTCGCCGTCGAGGTCGCGGGTGACGACCATGGTCTCGTAGAGCCAGGCGAGCGTCTCTGGTGGAAGGTCTCGGCGGTATCGAGATTCGGGGGTCGGCGTCCCGTCGGGGGCGACCAGTTGAACCGGCTCCAGCTCGACGTCGAGCGATTCGAGGGGTGCCGAAACGGTCCCTGCCATACCGCCTCCTAGGGTCACTGGCGGCGGATCGCGCCGTCAGGCGACTGAGGTGCTCAGCACGGAGGCGGGTAGAGCAGAACCTCTGGTGTAGAGGCTGTCGGCTAGTCGCCGGGGTGGGGCGCTAGCGCGACGATGCGCTCTGCTCGCCGCAGTACTGGGGCATCCACCATTATGCCCTCGAACTGGAAGACGCCCCGGGCATCGCGGGCAGCCGCCAGCACGTGTCGCGCCCACCGCACCTGCTCGGGCGTCGGTGTGTAGCCCTCGCGGATCACCGCGACCTGGGACGGATGGATCGCGACCTTCACGTCGAAGCCCACCGCGACCGCATCGTCGACCTCACCGCGCAGACCGTCGAGGTCGCGGATGTCGAGGTACACCGAGTCCAGCGCGAGCCGACCGTAAGCCTTGGCCGACAGCAGCGTCTGCGATCGCACGTGCCGCGCCACTTCGCGGTAGCTTCCGTCGGGATACCGGTTCGCGGTGCCGCCGGTGACCGCGAACAGATCCTCGGCCCCCCACATCAGCGCCACCGCGTTGTCCACGCGTGCCAGGTCGGACACGGCGAGCGCCCCGAGCGGGGTCTCGATCAGCACCACGACGTCGAGCGGCGCCAGATCGCGCACCTGCTGCGGATCCTCGGTCTTGGCCAACATGACGGTGGTGTAGTCGGTCTTCGCGAGCGCCTCGAGATCCAGCGGATGATCGGCCGTGGCGGCGGGGTTGACGCGCACCACGGTCCGGTCCGGGTCCAGGCGCGTCTCGATCAGTGCCGCGCGGGCGGCTTCGCGATCCTTGGCGGCGACACCGTCCTCGAGGTCGAGGATCACGACATCGGCTGCAGCTGCGGCCTTCTCGAACCGCTCCGGGCGGTCGGCCGGACAGAACAGCCAGGCGGGTCCCGTCGCGAGCGCCACTACGCGTCACCCTCCGGTCGCTTGCGCACCATGGTCTTGCGCGACGCGGTGGCCACGATGTCGCCGTGCTGGTTGCGGCCGACGTGCGAGAACGTCACGATGCCCTCACCCGGCCTGCTCTTGGACTCGCGCTTCTCGAGCACCTCGGACTCGGCGTAGAGCGTGTCACCGTGGAAAAGCGGTTTCGGGAAAGCGATTTCGCCGAAGCCGAGGTTGCCGACGATGGTGCCCTGCGTCAGCTGCGTCACCGACAGACCCACCAACGTGGATAGCGTGAACATCGAGTTGACGAGCCGCTGGTTGAACGGCGGCAAGGCATCCGAGAACGCGGCGTCCAGGTGCAGTGCCTGGGTGTTCATCGTCAGCGTGGTGAACAAGACGTTGTCCGCCTCGGTGATGGTGCGTCCGGGCCGGTGCTGGTATAGCACGCCGGTCTCGAACTCCTCGTACCACAGCCCGCGCTGGACGACTATCTTCTTGCCACTGGGCGTCCCGCCGCTCACAGACCCAGCTCCCGCCCGATCAACATCAGCTGCACTTCGGTTGTCCCCTCACCGATTTCGAGGATCTTGCTGTCGCGGTAGTGCCGCGCCACGGAGTATTCGTTCATGAAGCCGTAGCCGCCGAAGATCTGGGTGGCGTCGCGGGCGTTGTCCATCGCGGCCTCGCTGGCCACCATCTTCGCGATCGATGCCGCCTTCTTGAACGGCTTCCCGGCCAGCATCAGAGCGGCGGCGTCGTAGTACGCCGTGCGGGCGACGTGCGCGCGGGCCTCCATGCGGGCGATCTTGAAGGCGATCGCCTGGTAGCTGCCGATCGCGGCGCCGAAGGCCTCGCGTTCCTTGGCGTATTTGACCGATTCGTCGACACACCCCTGAGCGGCGCCCACCGACAGCGCCGCGATCGCGATCCTTCCCTCGTCGAGGATGCGAAGGAAGTTCGCATATCCCCGGCCGCGCTCGCCGAGCAGGTTCTCCTCCGGCACGCGCACGTCGTCGAAGCTCAGCGGGTGGGTGTCGCTGGCGTTCCAACCCACCTTGTTGTACGCCGGTTCGGCGGTGAAGCCGTCGATGGGCACCGGCACCAGAATCGACGAGATCTCCTTCTTCCCATCGGGTTTCTCGCCCGTGACAGCGGTGACTGTGACCAGCTTCGTGATGTCGGTGCCCGAGTTGGTGATGAACTGCTTGGAACCGTTGATGACCCAGTGGCCGTCGTCGAGACGGGCGGTGGTCTTGGTGGCGCCCGCATCGCTGCCGCCGCCGGCCTCGGTGAGGCCGAACGCACCGAGCGCCTTACCGCTCGCCAACAGCGGCAGCCACTCCTGCCTCTGCTTCTCGCTGCCGAACCGGTACACCGGCATCGCACCCAGCGATACCCCCGCCTCGAGCGTGATCGCCACACTCTGGTCGACCTTGCCGAGTTCCTCCAACGCCAGGCACAGCGCGAAGTAGTCGCCGCCCATGCCGCCGTACTCCTCGGGGAACGGCAGGCCGAACAGTCCCATGTCGGCCATGCCGGCGACGACCTCGTACGGGAACGAGTGTTCCTCGTCGTGTTTGGCGGAGACGGGCGCCACCACGCTCTGGGCGAAGTCGCGGACCGTCTTGGCCAGCTGTTCGTAGTGATCGGGAAGTGTCCCGGTGGCTAGAAAATCAGTCATGCTTCTTCCTTCTCGACGGTCGGGTCCGCGATGACCTTCGCCAGCGGCTGCCCCACCTTGACCTGATCGCCTTCGGCGACAAGGAGTTCCACCACGCCGTCGACCGGCGCGCTCAGCGCGTGTTCCATCTTCATGGCCTCGACGGTCACCACGACGGTGCCCGTCGTCACCCGATCGCCGTCGGCCACCCCCACGGCCACCACAGAACCCGGCATCGGGCTGGCCAGCTCGGCGTCGCCGCTGTGCGCGTCGTCGGGTCGCACGGGCGCTTCGCGGACCTCGTCGACAGCAAGCGTGCGGCCCCCACCCGCCAGCCAGGTCCGGTGGTCGTCGGCGACCACCATGTAGTCCGTGACGATCCCGTCGAAGGTGACCGCCAGCCGGTCGCCTGTCAGCGACACCGCCAGCGACCGCGATTGGCCATCCTCGATCGCCGCACTGCCCGTCGGCGGTGTGCCGGTGAGGTGGACGTGGTCGACTCGCTCGCCGGACTGCAGCCGATACGTCGTCGGCGCGTGGCGGCCCATCCGCCAGCCCGAGGGAACCGCCCACAGGTCATCGACGGGTTGCGGCCATGACCGCAGCCACCGATACGCCGCGGCGGCGACCAGGTCGACGTCCTCGGCGGTCGCAGGGTGAAAGTCCGGGCTGCGACGATCCAGGAGACCGGTGTCGAGGCGGCCCGCCGCGACGTCGGGATCGGCGAGCAGGAACCGCAGGAACTCCACGTTGGTGGTGACCCCCAGAACCGCGGTGTGCGCCAGCGCCCGATCCAGCGCCCGCAGGGCCGCCGGCCGGTCGCCGGCATGCGCGATGACCTTCGACAGCATCGGGTCGTAGTCGCTGCCGATCACCGAACCTTCAGCCAACCCCGAGTCGACCCGGATGCCGGGGCCTTCTGGCTCGGCGAGGCCCAGCACGGTGCCGCCGGTGGGCAGGAACCCGTGTCCGGGATCTTCGGCGTAGACCCGCGCCTCGATCGCGTGCCCGGTCATGTAGATGTCGTCCTGCGCGATCGCCAGCTTCTCCCCCGCGGCGATCCTCACCTGCTGTTCGACGAGGTCGATCCCGGTGACCATCTCGGTGACCGGATGCTCGACCTGAAGGCGTGTGTTCATCTCCATGAAGAAGAACTCGTCGGGCCGGTCGGCGGAGACGATGAACTCGACGGTGCCCGCACCGGTGTAGTCGACACTGCGCGCGGTGTCGCACGCCGCCGCACCGATTCTCGCCCGCGTCGCCTCGTCCAGTAGCGGTGACGGCGCCTCCTCGACGACCTTCTGATGACGACGCTGCAGGGAGCATTCGCGTTCGCCCAGATGTACGACGTTGCCGTAGCCGTCGGCGAGCACCTGCACCTCGATGTGGCGCGGGTTCAACACGAACCTTTCCAGGAACAGCGTGTCGTCACCGAACGCGGCGGCCGCCTCCCGGCGCGCGCTGGCCAGCGCGGCAGGCAACTCGGCCGGCTCATGCACGACGCGCATACCTTTGCCGCCCCCGCCCGCCGAGGGTTTCACCAGCACGGGGAAACCGACCTCGCCGGCGCCGGCGACGAGATCGTCGTCGGACAGGCCGGGACGCGAAACTCCGGGCACCACCGGAACCCCGAACGCCGACACCGCCGCCTTGGCCGCGATCTTGTCGCCCATGGTTTGGATCGCGCCGACAGGCGGGCCGATGAATACGATCCCAGCATCCTGCAGGGCAGCGGCGAATTGCGCGTTCTCCGAAAGGAATCCGTAACCAGGATGCACGGCCTGAGCGCCGGTGCGCCGGGCCGCGGAGACCACGGCGTCGATGTCGAGGTAGCTCTGTCTGGCCGGTGGCGGTCCGACGCGGACCGCGACGTCGGCTTCCGCGACATGGCGGGCGCCCGCATCGGCGTCGCTGAACACCGCAACCGATCGGATGCCCATGGCGCGCAGCGTGCGGATGACGCGGACGGCGATCTCGCCTCGGTTGGCGACAAGGACGGTATCGAAGTTCATGTCCTCACATCCGGAACACGCCGTAGGAGATGGACTCGAGCGGCGCCTGACCGACCGCCGAGAGTGCCAGTCCGAGAACCGTTCTGGTGTCGGCGGGGTCGATCACCCCGTCATCCCACAACCGGGCCGTCGAATAGTACGGATTGCCCTGGTGCTCGTACTGCGCGCGGATCGGCGCCTTGAAGTTGTCCTCCTCCTCGGCGGTCATCTCGCCGCGCACGGTCGCCAACACCGATGCGGCCTGCTCGCCGCCCATCACCGAGATGCGGGCGTTGGGCCACATCCACAGGAACCGCGGCGAATACGCGCGCCCGCACATCGAGTAGTTACCCGCCCCATACGAGCCGCCGATGACCACGGTCAGTTTCGGCACCCGCGCGCAGGCCACCGCGGTGACCATCTTCGCGCCGTGTTTGGCGATACCGCCCGCCTCGTAGTCACGGCCGACCATGAACCCGGAGATGTTCTGCAGGAACACCAAAGGGGTGTTGCGCTTGTCGCAGAGCTCGATGAAATGGGCTCCCTTGAGCGCTGATTCGCCGAACAGCACGCCGTTGTTCGCGATGATGCCGACCGGATGTCCGTGGATCCGGGCGAATCCGGCGACCAGGGTGCTGCCGTATTCGGCCTTGAACTCGGCGAATTCGCCACCATCGACGATGCGGGTTACGACCTCGTGTACGTCGTAGGGAACGCGCGAGTCCACCGGCACCACGTCATAGAGTTCATGTTGATCAGCCACCGGGTCCACGGTCGGCCGAACATCCCAGGGCAGCGGCTCACGGGGTCCGAGGGTGGCGACGATGCGCCGCACGATGCGCAGAGCGTCGCGGTCGTCGTGCGCCAAATGGTCTGTCACCCCGGAGGTCTTCGAATGCAGGTCGCCCCCGCCCAGTTCCTCGGCGGTGACCACCTCGCCCGTCGCCGCCTTCACCAACGGTGGACCGCCGAGGAAGATCGTGCCTTGGTTGCGCACGATCACGGCCTCGTCGCTCATCGCGGGCACGTATGCGCCACCGGCGGTGCAGGATCCGAGCACCGCGGCGATCTGCGCAATCCCCTGAGCGCTCAGGTTGGCTTGGTTGTAGAAGATGCGGCCAAAATGATCGCGATCGGGGAACACCTCGTCCTGTCGGGGCAGGAACGCGCCGCCGGAGTCGACGAGATAGATGCACGGCAGCCGGTTCTGGCCCGCGACTTCCTGGGCCCGCAGGTGCTTCTTGACCGTGATCGGGTAGTAAGTGCCGCCCTTGACGGTCGCGTCGTTGGCGACGATCACACATTCGCGTCCCGACACGCGACCGATCCCGGTGATCATGCCGGCACCCGGACACTCGTCGTCGTACATGCCGTCGGCGGCAAGTGGCGACAGTTCGAGGAACGGGCTGCCCGGGTCCAGCAGGCCGTCGACGCGGTCGCGCGGCAACAGCTTGCCGCGGCTGACGTGACGCTCGCGGGCGCGCTCGGACCCGCCGAGGGCCGCCGCGGCGAGCTTGGAACGCAATTCGTCGACCAGCGCGAGGTGCTCCTCGCGATGTGAAGGCCGCGATGCCATCGGAAAACCCGTTCGTTGAGTTAATGACGAATAACTGGTGGTATGTTAGTCACGATTAACTCCAGATGTCTACAGCGGGCGGGAGGTACCGTGCCCCCAACTCAGGTGCCCGCGCCCACCCGGCGCAGTAAGGCGAAATCGGACCGCCGGTCCCAGCTGATCGCCGCCGCGGAACGCCTGGTGGCCGAACGGGGATACCTCGCGGTGCGGTTGGAGGACATCGGCGCCGCCGCGGGCGTGAGCGGACCGGCCATATACCGGCACTTCCCCAACAAGGAAGCGTTGCTGGTCGAGTTGCTGGTCGGTATCAGCACCCGGCTATTGGCCGGCGCTACGGACGTGGTCGCACGCGCCGAGGATGCCACGTCGGCATTGGACGGACTGGTCGACTTCCACCTGGACTTCGCGCTCGGCGAGTCCGACCTCATCCGCATCCAGGACCGCGATTTCGCCAACCTGCCGCCCTCGGCCAAACGCCAGGTGCGCAAGGCCCAACGCCAGTACGTCGAGATCTGGGTCGATGTGCTTCGGCGGTTGGACGAGTCGCTGGCGGAGGCCGATGCCCGGGTGATGGCCCACGCGGCATTCGGCCTATTGAACTCCACGCCGCACGCCCTCAAGCCGGGCGCCACGAAAACGGCCGAGGCCAGACCGCGATCCGTCTTGAAAGCGATGACGGTCGCGGCGCTGACCTCGGCCGCGCGGGACGCCTAAGCGCCTAGCCCGTTAGAACCGGGCCCGTTAGTACCAGGCGCGTCTGCCTCCGACGGGACGGCCCATGGACCCAAGAATCCAGAACACCGCTCCGATGACCATGAGGATGATGCCGATGGTCCAGAGGATGTTGATTCCGAAGATCAGTCCGAGGATGAGGAGAATCGCTCCGAGGATGATCATTAGCATTCCTTTCGAATTGGCAAGTGCCAGTTGTCACTGGCTGGGTTCTGGCAGGTTGCAGGCTTCAACCGTGGGGTTGACGCCCGCGTAGTTCAGCGGACCGGCCACCACCGTCAAAGCGATGCTTCCCGCTGTCGCGCAATTGGTTTCACTGGTTTCGAAATAGCCGCGCTGGTAGGCGGCGAAGGCACCGATCAGCAACCAGACGAGCACCAAAACGCCGAGAATTCCGCCACCTCGCATGCTGCGCCTCCTTTGTCGCGCCGCATCGGCGCGTGCGCAGCGTTTACCCGGCAGACAATTTCGGTAAACGTGGCTACGGAGAACGATTCGGTTACGGAATCGGATTCGGGCTGAATGCGGCAATCAGCCACTCGCGCATGGCTTTGACCAGTACGGCGCGATTCTCGCGCCGGTCGATCTCGTGTCCGTCGTCGTCGAACATCAGCAGTTCCACTTTTCGGTTAAGTGCCTGCAGCGCTTCGAACATTTGCTGAGATTCGGTGGGGGGCACATTGGTGTCGTTGGCGCCGTGCACCAACAGCAACGGCGCGGTCATGGCATCGACACGTTGTAACGGCGATAGCTGCTCGAGCAGTTCGCGATCGCCGATCGGGTGGCCGTACTTCGGATATGCCGCGGCGGCGATCCATGGTTCGGTGTTGCGGTACCAGGTGTTCAGATCGCTCATTCCGCAGATGCTGATTCCGGCGGCGAACCGGTCGGGGTGGAAGGTGAGCGCAGCCTGGGTCAGGTAGCCACCATAGGACCACCCGCAACATGCGATCCGGTCGGCCGGCGCGACCTCACGCGCGACCAGGTAGTCGACCGCGTCGGCGACGTCGTCGATCGCGGCGAACCGTCGCTCCTTGTCGTCGGCGTGCATGAAGGTCCTGCCGAACCCGCCCGAGCCGCGGACGTTGGGCAAAAACACGCTGATGCCCTCTTCGAGCAACGCCGGGAAGAACTCGTTGTAGCCGGGCCTCCCCTGCCCCTCCGGCCCGCCGTGCAGGAACAGCATCGCGCCGATCACCGGGACTCCGTCGCGCGGCCGAAAGAGCCACCCGGTGAATTCCATGCCGTCGCGTGCCGTGACCCGTTCCAGCGTCGGGTCCGGCGACACCGGTCCAGAGCTGGGCTCGCGGTCGACGATCTCCCACTCCCGGGTACGCGGGTCGACCAGTTCGACGGTCGGCGGGGTGGACGGGCCTTCGACGGTCATGGCCAGCATCGAGCCACCGGCGCTGATGCTCAACTGGGTGGCCACCATCCCCGGCAGCGGGATCGGCGGCTGGAGCGTGTGGTCGGTGCGTTCCATGATCTGTAACTCGCTGGCGCCGTGGATGTTCCAGAGAACGGCCACGGTTGACAGATCGTCGCTCACGGTGAACTCGTCGAGCTCATAGCCCGGACGTTCGGCGATGACCTGGTAGGCCACGCCGTCGGCGGTGACCGTCACCTCGAGGAGTCGCGCATGTTCGGTGCCGTTCTCGCTGCGGATCAGGGCCCGGACATAACCTTCGGTGCTGTCGGCGTCATAGGTGCTCGCCGGCTGGTAGAGCTTCGTGAGCTCGCCCTCCAGACCTGCGCGCAGTCGGCGCGCGTAGTGGTCGTCGAGGATGATGCCGGTGTCGGTGGTCGAGCCTGGATCGTATGGCAGCAGCGCGGTTTCGGTGCGTCCGCGCAGCATGATCAGATCCCGGTAACCGCGCGGTCCGACGCGCACGAGCGCGGCGCCTGCCCAGGCGTCGACCAGACGGCCGCTCGAGCGGCGGTCCAGTACGGTGGTGCGGCCGGTGGCCGGGTCGATCAGACAAGAGCTACCGACACCGTCCTCGCCGGTGAGGATCGCCGCCACCAGGGTGCCGTCCCAGGCGATCAGTTCGGCGGTGCCCTCGGGCGCTCCCGGCGGCCACGAGTCGATGCGGCGGGCGTCGCGGTCGTCGGGATCGGTTGTCACGACCCAGATCTGGGTTCGGGTGCTGCCCTCGGGTGCGACCTCACATGCGAGCCAGTGGCCGTCGGCCGAATGCAGTACGCGCGTCACCGGCCCTTCGACCGGCAGCTCGACGTCTCGCGACGAGCTCGCCCGCCAGCCGCGCAGGAAACGCTGCACTGCGCGCGGAAAGCCACCGTCGTCGACCAGATGTGCGAACGCGGTGGCGTCCGGCGACATGGATGCGCCATAGACTCTGCGAACCTGCTCTCCCACCGGACCAATTGTGCCTACCCAGGCAAGTCCAGTGACGACCTGCGCCTGTTGGGCGGTCGCACAGGTACCCTCGCACGCATGAGGTGGGTATGACCGGTACACCACAGCCCGGCCGCGACGAGCAGTCGGGTTACGGCCGCGGGGAGCAACCGCAGGGCTACGGCTATTCCGGATACAGCGATCCGGCATACGCCAGCCAGGCGTACGGCCCCACCTATCAGGCACCGCCCGAACCCGCTCCGACTCAGCATCTGCCGACGTACGGCGCATACGGGTACGAAACCTACGGTTCGGGCCAGTACGGGGCGCCCTACCCGTCGGGCGATCCGCCCCCGCCGCCCGAGGACCCGAAGTCACCCCGCTGGTTGTGGGTCGCCGCGGGTCTCGCGGTGCTGACCGTGCTCGGCCTGGTGATCGCGTTGGTCGTCGTCAACAGTTCGCAACAGCAGACGGTCGTCGCGCCGCCCCCGATGCAAGAGCCCGACTTCAACACGCCGAATCCGACACCGGCACCGCGCCCGACCGTTCCGCGCACGACGCGGCCCACCGTGCCCGCGGTCCCCACGGTGCCCAGTACGCCAGGCGCACCCGGTGCCCCTGGTACGACGACTCCTGGCGTCACCCAGACCGTCGTCTACGTCGTCAGCGGTTCCGGGCGCGCGATCAACATCACCTACGTCGACACCGGCGGTCTGCTGCAGACCGAGTTCAACGTCATGCTGCCCTGGAGCAAGGAAGTGGAATTGTCCGAGTCCGCGGCGGCGACGGCGAGCATCAGCATCATCAACGTCGGCCGCGAGGTGAACTGTTCGATCTCCGTCGACGGTTCGGTGGTGCAGAAGCGCACGGGGGCCGGCCTGACCATCTGCACGGCCAGCGGTTAGGCGGGCGCACGCCGCGGAACCCGCACGGCGAGCATCGCGATCAGGCCGGCGGCGAGGACCACGACCAGCCCGCCCATCCCCGCTCGGTCGGTGCCGAAGACGGCGATGAAGACCGAGAACAGCATGGGCGCAAGGTAGGAAACAGCGCGGCCCGTGGTGGTGTAGAGCCCGAACGCGACGCCCTCCTTGCCCTCGGCGGACATGCGCAGCATCAGCGTCCGCGCCGCGGACAGCGTCGGCCCGATGAACAAACAGAGCAGCAGCCCGCAGATCCAGAACGCCAGTACCCCGTTGAGCGACATCAAGATGAGGCCGACCGCGATCATCCCGCTCAGCGCGACGACGATGACGGGTTTGGCGCCGAACCGGTCGTCGAGAAATCCGCCGCCGACCGCGCCGAGGGCGGCGACCGTGCTGGCGCACACCCCGAACAGCAGCACATCGGCCTCGGACACGCCGTAGACCCGCACGCCCAGTACCGCCCCGAACGCGAAGATCCCGGTCAGCCCGTCGCGGAACACCGCGCTGGCCAGCAGGTAGTACACCACGTTGTGGTCACGCCGCCATTCGCTGCGAATGTCGGCCCACAACTTGCGGTACCCACCGATGAACCCGACGGCCTGCCGTTGATCCAGCGGGTCGGGTTCGGCGCTGGGTCCGGCGATCAGCACCGGCAGAGCGAACAGCCCGAACCAGATGGCCGTGAAAACCATGGCGGCCCTGACGTTTCCGCCGTCCTCGACCGGCAGACCGAACAAACCGCCGTCGCCGGTGATGAACCCGAAGTACACGACCAACAGCAGGGTGACACTGCCGAAATAGCCCAGGCCGAGCCCGAATCCGGAGATCTGGCCGGAGGTCTGCGGAGTCGACAGTTGGCGCAGCATCGCGTTGTAGGGCACGGTGGCGAGCTCGTTGCACGCCGACGCGCAACCCAGGAGCACCAGACCCAGCGCCAGGTAGCGGTAGTCGTCGCGAACTGCGCTCATCGAGGCGATCAGGACGACCGCCAGCGCGCTGAGAACGGCCAGCACGCGGCGCCGCCGCCACGGCGCGTCGACCCACACGCCCGTCACCGGAGCCAGCAGCGCGACGACCACGCCGGCCGCGCCCAGCGACCAGCCCAGCCAGCTGGTGGCGCTGATGCCGCCGGGCAGGTCGTCGCCGACGGTATTGGTCAGGTAGATCGAGAACACGAAGGTCACGACCACCGCGTTCAATCCGGTCGCACCGAAATCCCACAGCGCCCACGAGATGATCTGACGGCGAGCCGCTGGGGCGCCGGAATCGGGTGGGTGGCTCATGGTCCGCCCACGATATAGTCCGGCGCATGCCAGTACCCGCACCCAGCGCCGACGCCCGCGCCGTGGTCACCGGCGCGTCCCAGAACATCGGCGAATCGCTGACCACCGAACTCGCGGCCCGCGGACATCACCTGATCATCACCGCGCGCCGCGAGGAGGTGCTGCGGGCGCTTGCCGACCGCCTGGTGCAGCAGTACGGCGTGACGGTGGAGGTGCGACCCGTCGATCTGGCCGACCCCACGGAGCGCACGAAGCTGTGCGACGAGTTGGCGACTCGCAACATCTCGATCCTGTGCGCGAACGCGGGCACCGCGACGTTCGGTCCGGTGTCGTCGCTGGATCCGGCGGACGAGAAGGCGCAGGTCCAACTCAACGTGTTGGGTGTGCACGACCTCGTGCTCGCCGTCCTGCCAGGAATGGTGCAGCGCAAGGCCGGCGGGATCCTCATTTCCGGCTCGGCGGCGGGCAATTCACCGATTCCCAACAACGCGACCTACGCCGCCAGCAAGGCGTTCGTCAACACGTTCAGCGAGTCGCTGCGCGGCGAGCTCAAGAAGGACGGCGTGCACGTGACGTTGCTAGCACCGGGACCCGTGCGCGAGGCGCTGCCGGACCCCGACGAGCAGTCGTTGGTGGAGAAGGTGATTCCGGACTTTCTGTGGATCTCCACGCAGTACACCGCCAAGCAGTCGTTGGATGCATTGGAGCGCAACAAGATGCGCGTCGTCCCCGGTGTGACCTCGAAGGCGATGTCGGTTGCGGCGGGGTACACGCCGCGCGCGATCGTGACACCGATCGTCGGCGCCGTCTACAAGAAGCTCGGCGGTAGCTGAGCGTTTCTCCTGGCGCCGCGAAATTGCATTCCGGCAGTGCCCTTCTCGCACTTTCGCTGCGGGAATGCAGTTTCGGCGCCACTAGCGACGACGACGGCTGCGCCTGCGCCCGGTGCCGAAGATGCTGCGGGTGATCTCGCGGCCGATCACCGTGCCCGCCGAACGCATCGCGCTCTTGAACGCCGGGCTGTTGACCACCTTCTCCACCATCGACGGCTCGGCGGTGTCGGGTGAGCTCACCTCACCGGCGACTGGAGGCAGCGGAGGTGGCAGCGTGTCGTACTGCGGAACGGGCTCGGGTGGCGGGGCCAGTTTCGCGTTGAGCCGTTCGTAGGCCGACTCGCGGTCGATGGTCCGACCGTATTCAGCTTGCAGCACACTGGCTTTCGCGGCGGCGGTGATTGCCTCTGGACCGATGGTGTCCATCAGCGACCGCGGGGCTCGCATCCGGGTCCATGCCACCGGGGTCGGCGCGCCCTTCTCTGACAACACGGTGACGATCGCCTCGCCGATACCGAGCGATGTCAAGGCCGACTTCATGTCGTACACATCGGTTTTCGGGTACGTTCGCACGGTCTTGGACAGCGCCTTGTCATCGTCGGGCGTGAACGCGCGCAACGCGTGCTGGATTCGCGCACCGAGTTGGGACAGCACATCGTTGGGGATATCGGTCGGCAGTTGCGTGCAGAAGAACACGCCGACTCCCTTGGACCGAATCAGCTTCACCGTCTGCTCGACCTGTTCGAGGAACGCCTTGGACGCGTCGGCGAAAAGCAGGTGAGCTTCGTCGAAGAAGAACACCAGCTTCGGTTTGTCGAGGTCGCCGACCTCCGGAAGCGTCGCGAACAGGTCGGCTAGCACCCACATCAGGAATGTCGAGAACATCACCGGACGGGCGGCCTGGCTGCCGAGCTCGAGCAGTGTGATGATGCCGCGGCCCTGCTCGTCGACCCGCAGCAGGTCCTCGGGCTCGAGTTCGGGCTCGCCGAAGAACGTGTCGCCGCCGTCGGCCTCGAGATTAATCAGCGCCCGCAGTATCACACCAGCGGTCGTGGTGGACACCGCGCCGAGCGCCTTGAGTTCGGGCTTGCCCTCGTCGCTGGTGAGGTACTGGATCACCGCGCGCAGGTCCTTGAGGTCGAGCAGCGAAAGCCCCTGCTGGTCTGCCCAGTGGAAAATAAGGCCAAGCGTCGACTCCTGCGTAGCGTTCAGCCCGAGCACCTTCGACAGCAGAATGGGCCCGAAGCTGGAGATCGTCGCCCGCACCGGCACCCCGATACCCGCGGTGCCCAGCGACAGGAACTCGACCGGATAGGCCGTCGACGCCCAGTCATCGCCGGTGTCGGCGGCCCGCGCGGTGATGTTGTCGTTGGCCTCGGCGGGCCGCGACAGCCCCGAGAGGTCTCCCTTGACGTCGGCCATCACGCATGGCACGCCCGCGGCCGAGAGCTGTTCGGCCAGCAGCTGAAGAGATTTCGTCTTGCCGGTCCCCGTGGCGCCGGCGACCAGCCCGTGGCGGTTGACGGTGGCCAGCGGAATTCGCACCTGCGCGGCCGGGTGACACATCCCGTCGACGACGACCGCGCCGAGCTCCATAGCGGCCCCTTCGGCGGCGTAACCTGCGGCGATCTGCTGTGCGGGGGTGGGCGTGGACTCACTGGCCATGGCTGGCACCCTAACGCCCGCGACGCACCCTACGGACGGGGTGCAACGGGCCACATGCAGCGGCAAGGCTTAATGTGAGCGTCGTGCGTGACGAACTGGTGTGGATCGACTGCGAGATGACGGGCCTGGATCTCAAGACCGACCGGCTCATCGAAATCGCGGTGCTGGTGACAGACGCTGACCTCAACATTCTCGGCGACGGCATCGACGTCGTCATCCACACCGACGACGAAGCGTTGGCGTCGATGATCCCGGTGGTCACCGAGATGCACACCCGCTCGGGGTTGATCGACGAGGTCAAGGCGTCGACCCTAACGGTGCCCGAAGCCGAGGAGCTGGTCCTCGACTACATCCGCACCCACGTCAAACAGGCCAAGACGGCGCCGCTGGCCGGCAACTCGATCGCCACCGACCGCGGCTTCATAGCCCGCGACATGCCCAAGCTCGACGACTACCTGCACTACCGGATGATCGATGTGAGCTCGATCAAGGAGCTGTGCAGGCGCTGGTATCCCCGCATCTACTTCGGCCAGCCCGAGAAGGGCCTCGCGCACCGTGCCCTCGCCGACATCCACGAGTCGATTCGCGAGCTGCAGTACTACCGCCGCACCGCCTTCGTGGCCCCACCCGGTCCGTCGACCAGCGATATCGCGGCCATCGCCCAAGAACTGGGGCCGCCGAACGAGAGCGCCACGGACATCGATTCGGCCGCCGAGCGTTCGAGCGGTTAGTATCGACGTCGCCGCTGTGCCCACCAGGGTTCGCGGCGATGGTGGCTGTAGTTCAGTTGGTAGAGCACCAGGTTGTGATCCTGGCTGTCGCGGGTTCGAGTCCCGTCAGCCACCCCGATATGGGTCAGGGAGCGAATCTTCGCTCCCTGACCCTTTTTCGGACCGTCGGTAGCTTCGAAGCGCTATTAATGTGCTCATGGCGAGGCTTTGGGCGTATCTCCGCCCAGGTTTCACTTTCGGGTGGCGCTGAAGGGCCTTTCGGCGCTGAAGCCCATGGGCCCCTCAGCCGCTCACATCAGAGGTTGGCGTTGCCGGCCTTCCACTGATCCCACGGGATGTTCCAGTCCCCGAGACCGTCGGTGCCCGGCAGCGTCGACCCGACGGTGTTGACGATCTCGACGACGTCTCCGCGCTTGGAATTGTCGTGGAACCACCGCCCATTGCTCGTGCTGACGTTGATGCACCCGTGGCTGACGTTGCTGTAGCCTTGGCTGCCCACCGACCACGGCGCGGCGTGGACGTAGATGCCGCTGTAGGAAATCTGGGTGGCCCAATCCACCTCGGTGCGATACCCGTTGGCGGAGTTGACCGGAACGCCGTAGGTCGAGGAGTCCATCACCATGTGCGAGCGCCGGTCCCCGACGATGTAGACGCCGTTGTTGGTGGGCGTGCTGTTCTTCCCCATCGACACCGGCATGGTCTTGATCACCTCGCCGTTGCGCTTGACCGTCAGCGTCTTCGTGCTGTCGTCGATGCTGGTGATGACTTCATCGCCGATCGTGAAGCTCGTGCTGACGTTCTCCTGACCGAAGAGGCCGTCTCCGAGGTCGACGCCGTAGGTGTTCACCGCGACGTCGACCTTCGTGCCGGGCTTCCAGTAGCTCGCGGGCCGCCACCGCACCTCTTGGTTGTTCAGCCAGTAGAACGCGCCCTCGACCGGAGGATCGGTCTTGATTTTGATGGCTTTCTGCGCGGCCACCCGGTTGGTGATGCTCTCGTCGAACCGGACGGCGACCGGTTGTCCGACGCCGACCACCTCACCGTTGTTGGGCAGCACATACGGCATGGTCAGGTTCTCGGGCGAATGGGTCTCGAAGGCCATCCGCCGGGTGGTGGCGCCGCCGAGCCCAAGCGATTCGGCGGTGAGCGTGTAGCGCTTGTTGTAGCCGAGTGGTTCGGTGGTCGACCAGGTCAGTCCGTCCGGGCTCAGGACGCCCGCGACCGACTTGCCGGACTCGTTAACCATGGTGACCGATTCGAGCACGCCGTCCTCCGCGCTGACGGTCACCGGTGAGTCCACACTGACGCCCACGGCGCCGTCGGTCACCGACGCGGTCAGCTTCGGGACGAGCAGGTCTCCGAACGGAGTTCCCTTGTCGTCGATCACCTGGGGTTGCGGCGGCGCTGAGTTACCGCCGCATGCGGACAACGCGAGCGCCATGGCGGGGATCAGCGCAACGGTCACCAACCATGCACGTCGACGCGGACGGGCCACTGAACGGACTCGCCACATTGCTACTCCACCTCACAACCAGGGACTACGGGATCGATGATTCTTGGCAACAGTCTAAGGGCAAAATCGGGTCCGGGTTGCGACGCGGACAACGTCGAAGCGAGGTCCGGGCCGGAGATTTCGTCCTGCACAGCAAGTCCTGTTATTGTCGCACCCGCGCGCCGTTAGCTCAGTTGGTAGAGCAGCTGACTCTTAATCAGCGGGTCCGGGGTTCGAAACCCTGACGGCGCACAAGCTTCGTTTGAGTGCGACCGTGACAGTGCGTCACGGTCGCGTTCTTTTTTCCCACGCGGTGACGCGCGCAAACGTCCACGGCGACGTTGCCGGATTACGGTTGCGTAAATTCTGGACATCAATTTGCTGTCGTGTGCGGAATGTGTGCTGTGGACTACATAACGCAGCTTATGGAGACAAAGATCTCACCTTCACCACCGTTGCGGAGACGCTGGTCCACTAGACCTTCTATGGTTCAAGCTGCGATAAAAGAAGCCGGTCTGCTACAGTCACGTTAGCTGATCTACGAGAAGCACCAAAACAGCAAAAAGCCGGAAGGAAAAAGGGACTTAGCTGATGGCGCAGCCTAGCGGTTCATTTGCGGCAGACGGAGCGGGCGCGGGCGCGTCAGCCGAAGTAACTGCCCAGATTCCGGTCGCTGTGCACAGCTGCAACCGGCTCGGCCGGGTCGCCAATCCTCCTGGTTTCTCGTTCTCCGACCTGTTCCGCACGCCGCGACGGCGCTGAGAGCGTTCGCTCAGTTCTGCCGGATCCGGCGCACGACGAGCACGAGCGCAACGACTCCGACGCCGGCAAGCGACACCGCCACTGCGGGTTTCGTCACAAATCGGATTGCCGCCGACTTGGCGTCGTCGAGCAACCGACTGGGGTTGGCACGCTCGGCGAGGGTGTCCACCGTCGCCGCGAGTTGCTCCCGAGCCTGGTCGATGTCCTGCTTGATGGTCTCGGGATCGCGGTCTGCCACGTGCGCCTCCAAGCCGTCCAAGTCGGTGCTCCCAGATGGAGCCTGCCGATCTACCCTAGAGCAGCCCGCGCTCGCTGTAGCGCACCGGTCGACAGAAGGGATGCCCGCGCATGCCACAGACTCCGCGACTCGAGGTCGGCGATAAAGCCCCTGCGTTCAGCCTGCCGGACGCCGACGGCAACACCGTCAAGTTGTCCGACTTCAAGGGCCGCAAGGTCATCGTGTACTTCTATCCGGCGGCCTCGACCCCCGGCTGCACCAAACAGGCCTGCGATTTCCGCGACAACCTGCATGAACTCAACGACGCCGGCCTCGACGTCATCGGCATCTCGCCGGACAAGCCGGAGAAGCTGGCCAAGTTCCGCGACAAGGAGAAGCTGACCTTCCCGTTGCTGTCGGACCCGGATCGCGAAGTGCTCACCGCCTGGGGCGCTTTCGGCGAAAAGACGATGTACGGCAAAACCGTTCAGGGCGTGATCCGGTCGACGTTCGTCGTCGACGAGAAGGGCAAGATCGAGGTCGCCCAGTACAACGTGCGGGCCACCGGGCACGTCGCCAAGCTACGACGCGACCTGTCCGTTTGAGCCCAGGTTCGCCAGCAGCAGGGCCTCGGACACCGCGGCGCGTTCCAGCACCCCGAGGTGCAGGCTCTCGTTGACGCTGTGCGCCTGTGTCGCAGGGTCTTCCACGCCGGTCACCAAGATCTTCGCCGACGGGAATGCGTCGGCGAACTCGGCGATGAACGGGATCGAACCGCCGACGCCGGTGTGGACGGGCTCGGCGCCCCACGCCTCCCGGAAGGCCGCTCGGGCAGCGTCGTAGACCGGGCCGCTGGCGTCGATGGCGTACGGCTGCCCGTGGTCGCCCCGGGTGACGGTCACCTGGGCACCCCACGGGGTGTGCTGCTCGAGATGGCGGGTCAACGCCTCCATGTGCTGTTCCACGTCTGCACCCGGCGCGATGCGCATGCTGACCTTGGCGCGCGCTCGCGGGATCAAGGTGTTGGACGACTTGTCGATCGGCGTCGTGTCGATCCCGATGATGGTGATCGCCGGTTTGGCCCACAACCGTTGCGGTACTGAGCCCGAACCGATTTCGGACACGCCCGCCAGCAGGCCGGTCTCTTCGCGGACACGCTCGGGCGGGAAGTCGACGTCGGCGGCCACACCTTCGTGCAGGCCGGCCACCGCGACGTTGCCGTCGTCGTCGTGCAGGCTGGCCAACAACCGCACCAGCACGCTGACCGCGTCGGGTACGACGCCACCCCACAGCCCGGAGTGAAGGCCGTGATCGAGGGTGGCCACCTCGACGACGCAGTCGACGAGGCCGCGCAGCGACACCGTCAGTGAGGGCACGTCGGTGCTCCAGTTGTCGGAGTCGGCGATGACGATCACGTCGGAGGCCAGGGTGTCGTGGTGCGCGGCCAGCAGTCGCGACAGTGACGGGGACCCCGACTCCTCCTCCCCTTCGACGAACACGGTGACGCCGACAGGCGGATTGCCACCGTGTGCGCGGAAGGCCGCCAAATGTGTTGCGATGCCCGCTTTGTCGTCGGCGGTGCCTCGACCGTAGAGGCGTCCGTCCCGCTTGGTCGGTTCGAACGGCGGCGAAAGCCACTGCGCTGGATCGCCTTCGGGTTGCACGTCGTGGTGGGCGTACAACAACACCGTCGGCGCTCCCGCCGGTGCGGGATGGCGCGCGATGACCGCGGGCGCACCGCCTTCGCTGACGATCTGCACATCACCGAAACCGGCGTCGCCCAACAGCTTCGCCACCGCGTCGGCGCTGCGTTGCACCTCGCCGCGCCGCGCCGGGTCCGCCCACACCGATTCGATGCGCACCAGATCTTCCAGATCGCGCCGAACCGCCGGCAACACCTCACGCACCCGCTGGACCAGATTGCTCATGGCGACGACACTAGCGGGTCAGTCATTCACCGCGAGCGACCGCGAAGAGCCGCAATTCCGCGGCGTGTCGCGTGCCGACACGGTCGCTCGCGGAAGTTCGACGCTAGCGCTCTTCGAGGATGGCGACCGCGGCGGCGGTACCCGCCTCGTGGGTCAACGACAGGTGAATCGTCACGTCCTTCAGGTGCTCGGCAATCGCGCCGGACAGCCGAACCTTCGGCCTGCCCCACATGTCGGTGATGACCTCGATGTCGCGGTGGATACCTTCGGGCAGCACCGGCCGCTTGGAGAACCGCGACCCCGACCACGCCTTGATGACGGCCTCCTTGGCCGCCCAGCGCGCTGCCAGATGGCGGGCCGCCGACGAACTCTTGTCGGCGGCGTCGCGCCGCTCACCGGGGGTGAACGTCTCGGCGAACACCGTCCCGGGCTGGTCGACCTGTTCGGCGAACTCGGGAATGGAGACCAGGTCGATCCCCACCCCGACTATCGCCATGGGCCGAACGCTATCTCATACCCTTCGCTCGTCGCGCAAGCGCTCATCGCCCGCTTCCGCCGGGGACATACACGTCGTCGTCGCCGAGCCGCGATGCCGGATCGAGAAGCATGTCGGCTTCCTGCCGCTTCTCGGGGGCGTCGTGGCCGAACCGGCGGTCGGCCGGCTTCTCGTACAGCGACTTGCCGCCGGCGATCGCCGATGCCAGCCGGTGCTGGCCTGCCAGCACCCGGGCATCCGCACGCTGCTTGTAGTCCGCGCGCTGCTCGGGGGTCAGCGCGGCCAGGAACGCCTGCGGATGCACCAGCGCGATCAGACCGGACACGTGGCCGAAGCCCAGGCTGGTGATCAGCCCCGCCTTCAGCGGGAACGAGCCGCCGAAGTGCAGGGTCTCCCGCAGCCACACCATGTGCGCGGAGCCGGCGAGCTCGTCGTCGACACAGTCCAGGCTGCGGTTGGGCGGGATGACGCCGTCGCGCAGGATCTGGCACAGCCCCATCATCTGGAACGCTGCGGCGCCGCCCTTCGAGTGACCGGTCAGGCTCTTCTGCGACACCACGAACAGCGGTGCGCCGTCGGAGCGGCCCAGCGCGTCGGCGAGCCGCTCGTGCAGCTCGGTCTCGTTGGGATCGTTGGCCAACGTCGACGTGTCGTGCTTGGACACCACCGCGATGTCGTCGGGTCCGACGCCGAGCTCGGCCAGCGAGTTCGCCAGCTGCGACTTGCGACCGCCGCGGCCGGCGGCCAACGCACCGAGGCCCGGCGCCGGGATCGAGGTGTGCACACCGTCGCCGAAGGACGACACGTAGCCCACCACCGCGAGCACGGGCAGCCCCATCTTGAGCGCGAGGTCACCGCGCGCCAGCAGGATGGTCCCGCCGCCCTGCCCCTCGACGAACCCCAGCCGACGACGGTCGTTGGCGCGGGAGAACTTCGAGTCGCTGATGCCCCTGGCGCGCATCATCTCGGTGTCCGCGGTGGCGGCCATGTCGCCGAAGCCGATGACCGCCTCGAGAGTCGTATCGTCGTACCCGCCCGCGACCACGAACTCGGCCTTGCCCAGTTTGATCTTGTCGACGCCCTCCTCGACGGAGATGGCCGCTGTCGCACACGCCCCCACCGGATGGATCATCGCCCCGTAACTGCCGATGTAGCTCTGGACGACGTGTCCGGCGACGACGTTGGGTAGCACCTCCTGCAGGATGTCATTCGGCTTGTTCCGGCCCAGCAGGTTGCCGTGATACATGGTCTGCATCGACGTCATGCCGCCCATGCCGGTGCCCTGAGTGCTGGCCACCAGGCTCGGATGCACCCAGCGCATCAGCTCGCTCGGGCTGAAGCCAGCCGACAGGAACGCGTCGACAGTGGTGACGAGGTTCCAGATCGCCAGCCGGTCAATGGAGTTCATCATCTCCTGGCTGACGCCGTAGACCATCGGGTCGAATCCGGTCGGAATCTGCGCGCCCACCGTGCGGGACAGCTTGACCTTCCGCGGAACCCGAACCTCGGTGCCGGCCTTACGGGTCACCTGCCAGTCGCCGCTGCCGGGCACAGGGGCGATCACGGTGTGCTCCGGATCAAACCTCAGGAACCCGCGGGCTTCGGACTCCGACGACACGACGAACGTGAAGTCCTTGTCGAGGAAGACCGAAACCAGAAGCGGTGAGGAGTGATCCGGGTCGATCGCTCCGTCGTCGACCCACTCGCGGATGCCGACCCGCTCGACCACGGCGTCGTGGTAGCGCTCCACCAGCTCGCCCTCGTCGACCAGCTCACCGGTTTCGGTGTCGTACCAGCCCGGCGTGGGATCGTCCTCCCACTTGACCAGCCCGGTCGTCCACGCCAGCTCGAGAACGCCGGCGGCCGACAACTCGTTCTCGACCTCCATCTCGAAACGGGTTCGCGAGGAACCGTACGGCCCGAGTTCGGCGCCGCCGACGATCACCACCATGTCGGCGGGATCGATGTCGAGGTCGGCCCACTCGGGCGCCGGGGCGGACTTGAAACCGCGTGGCGGCGACGGCAGGGCGCGCACGGTGCCCTCGGGATCGGTGTCCTCGGTGAGGCTTTCGGACACCATCTCTTCGCGGGCCTTGGCGGCCAGCTCGGCCATGTCGATGTCCACATCGGCCAGCCCGCCGGTGAAGTCGGCCTGTAGCGGCTCACGCGCCGCGGCGACCTTGGCCTCGATGTCGCACAGCCCGAGCAGCATGTCCGCCATCTCGTCGGTGCTGAACGTGCGCACTCCGGCCTCTTCGACCGCACCGACGATCGCGTCGTTGTGGCCCATCAGACCCGTGCCCTTGGTCCAGCCGATCAGCGCATGCGCAAGCGAAACCCGCTGCGCCCACGACGATTCGGCCTTCCACCGCGAGACCAGAGCGTCGAGCGAGGACTTCGCCTCGCCGTAGGCGCCGTCACCGCCGAACATGCCGCGGTTCGGCGAACCGGGCAGCACGACGTGCAGGCGTGCGGCGATATCGCGCTCGGCGCCGATGTGGGACAGGCCGGCGATCAGCCGCTGCACCGCCCACAACAGCACCTTCATCTCCATCTCGGCGCGCGACCCGGCATCGGACAGGTCGCCCGCCACCCGTGGAGCGGCGAACGGGAACAGCAACGTCGGGGTCTGGGCGTCCTTGATGTGGATCGACTGCGGCCCAAGGCTTTCGGTCTGCTCGGTGCCGACCCACTGAACCAGCGCGTCGATGTCGGTGTAGGACGCCATGTTGGCGGGCACCACCCACAGCTTCGCATTCCAGCGGGCGTGGTCGCGGTAGAGCGTCCGATAGAACGCCAGCCGGTCGTCGTCGAGCTTGGACGTCGTCGCGATGACGGTCGCACCGCCGTCGAGCAACTGCGCGACCACCGACGCCGCGATCGAGCCCTTGGACGCGCCGGTGACGACGGCGACCTCGTGGTGGTAGCGGCCGGTGCCCGGATTCTCGGCGCCCGCGGCCGCGCGACCGTACAGCGAGGCGTGAATGTTGCGACCCGCCGCCAGCGCCTTACCCTGCCACCAAGTGGCCTGCGTCCCGACCACGTGGCCTGCGCCCTCGAAGCGTTCCGAGAGCCGCTGCCAGTCCCTGTCGATATCGTCCTCGTCGTACAACCACAACCGAGCCAGATCCTCGCGGGCGCTGGCCCAGCGGTCGTCGAAGAGCACCGCCTTACGACCGTCGAACACGGGAGCCACCAGTCGCGGCCAGTCCGAACCCAGTTCGGCGGTGACCAGATCGATCAGTTCGGCGTCGGTGGCCTCCGGCACCGGGGCCGGGGTGTCCAGGCCGAGCTGGCCCAGGATCATCCGCGCCGCCGAGGCGAGCACGCCATCCGGACCGGTGACCCGTTCGGCGAACTCGGTCAGCGCGGCGGAATCCACCACGCCTCCACTGCTTCCCGCGGCCGACGGCAGAGACACCGCCACACCGCGGCGGGCCGCCACCGAGGCGACCGCGCTGTCGATGACCTTGTCGACGGTGGCGGCGTCGGCCAGGGCCCCGTCGTGCAGGCCACCCAACTCACCGCCGCGCACGCTGGTCCCCTCCCGGGTGCCCAGCGCCACCTCGACGGTGACGTGCTTGATCCAGCCCGGGCCCAGCTCCCAGGTCTTGGTGACCCGCTCGCCGATGTAGGCCGGGCGCTTACCGGACGGCCCGAAGACGGTGCGCAGCTGGTCGTTGACCGCGTCGGAGAGCACGGGGCCGAACGGCTTGTAGGTCCTGGCCAGCTTGGTGACCTGCCCCTTCAACGCGGCCAGGTCGGCTTCGCCCGCCCCGTCGATCGCGCCGAGGTTGAGCTCGGAGCCGAGGTCGACCAGCAGCTGGTTACGACGCGAGGACGCACCGTCGGTGATCGACTCGATGGAGTCCAGCGGTTCGATCTGGTCGATACGCATCTTGGCCGACAGCGCGATCAGCGCCATGGTGGCGTCGGAGGCGTCGAATGTCAGGTCGTCCGGACGGGGAGCGCCGGCGGGTGCCGCCGGCGCGGGCCCACCGGCGGGTGCAGCCAGCGCGGGGGCGGCCGGGGCGGCCGTCTCGACGGGCGCGGCGGCTTCGGCCGCGGGAGCTGGGGCCGGTGTGTCCTCGAGTTCGGGCTCGGGGTCGGTGTCGGTGGCGAACAGCACCGCGGCGTCGCGCTCGGAGTTCAGCACTTCGGTTGTGCTGTGCGAATACTCGGGAAGCTTGAGCGTGTTGGCGGCCAGACCGGCGACCGTCGGCGCGGACTTCACACCGATCTCGACAAAGCGCTCGATCCCCAGACCGCCCGCGGCTTCCTCGATGAACAACAGGTCCTGCGTCTCGATCCACCGCACCGGGCTGGCGAACTGCCACGCCAGCAACTCGATGACGATCTTGCGGCACAGCTCGCGCGGCTTCTCGTTACGCCAGGTGTCGTAGTCGGCGAGGATCTCATCGAGCGGCTCGGCAGGCACCAGATCCCGGATCTCCTCGATGAAGTCGCGATCCAGCGTGAACGGCCGCGGCACCAGGTTCGGGATGTACTTGCCGACAATGAGATCCGGATCCTGATCGCGCGGCATCACCCGCTCCAGGGAGCGGCGGAAGTCGGCCACGCCGACCCGCAGCACCGAGGAGTGGAACGGCACGTCGATACCGGGCACCAGAATGAACGACCGCTTGCCGCCGCTGATCTCGCGGCGCCGCTCGACCTCCTCCTCCAGAGCCTCGAGGCCGCGCACCGTGCCGGCGATCGCGTACTGCGATCCGCGCAGGTTGAAGTTCACGATTTCTAGAAACTCACCAGTGCGCTCGGAGATCTCGGCGACGAAAGCCTTGACGTCGGCATCGTCGAGGTCGATCTGCGACGGCCGGATCGCGGCGAGCCGGTAGTTCGACCGGCCGAGGTGGTCACGCGGCACGATGTCGTGCATCTTGCTGCCGCGGTGGAACACCACCTCGAGCAGCGCCTCGAGTTCGTAGACGCCGCTGACGCACGCAAGCGCGGTGTACTCGCCGACGGAGTGACCGCAGGCGATCGCGCCCTCGACGAACGCGCCCTGCTCGCGCATCTCGGCGACCTGGGCGGCGGCCACGGTCGCCATGGCAACCTGAGTGAACTGTGTCAAGAACAGCACACCGTCGGGATGGTGGTAGTGCACACCGCTGGCGATCAGGCTGGTCGGGTTGTCGCGCACCACGTGCAGCACCGAGAAGCCCAGCGTCTCGCGGGTGAACTTGTCGGCGGTGTCCCACACCTTGCGGGCCGCCTTGGACCGGGCCCGCACCTCCATGCCCATGCCCTTGTGCTGGATGCCCTGACCGGGGAACGCATACACGGTCTTCGGCGCGGCCAACTGCGCCGTCGCCGACATCACGAGCTCACCGCCGACCTTGGCGCTGATCTCGAGAATCTCGGCGCCGCGGTCGATTCCGACGCGGTCGACGCGGAACTCGATGTCGTCACCCGGCAGCACCATGCCGAGAAACCGCGACGTCCAGCCGACCACCCGAGCCGGCGGCGCGGGCCTGCCGTCGGTGGCGGCCACGACGTGCTGCGCCGCGGCCGACAGCCACATACCGTGCACGATGGGCGATTTCAGCCCCGCGAGCAGCGCGGCGGCGCGGTCGGTGTGAATCGGGTTGTGATCCCCCGACACGACGGCGAACGCGCTCATGTCGGTGGGTGCGGTGACCGTGACGTCACGGCGGCGGCGACGCTGGGTGTCGGTCGCGTTGTCGGTGACCGCACCGCCCGCGCGCGGCGGGTCGCCCAGTTCCGCAGCACCGGTGCGTCCGCGGATCGCGAAGCGTTCCTCGAGTTCGGCCAGCAGCGTGCCCTCGGCGTCACGGATCTGCACCGACACGGGTACGACGCGGCCGTATTCGGTGTCGCTGGCCGCTGAAACCGTAGCGGTGACGGTCAATTCGGCCCGCTCCTTCGGCATCTGCGTCAGCAGGTGCGCCGCGTGGTCGAGGTGGACCAGACTCAGCAGCCCTTCGACGACGGGGAAACCGTCGTCGGTGATCGCCGAGCCGATCGCCGCGAACACGGCGGGCCAGCAGTAGCCGACGAGCGCGTCGGGCACCAGCGTCAGGCCGGGCGCCAGCGGCGCGCCGAACGCGGCGGTGACCCCGGTGTGGTCGGCGACCCGTTCGGGGTCCCAGTCCGCGGTCACCGTCGCGGTGTTGTCGTGCACCGGCGGCAGGGTGTCGGGCCCGTCCACACCGGCGGCGATGGCGAGCACGGAACGCATTGCGGCCGAGGCGTCTTCGACGGTGACCACGGGCATGCCGCCGTTGACGGTGCACGAGGGCAGCGTGAACGGGATGTCGATCCAGATGTCGGACAGCGGGACGCTCAGCGTCACACGCTCACCGTTGAGCTCGAGGCGGGCACCGGTGGACGGATGCGTCGCGTTGCGGTTTTCGTTGGCCTGCCATTCGTCGGGAGCACCGATCCGATGGACGGGGTTGATCGCGACGCGGCCGGCCCACAACACATCGGGCGAATCCAGCACCACGGCAAGCGGACCCGTGACGTCGGCGCGCGCCTGCCGGCGCGACACCACCTTCACGGGTTGGCCGTTGACCGCCACCGCCTCGTCGATGGCGGCCTGCTCGAAGCGGTCGAGCAGCTCACCGACCGGCTCGTCGACGCGGGTGATCCCCGCGACGGCCTGGGTACCGGGGATGATGCACACCTGGTCGGCGGTGTAGCGGGCGTCGTGGGCCTGCCACAGGGAGTCGCTGCGCCACCACCGACGCACGTCCTTGTCGATCACCGGGACGAAGTTGACCGGCTTACCCGGCTTCTTGCACAGCGTGACGAACCACGGCACATCGGCGGGGTGCAGGCGCAGCGTCTCGGCCTCCGGGTAGCGCCCCGCCAGGGTCGCCATGGCGCGGGCCGGATCGTCCAGCAGCGCAGCGTCATTGAACAGCGTCGGGATGGGGCCGGAGTCCTGCGGGTGCAGTCGGGCTTCGGCACGGTGCAACATGTCGGCGAACCGCTCGCGCCAGGTGTCGGCCAGCCACGGGCTGTCGGCCAGTTTGGTGTCGGCGGTGCTGTCGTCGTCACCGATGGCCAACTCGACGTAGCGCTGCAGCCACTGCAGGTACGTCATCTCCCCGATGTCGCCGAAGTACGGCTTGCAGGTGGTGGCCATCGCCGCGATGATCTCGTCGCGCCGCTCGGCCACGGCCTCGGCGTCACCGGCGACCTCGTCGAGCAGCCGGCCGCACCGCGATGCGGCGTTGTCGATCTCGTGGATGTCCGCACCGAGCTGGCTGCGGCTGGATGCCATGCCGCCCTGGGCTTTTCCGGCGCTGATCCAGTGGTCGGTTCCGGTGGTCTCGACCAGCATCTGCTTGACGGCAGGAGACGTGGTGGCCTCCAGCGTCGCCATCGCCGCGGTCCCGACGAGGATGCCGTCGACCGGCATGGCCGGGAAGCCGTACTCGGTGGCCCAGCGTCCGGACAGGTACTCGGCCGCGCGCTCGGGGGTGCCGATGCCGCCACCGACGCAGACGGTGATGTTCGACAGCTTGCGCAGCTCGCCGTAGGTGCTCAGGAGCAGGTCGTCGAGGTCCTCCCACGAGTGGTGCCCACCGGCGCGGCCACCCTCGATGTGGACGATCACGTCCTTGCTGGGCACCTCGGCGGCGATCTTGATGACCGACTTGATCTGGTCGACCGTGCCGGGTTTGAACACCACGTGCTTGATGCCGACGGTGTTCAGTTCGTCGATCAGCTCGACGGCCTCCTCGAGCTCGGGGATGCCCGCGGAGACGACGACACCGTCGATGGGCGCGCCCGACTGACGGGCCCGCTGCACCAGCCGCTTGCCCCCCAGCTGCAGTTTCCACAGGTAGGGATCGAGGAACAGCGAGTTGAACTGCACGGCGCGGCCGGGCTCGAGCAGCGTGGTCAGCTCGGCGATGCGGTCGGTGAAGATCTCCTCGGTGACCTGCCCGCCGCCGGCGAGCTCGGCCCAGTGCCCGGCATTGGCCGCAGCCGCGACGATCTTGGCGTCGACGGTCGTGGGGGTCATGCCCGCGAGCAGGATCGGCGAGCGACCGGTGAGGCGGGTGAACTTCGTCGACAGTTTCACCGAACCGTCGGGCAGCTGCACGGTGGTCGGCGCATAGCTCGACCACGCCGGCGGAACCTCGGGTTCGGCGCCGACCGTGAACAGGTTGCGCTGTCCCACCCGGGTGGCGGCCGGCACGATGCCCACGCCCAGCCCGCGGATGATCGGGGCGGTCAGCCGGGTCACGGTGTCGCTGGGGCCGAGGTCGACGATCCACTTCGCGCCCGCCTCGTGCAGCCGCTCCACCTCGGCGACCCAGTCGATCGGGCGCACGAAGATCGCCTCGGTCATTTCGTGGGCGAGATCGGGGTCGATGCCGCACTTGGCGGCCCACCCGTCGACCACCTCGACACCGTCTGCCAGCCGCGGCGTGTGGAAGCCGACCTCGACCTGCACGGCGTGGAAGACCGGGCTGAACACGGCGCCACCGCGAACCTTGTTCTTTCGCTCGGCTTCTTCCTTCTCAGTGATCTTGGAGCAGTAGAGCTCGAAGCGCCCAAGCTGCTCGGGGGTGCCGGTGATGACCACCGAACGCCTGCCGTTGCGGATCGACAGCACCGGCGGCAGCACCGTGCGCACATCCTGGGAGAACTCTTCGAGCAGTTCGGCGATGCGGTCGGGATCGACGTTGGTCACCGACACCATCGGCGACTTGTCGCCGCGGCCCACCATGCCGCGCCGACGGGACACCAGCGACCCGGCCGCGCCGATCAGCTGCAGCAGCGCCAGGAGTTCGGCGTCTTTGGTGCCGCGCGACCGCAGGGACTCGCAGGCCATAATCCCCTGCGAGTGCCCGGCCATCGCGACCGGCGGGGCGTCGTACAGATCCAGGCCCTGGCGGACGGCGGCGCGGATCGCGGCCATCTGCGCGAGCAGGATGCCGGGTCCGGAGATGGCCGCGGTGATGAGTTGCTTCGTCGCGGGCAGGGGCTCGTCGGCGGCCAGCGCGCGCACCCACTGCAACGGCTCGAAACCGATTGGGCGAACCACGACCAGTTCGCGTGCGACGGGCTCGAGCAGAAGTGCGGCCTCACCGACCACCTCGCTGAGCTCCGACTCGATGCCGGCCGAGCTGACCAACTCCTCGAGGTTCTCCAGCCACGATCCGCCCTGGCCGCCGAAGGCAACGGCGTAGGGCTCGCCGGAGTTCAGCCGATCGACGAGGGCCTGATTACCGGCATGGGCCGCTCCCGCAGTGCGGTCGGTGGTCACCCGGTGCTGCTCGTTGATCGTCACGTCTCGTTATCTCCTCTGTCCCGCGTCTGCTCGTCGTCGGCTGTCGTCTCAGAAGCTCCGATGGCTCCCGGCTTCCTGCCGCGGCGCCACGCGATTCGGCGTCGAATCCGCTGGTCCGGTCGGGCGGTTCCGAGGCCTTCCGAGGTTTTGTCGTGACCTCGCCGAACCGCCTTCCGTGCACTCCAGCCGTACTAAGAGTGTCATAAGAAGCACGCTTGATTTCGCGCCCGAAATGGTTACTGACGGGTTCTACGCTCGGGTAACCAGCGGTTGGATAACGTGCAGTTCGACGCCGGCCGAACACATTCGGGACAAACGTCCTGCATGAAGGTGGTTACGGTTGAGTAGGCAGAAGTGCCCTGATCACGGCGGTTTCGTTATCAAATCGTTATAAAGAAATTTTCGACGCGTCTCACCAGCAGCGTCGCGGAGCTTCGGACGAGACAGACGGGTCCGATCTGTCTTCTCGGAGCCGTCGGCCACCGAGAAAAGTTTGCTGAACGTACTTACTGATCGGTAAGGTTTAGTCCCACTGCCCAAATTGGGGCTTGAGGATGTGGTTGATGTCCACGCCGACCCCCGCGATCGATCGGCTGTCGATCTCGACCTGATGCAGATGGGCGGCCGCGTGTGCGACCTTCCCCGGCGATCCCCAGTTGTGCTGCCAGAAGTACGTTCCGATGCCGTCCTGTAGCGCCCACTCGATCGTCTTCGAGTTGGCATAGACACCGACGCGCTGCTTGCCCAGCACCGCTTCCCAGCCGCGCAGGTACGGGGCCACCTGCTGTTTGTACTGCTCGAAGGTCGGATTGTCGTCGATCGATGCATAGATCGGCGCGCCCTGAGGACCGCCGGCGGCGACGTGCAGCTCCCAGCCGCGTTTCGCGTGGGCCACCCCGGCGTTCTGGCCGCCGAGCCAGTCGGCAGTGTCCTTCTTGCCGTACTGATAGCAGGACGCGATTTTCAACCCGGCCTGGTACAGGTCGCGCGCCTCGGCCAGTTGGATCGGCTTTCCCAACATCCATGCGCCGCCGGGTCGTCGGTCGGAGACGTAGCGAATCGCCCCCAAGGCGCCCGCCGACCGGATGTCGCTGGCCTTGAGCACGCCCGCGGCGTAGTCGAGAAGAATCCCGAGCGGCGCCGCTGACGCGGGTGCGGTGTGCACACCGGCGCCGACGACGAGCGCCGCAGGCGCAGCCACCGCGCCCTTGAGGACGGTCCGCCGCGATATCGGCCACGATGCTGACACGTGCCACAGAATACGACAGCCGTCACAGCAATCACGCCAATGTCACTGGCAACATCTGCTCCAACCTTCGCTCTCTCGGCGCGGCGTTGCCGAGCTAAGCCGAAACGCGAAATCATCGGGTAGCACGGTTCGACGATCCGCCGACCAACCGAGGAGTGACACCCATGGCGCGCAGGCCGCCCACCGCCGCGCGAACCGGCTCGATCGTTATCTCCTGTGCGGTTCTGGTGTTCGCGCTGACGTCCGGATGCTCACCCGGGCAACGGTCCCTCGCCGGGCAGGAGCCACCGAACATCGAACCGCTCAGCTCGGTCGGCGAGGGCGAGGGCCGACTCAACCTGATCGCCTGGGCCGGATATGCCGAAGACGGCTCCAACGACGCGCAAGCCGATTGGGTGACGCCGTTCGAACAGCAGACCGGATGCCAGACCGAGGTGACGCTCGGCAACACGTCCGATGAGATGGTCGGATTGATGCGCAGCGGGCGATACGACGGGGTGTCGGCCTCCGGGGACGCGACCCTTCGGCTCATCTACGCGGGCGACGTGGCTCCCGTGAACACCACACTGGTCCCCCACTACGAATCGATCTCGCCGTTCCTCAAGAACCAACCGTGGAATTCGGTCGACGGTCAGATGTACGGCATCCCGCACGGGTGGGGCGCCAACCTGCTGATGTACAACATCGCGGTGGTGCGGGACGCGCCGAACTCCTGGGCGGCGGTCTTCGACGACGCCGACAGGTACCGCGGCAAGGTCACCGCGTACGACTCGCCCATCTACATCGCCGACGCGGCGCTGTACCTGTCCAAGAAGAGGACCGAACTGGGCATCGAAGACCCATACTCGCTCGACGACCGACAACTCGATGCCGCGGTGCAACTGCTCGAAGAGCAGCGCGAGAACATCGGCGTGTACTGGTCGGACTATCTCAAGGAGGTGGAGGCGTTCGAGTCCGGCGCCTCCGTCATCGGCACCACCTGGCAGGTGATCGCGAACACGATCGGGGCGCGCAACAGGGTTCCGGTCAACACGGTGCTGCCCATAGAGGGGTCCACGGGTTGGTCGGACACGTGGATGATCTCGTCGAAGGCCGCGCACCCGAACTGCATGTACAAGTGGTTGAACTGGATCTCCTCACCGGAGGTCAACGCCGAGGCCGCCGAGTTCTTCGGCGAGGCGCCAGCCAACGCCAAAGCCTGCGAGTTCACCACCGAACGCGACTTCTGCGACATCTACCACGCCACCGATGCGAGCTTCGCCGCCAAGATTCACTACTGGACCACACCGCAGAAGAACTGCGTCGACGGCAGCGGCGACGACTGCACCGACTACGACGAGTGGGTCGAACGATGGCGGCAGATCACGGAGTGAGCGGCCCTCGCTGAGGGGGTCCGTCGGCGTCTGCCATGTGGCGGTGCAGAGCCTCGTCCAGCCGACTGGACACGACCCTGGTCCACACGTTCCGGTACTGGCCCACCATCCGCACGAGCTCATCACCGCTTGCCCGGGTAGACACGTGCGCCGCGCCCAAGTGTGCCGCGACGAAGTCGTCGAGGGCTGCGACGAACTGAGCCGCCAACGCGTCGACCGCGCCGTCGGTGGCCTCGACGATGTGCGACAGCATCTGGACGCATACGAGCGGGTCTGCCGACTGCGCCACCGCCCGCCGCACCGCGGTATCGGTCAACACCGCGACGCCATCGACGACCTCCGCCAAGCCGTACTCGACCAACCGCCGCACCTCATCGCTGTCCGCGCCGATCGCAAGTCCGTCCCCATCCGCTTCTGCCGCCAGGGACGCTCCCTGGGCTTCCGCTTTTATTCGGGAACCCAGCACGGCCCGCTGGATGCCGAGGATGTCGGCAAGGTCTGCACCCTCACGCAGGCTGGCGAAGAACTCGGCGATGTGGGCGGAGTTGAATCCGCGGCGATGCAGCTGGCTGATGGTGCGCAACTGTGACAGGTGGTAGTCGTCGTAGAACGCCGACCGGCCGACCCGGCGCGGCGGATCCAGCAATCCACGCTCGCGATACGCACGAATGTTGCGGGCGCTGACGCCGGAGATCTTCGCCAGCTCGTCGAGGCGATATTCAGCCAACGTCGCGAACCCCGGCGCAGGCGCGTGCCGGCTGAGCCACGCGACGATCCATGCGATCACTGTAATGGCGTCGGCGGTTGCGAGCAAACTATCGTCCCGCTAACTTCTGTCACCCCACGAGCCGATTTCAACGCTTCTATCAGCGTCAATTTTAGTAGCCCCATCGCACAGCTCACCCAAAAGTACTGTTGCTAGCCAACTCGACGCCATGGTCCGATCAGATCGGTGAGCGAACTCACCGGCGCGTAATTGGCGCTGCTGCACGGCCGTGCGGAACCATGGAAAAGTCAGACTTATCAACCGCCGGCGAGAAAGGGTTCGGTGTGCGTCCCTGGATCGTCTGGGTCACCGGCCTGTTTGCGTACATCGTCGCCGTACTCGACCGCACCACATTGGGCGTGTCCGGCCTCGATGCCGCCGAACGGTTCCACGCCAGCCCGAGCGTGCTTTCGACGTTCGTCGTGCTGCAGGTCATCGTCTACGCCGCGGCGCAGGTGCCTGCCGGGGTACTGCTGGACCGCTTCGGCTCCAAGACGCTGATCCTGACGGGCGCCGCGCTGATGTCCGGCGGCCAACTCACGCTCGCGTTCACCGAATCGCTGCCCGCCGCGATCGGGGCGCGCGCGGTGGTGGGTCTCGGCGACGCGTTCACGTTCATCTCGGTGCTGCGACTCGTGCCGCACTGGTTCACCCCCCGCCAGGTTCCACTGGTCACGCAGTTGACCGGTATCTGCGGCCAGCTCGGCCAGGTGTTGTCGGCGGTTCCGTTCTTCGCCGTGCTCAACGCACGGGGCTGGACGACGGCCTACATATCGGTGGCCGCGGTCGGCGTCCTGTCGATGGCGCTGACCGCTGCGCTGGTGAAGAACACCCCGCATGGCAACGCGGTGGCGGTCCACACCGTCTCCGTGCGTGAGACGCTGGCCAGCGTCAAGACCGTCTGGCTGCGACCGGGCACGCGGCTCGGGTTCTTCACCCATATGGGCACCCAATTCTCGGTGACCGTGTTCGCCCTGATGTGGGGCGTTCCCTACCTGACCAACGCGCAGGGCCTTTCGGCCGGCGTAGCCGGGTTGATGCTGACGGTCTCGGTAGTGGCCGCTATTTCGGCGGGGGTGCTGATCGGCATCTTCACCGGGCGCCGGCCACACCGCCGCTCTCGTCTGGTCCTGGCGATCATCGCCAGCAACGCGTTGATATGGACCATTGTGTTGGCGTTACCGGGCAGGGCGCCACTGTGGCTGCTCGTGTTGCTGATCGTCGTGATCTCGGTCGGCGGACCCGGTTCGATGGTCGGCTTCGACTTCGCGCGCACCTTTAACCCGACCGCCACGCTGGGCACCGCTTCCGGTCTGGTCAACATGGGCGGGTTCATCGCCTCGTTGCTGGTGATGCAGGCGATGGGTGCGATCCTCGACGCGACGGGCGGATTCTCCTCCGACTCGTTCCGGTTGGCCTGGACCGTGCAGTACGCGATCTGGACGTTCGCGGTCGTCGGCATTCTCATCACCCGGGGCAAGGCGCGTCGGGTGATGAGGGTCGAACAAGAGCGGATGCTGCTGGAGGGGCTGGACACCCACACCAGCCGACACGGCGGCGCAGGCGACTGAGTCGAACGATCCGTCAGCGGCCGCGGGCGGTCTCGCGGCGGTTGGCCTTCTTGATCGCCGAGACCAGCTCGTCCTTGTTCATCGACGACCGACCCGAAATATCAAGGCGCCGCGCGATTTCCATGAGGTGCTTCTTGGAGGAATTGGCGTCAACGCCCTCGGCGGTGTCGCCCTTGGCGTTCGGGCCGCCGCTGCGCGCGCGCTCATCGGACGGACCCTTCTCGGACTTCGCCTCCCAGTGGTCGCCGACCTTTTCGTAGCTGTGCTTGAGCGCGCTGTAGGCGACGCGGTGCGCGCGTTCGCCCTCGCCGTACTCTTCGGCAGCGGCGTCATGGGCCTTGGCGAAGGTCCGCTGGGCCTTGGCGTCCGACTTCTGCAGTGTGCTGGGCAGTTCGCTCTTCCGGGCGCTGCCGCTCTTGGATGTCTTCGGCATGCAAAATGGCGTACCCGGGCCGCGAGGCGCCGAAACGGTCGGTGCCAAGATACGAGGGTGACCGTCGAGGAGCCCGAAACACCGCCGTACGCCGTGGCCGTCGTGCTCGCGGCGGGCTTGGGCACCAGGGTCGGCGCCGACGGCAACAAGGCCTACCTCCCTGTCGCGGGCCGACCGATGGTGGCGTGGTCGCTGGAAACCCTGACGACGGTGCCCGACGTCGACCGCATCGTGCTGGTGCACCGGAAGGGCGAGCTGGCGCTGGCGCGGGACATGATTGCACGCGAATTGCCCACCGCGGATGTGGAACTCGTCGAGGGCGGCGACACCCGGCACGGTTCCGAACTAAACGTCCTACGCCATCTGCAAACCGACATCGAGTCCGGGCGCATCGACGTCGTGCTCATCCACGACGCCGCGCGCCCGATGGCCGGCGCGGAGATGTTCACCCGCGCGCTCGCGCTCGCCCGCGAATCCGGTGGTGCGATACCGGCGTTGCCCCTTCGCGACGTGGTGACCACCGCCCTGCGGCGGCCGGCCGACGGGTCCGCGCTGGTTCGGGTGCAGACACCGCAGGCCTTCCGTGCCGCACAACTGCTTGCCGCGTACCGCAGCTCGGAACGTCACCGCTTCGAGGGCACCGATACGTCGTCATGCGTCGAGGCGTTCACCGACGTTGCGGTGCAGACCTTTCCGGGTGAACCGCACAACATCAAGGTGACGTACGCGGGCGACATCGCGACCGCTGAACGTCTGCTGACGACACTCAGCGGGCGCCGCGGCTCGCGATGATGGCCTCGAGGAGCGGACCGTCGTGCGGGAGGTCTACCGAAACGGCCTCGGCGTCACCGTCCACCGTGGCAACCGGCACCGCCGATCGGATCGCCTCGAGGGCCTCGTCGAACTCCCCGACCGATTCGGCGATCAGCCGGCCGAGGTGGTCGGCGGCGAAACCGCGGGGATATTGCACGGTCTGAAGCGTCGACCGATTCAGTGAGGCGGTGACGACACCGCGCTCGTCGACGACCTTCACGCTGTCGGTGACCGGCAGGACAGGCAGCACGACGGAAGCTCCCTGCCTCAAGTGCTCGATGACCCGAGCCTGCAGCTGCGCCGGGGTCAGAGGCTGGTTGCCGTTGTAGACGAGTACGTGTGATGCAAAAACGGGCTCGGCTACAGCCTTTTCGAGTGCGGCAGCCAGGCACTGCGCCCGTGTGGCGGTCCCGGCGACCGCGACCAGCCCGACGGCCGATCCGTCGCGGGCGAGCAGGGCGCGTACGTCGTCTGCGAACTGTTCGGCGACCGCCACCACGACCCTGGCGGGATCCGCGACCGCTTCCAGACAGTCGCGCACGACGCGCGACAGGGGCGATCGACCCGCCACCGGTTCGAGCGCAGCGCTTTCGGCGGCAGGCGCCGTCACGACCGCCGCGAAGGATTGGCCGGGGAGCGCCGTCACGGCGGCGACGCTACACGGGGTCGAACTTGTTGATCAGCCAGCGGCCGTCGGACTTCGTCAAGCCGACCTTGACCGCGCTTGCCGCAAAGGCCCCGTCCGGGTTCTCCTTGCTGACCGTCGTCTGATTGACGAAGACCAGCACCACGGCGGTGCCGGGCTGCATCTCGGCCACGCCGGCCTCCACCACAGCAGCGCTGGTCTTGACCTGCTTCTCCTGAACCGCCGGGGTCACGATCTGCTCGGTGAACTGCGTGTAGTAGTTCAGGAAGTCCCCCGTCAGGTGCGACTTCGCGTTCGTGAAGTCCTGCTCCATCGAGTCGGGGGCATACGACAACAGCGCCACGGTGCCCGACTTCGCCGCTTCCAGGGCGACCCTTTGGGCGTCGGGGTCGGTCTGCTGGTCGGCCCGGAACTGGAAGAAGTAGAGCCAGGCCGCGACACCTGCCGAGACCACGAGCAGGATCGTCAGCAGAATCGCACCGAGAAGCCTCCGCACGGCACTCAGGGGTTTCGGCCGGATCTTCTCGGCCGCTCCCGAGTCATCGTCCGCTTGCGTCTCCTCGGACGTTTGCGTCTCTTCGGCCACCGTCGACTCCGGTTCGACGGCTGTCGATTCCGGTTCGTCGGAGGCCGTGGTCTTCACGTCGGCCTCGTCGGGTTTGGTTTCGGCGCTCACGGTACGAACTCGACTTTCGACATCTTGATCTGATCACCCTCGCGCACCAGATCCACCTTCAGCCGCCATGAGCGAGGCTCCTGATTGGCACCTGCGCTGTTGGTGACCCTCGAGGTGGCCGACACCAGCGCGGTGGCGTTGGTGTCGGTCATCGACGTCAGCGCGGCAGTGTTGACGGTGACCTCGGTGATCACCTTCGACTCCTTGGCGACCTGGGTGAAGTCCTCGGCCTGGGCCTCGAAGTCATCCCTGAACTGACCCGTCGAGTTGTCGATGATGCGCTGCACGTCTTCCTGGGCCCTGTTGAAGTCCAGCGACATCAGGGTCACGACGCTCTGCCGCGCGGCCGCGGTGAATTCGGCGGTGCGCTGCTGCTCCTCTTGGGCCAGCCGGTGCTGCCACACCATGTACGCGCTCGCGGCCCCGAACGCCAGGATCAGGACGACAGCTACCACCGCGGCGACGATCTTCCACCTGATTCGCGGCATCCGCAGGCGACGGGACCGCTTCGTCGCCTCGGCCTTGTCGGGCTCCGAGTCGTCGGCCGCGTCGGTGTCGGCCGCTTCGTCGGTTTCGGTTGCCTCGCCGGCTTCCGGTTGGGCGGTGTCGTTGGCGACGGTTCCGGTGGTCTTCGCCCCGGGCACCGTCTCCTCGACCGGCTCGGGAACCTCGTCGGCCTCCGAGTCCGGCGCCTTGGTTTCAGCAGCCTGCCTGCGCAACCGGATGGCCTTCGCGCGAGCGCGGGCGGCGGCGGCGAGCGCCTCCGCCTCGGCCGCTTCGGCCTCCGCCTCCTCGGCGAGGCGAAGTGCCTCCTCCGAGTCCGCCGACCGCTGCTCAGGGTCATCCTGCGGCGGCTTGTCGACGCTGTCCGCGTCGATCACCGACTCGCGGCGCCTGAATGACGGCACAGCGCCCTCCTTATCTGCTTCACCACTAGTGAGAATGTCATTATCGATTTTTGAGTATCGCCGCGACGATACCTGCGCGGGCACCGCCCGGCAAACACCGTTTTCCTGCGGAAATGCTATTTACGCGCTGCGCATATGCTCAGCGGCGATTGTCCAGAAGGCGGTCCTTCATCACCTTGCCGGTGGCGTTCAACGGCAGGCTGTCGAGGAACTCTACAGAGCGTGGCACCTTGAAACCCGCCATTCGTTCCCGGCTCCACGAAATGAGATCCTCCCCCGTGACGCGGTCGTGACCCGCGCTGAGCACGACGAACGCCTTGCCCACCTGGCCCAACCTGTCGTCCGGAACCCCGATGACGGCTGCCTGAGCCACCGCGGGGTGTTCGAGCAGAAAGCCTTCGATCTCGGCGGGATAGGCGTTGAATCCGCCGACGATGAACATGTCCTTCTTGCGCCCGACGATCCGCAGTCGGCCCGACTCGGTGAACTCGCCGAGATCGCCGGTGTGCAGGAACCCTTCGGAGTCGATCGCGTCGGCGGTCGCAGCGGGGTCGTCGAGATAGCCCTGCATCACGTTGTAGCCGCGCACCAACACCTCGCCGTCGGCGGCGATGCGAACCTCGACGTCCTCACACGGCAGACCCGCGGTCGTCGCGACATCCTCGGGGGTGTCCCCCGGCCGCGACAACGTCACGTTGCCGGCTTCGGTGAGGCCGTAGCCGGTCATCAGGCTTTCGAACGGCAGCTCGTCGCGGATGCGGCGGATCAACTCCACCGGGATGTCGGCCGCGCCGGTCACGCCCGCCCGCAGGGAGGCGAGCCGGTCCTTGTCGGCCACGGTCAACAGCGAGTGGTACAGCGTGGGCGGGCCGGGCAACATCGTGATGCGCTCGCGCCCGATGAGATCGACCACCGTATCGACGTCGAACGCCGCCACCGGAAGCATCGTGGCGCCCCGTAGGAACGAGGCGATGAGTCCGGCCTTGAGCCCGAACGTGTGGAAGTACGGGTTGATCATCAGATAGCGATCACCCTCGCGGAGGTCGGCGAGCGTCGCCCACTCCTCGTATGCACGCAGCGTCTGGAGGTGATTCATCATCGCGCCCTTGGGCCGACCCGTGGTGCCCGAGGTGAAGATGACGTCGGCGATGTCGGTACCCCTCAGGTCGCCGACGCGATCGTCGAACGGAGCGCCGTCGGACAGGAACCCCGAACCGAGGTCGATCACCGGCACGTCAGTGCTCACCGAGTAGTCCAGGCCGAGGAAGTCCTTCTGTACCAGCACGGCCTTCGCACCGCTGCGGCCGATGACGTCGGCGGCCTCCTCCGGTTTGAACCGGGTGTTGACCGGAACGAGCACACCACCGGCGACCAGCAGACCGAACGCGGCGACTATCCAGTCGGCGGAGTTCGGTGCCCAGATCGCCAGCCGATCGCCTTTGGCAATCCCGAAGTCGGCGAACGCGCCTGCCGCGCAACGTATCCGCCCGATCAGCTCGCTGAAGGACAAGCGCAACGGACCGTCGACGACCGCTTCCGCGTCGCCGAAACGGTCCGCTGCGCTTAAGACCATCTCGGGGATGGTCTCCCAGGTGACGGCGCTACTCCTCATCGGGCGCGGGACACCCTTGATCGTCGTAGCGCGGCGTTTCGGTACGTCACACGGTGACGAGGCGACCCAGGTTGCCGCCCATGATCTTCGCCTGATCCTCGACCGAAAGGTGTTCGAGCGCGGTGACGTAGTGCGTCGGTTCGGCCAGGCCCTCAGGGTGCGGCCAGTCCGAGCCGTAGAGCACCTGATCCACGCCGATCAGGTTGATCAGGTCGTCGATGCCCTCCTCGTAGAACGGGCTGACGAAGATGCGGTTCTTGATCTCCTCGATCGGGTTGCCCAGGAAGGCTTCTGGCGCCTTCTTGTACACCTCGGCCATCGAGTCCAGCAGCGGGAACATCCACTTCGAACCGGCCTCGACGATGCCGACCTTGAGCTTCGGGTGCCGGAACAGCGCACCGTGGATGACCCACGACGCCACCGCGTCCTGGATCGGGCGCCACTCGTTGAGGATCGACATCGCATTGGTCTGGAACGGCAGCATCTCCTGCGCGACACCGTCCCACTCCGAGGTGTAGCGCGAGTAGCCGCTGTCCGAGGAGTGCATGCCGACGAAGATGTCGTGATGGACGACGCGCTCCCAAAACGGGTCGAACTCGGGCAGCGCGAACGACCGCGGGCCGCGGAAACCGGGGACCGGCGCCGGACGGATCAGAATGGCGCGAGCGCCACGCTCGACCGCCCACTCCAGTTCCTCGATCGCCTTCTCGACGATGGGCAGAGTGATCACCGGCGTGACGAAGATGCGGTTCTGGTAGTTGAAGCCCCACACCTCGTCCAGCCACTGGTTCAGCGAATGGATGATCACGTGGATGGCGACCGGATCGTCGCGCAGCCGCTCCTCGATCAGGCTGGCCAGCGTCGGGAACATCAACGAGCGGTCCACGCCCAGTTCGTTCATCAACTCCAGCCGCGGAGCCGGTTCGAAGAACGCCGGGATCGAGCGCATCGGCTCACCGAACAGTTCGCGCTTGCTCTTGCCGTCCGGGTTGCCGAACTTGAAGTACTCCTCCCACGCGCCGGGCTTGGCGACGTGCGAGAAGGTCGGGTTCGGGATGTAGTTGCTGATCTGGCCCTTGATCGCGATCTTCGTGCGGCCGTTGACCTCGACGTACTGAACGATGTCCTTGTACTCCTTGGGGAGGTACTTGGTCATCGCCTCGGGGGGCTCGTAGAGATGGTTGTCCGCATCGAACAGCGGAAACGGGATGTCGACCCGGTGTGAAAGTTGTCCCATGGAACACTCCTTTTCTTCTCGGGAGAATCCTATTCTCATTGGTGTCCGGTTCGCAATGTGCTGACGGTCGTACCGACTGAGTTACCCCCGCGCTTTGGCTCGCACCTGCTCCCGCAGGACGAACTTCTGAACCTTTCCGCTAGCCGTGCGCGGATAGTCCTCGCCCTCGGGCACCTCGTGCAGTTCCTCGGGCCACTTCTGGACCGCGACACCCGCGTGCTTGAAGTGGTCGCGTACCTCTTCGAGCGACGGCATGCTGCTGCCCGGCCGGATGCGCAGCACCGCTGCCGTCCGCTCACCGAGCCGGTCGTCGGGCGCGGCGACCACGACGGCTTCGGCCACACCGGGCATACCGAGCAGCACCTCCTCGACTTCGAGCGCGGAAATGTTCTCTCCCCCACGGATGATCACGTCAGCCTTGCGGTCGGTGATGGTGAGGTAGCCGTCCTCGTCGAGCACTCCGACGTCGCCGGTGTGGTACCAACCGTCGTCGTCGAACGCCCGCTCGGTCATCTCGTCGTCGGTGTAGCCCAGGCACAAATCCGGGCCGCGCGAGAGGATTTCACCGTCCTCGGTGAGCTTGATCTCCACGCCGGGGCGCGGGTCGCCGTCGGTGTAGAGCCGTTTGTCCTCCGGCGCGCTGGGCCGCGAGCCCGTGATGGACGGATGCTCGGTGCTGCCGTAGGAACGGAACACGAAGAACCCCATGTCGGCGAGCCGGCGCGTCACCGCCGCGAGAACGGTCGACCCGCCGAGGCCGACGGTGGTGAACCGGGAGCGGTGCGCGTCGGTGCAGTCCGGGTGGTCGAGCAGGCTGGTGACGAAGTACGGCGGCCCGCCGCCGACCGACATCCCCTCGGTCTCCATGAGTTTGAGCACCTTGCCGGGATCCCACACGTCGCACAGATCGATCGGGGCGCCCTCGAGCACCGGGATCAGAAACGCACCGACCATGCCGATGAAGTGACCGATCGGCGTCGCGGTCAACTGGCGGCCGCGGTCCTTGGGATAGTTCTCGAGCAGCTGACGGGTTTCGAAGCCCAGCGTCTGATGGCTGTGGACAACGCCTTTCGGGTTGCTGGTCGTCCCCGAGGTGAATGCGATCAGCGCAGGGCCCGCCGGATCGGTGGCCAGTGTGCCCGTCATCGGGTCGTCGTCGAGGAGCTCGTCCAAACTGCAGACACGCTCCTCGCGCAAGGGCTCGTCGTCGCCCACCAGCGCCACGATCGGGACGTCGGCGGCCAGGTCGGGCGCAAATGTCATCCGGCCGAATTCGCGTGCGGTGATGAAGACCTTCGGCCGCGCGGTGGACAGGATGTGGGCGAGTTCCTTGCGACCGTAGAAGTGCACGATCGGCACCACGACCGCACCCAGGAAGGTGGACGCCCAGAACGCGACCGCGGCCTCCATCCAGTTGGGCAACTGCAGCGCGACCACGTCTCCGGGCCCGACCCCGCGCTTGTGCAGGCCGGCCGCGAGGCGACGGGCCCGCAGTTCCACGTCGGCGAATGTGCCTGTGTACGGGCGCACATCGGAGTGCACGCAGAAGCCGGTGTCCGGGTGGGCGGCCAGGTGGCGGGCCAACAGCTCACCGAGCGTGTCCGGAGTCCACCAGCCTTCCTCTTCGTAGCGTTTGGTCAGCTCGACCGGAATTTTGCGCATGGACTCCCCACACTCAGGCGGCTGCTCCGACTCGACGCGATGCTATTCTCTCAAACCGAGAATGCCAATATCGCAAATGGAGAACGATCGATGGTAGACCTCGAGTTGGAGGACGGCTTGGCGGTCGTCACCATCGACCGGCCGCAGGCGCGCAACGCGATCGCGCCGGAGACCATGGAGCAGCTCGACGCCGCGCTCGACGGAGCCGAAGGCGCGACCGCGCTCGTGGTCAAGGGCGCAGGCGACCGGGCGTTCGTGTCCGGCGGTGACCTCAAACAGCTGGCCGCGCTGCGCACCGAGGCCGACGCGGCGGCCATGGCCAGGCGGATGCGCGGGGTGTGTGATCGCATCGCGTCCTTCCCCGGCGTCACCATCGCCGTGCTCAACGGCCATGCGCTCGGCGGCGGTGCCGAGTTCGCGGTCTCGACCGACATCCGGCTGGCCGCCTCCGACATCAGGATCGGCTTCAACCAGGTGGCGCTGGAGATCATGCCCGCCTGGGGCGGCGCCGAGCGGTTGGTCGACATCGTCGGTTACAGCAAGGCGCTGCTGCTGGCAGGCACCGGCACCATCCTCTCGGCCGAGGAGGCCGAACGCGTCGGCCTGGTCGATCAGGTGCTGGCGCGGGACTCGTTCGACGACGACTGGCGCGCGATCGCTCGCAAGCTGGCCCACCGGCCGGCCGGCGAGATCAAGCGCGTGATGAAGGGCGCCTCGACCGACGAGGCCGTCGACGCGTTCGCGCGGTTGTGGGTCTCCGACGAGCACTGGGCCGCCGCCGACAAGGCGATGAACCGCGCCAAGTAACTTCTGCGCGCCCACCTCCGCGAAATTGCGTTCCAGCAGGCCCGTACTCGATCTTTCGCTGCTGGAATGCCATTTCGCGCCCGAGGAGAGCTACCCGCCCAGTACCCGAATCGGGTCGCTGCCGTCCCAGTTCGCGGCGGCGTCGCGGACGAACGCCGCCATACCGCTGGTGATCTCGGTGAGTTCCATGATCTCGATGATCTGTGCGATGTGGCCGGGGCCGCCCGGCGGTTCGACGTAGGCGAAGCGGGTGCCGACATCCTCGCCGCCCGACCACACGACCGGCCATCCGGCCGCCTCGAGGGCCTCCATGGTGGCATCGAAATCGCTTGCCCAGTAAGCGAACTGGTGGAAGCCCTCGCCGTGAGCGTCGAGGAACTCGCTGAAAACGCTGGGGCCCTCACTGTGCTGTTGGATCAGCTCCATCTGCATATCGCCGCTGTTGGCCAGCGCCAGCGACTGGGTGATCTCGCACGGCTCGCCGCGGTAGCGGGCGCTCAGCGTCAGATTCCGCATGACGAACCAGGGCCCGACCCCGAGCTCGAGCCAGCTCGCGATCGCCCGGTCGATATCGGTGACGACATAGCCGACCTGGCGGATATGGCCAGGCAGGATCGTCATGACGCCCCGGGATGGACGACGATGCGCGGCGGGCCCGCACCCCTGCGCACCTGATCGATGGCGTCGGGCACCTCGTCGAGGCCGATCGTCGCCCCGATGCTCGGCGACGGATCGAGGCGCCCGTCGACGACCGCGTCGAGCGTGCCGTACCAGTCCTGCGGGTGAGGTCCACCGCCGAACTGGATCGTCATGCCCTTGTGCGTGGCAGCGGTGCAGTCGATGGTGCCCGCGTCGTACCAGCCGCCCGCGGCATGTACACGCGCCAGGAACTCGCATGAGTCGACGATGGTCTGCATCAAGCCCTTGGCGCCCACGCACTCGAAGATCACCTGCGTGCTCTGGAATCCGTTGGCGCGAAACGTTTCCCGCCATACCTCGTAGGGGTCGCGCTGCGCCGGGTTGACGAGTACGTCGGCGCCGAACTCGGCGGCGTAGCGCAGACGATCGTCGCTGTAGTCCGACACCACGATCGGGGCGACGCCGCGCGCCTTCAGCGCGGCGACGGTCGACAGGCCGATGGCGCCCGCGCCGATGACCAGCTGAAGGTCGTCCGACCCCACACCCGAGCACCGCACGTAGTACTCCCCCACGGCGAACGCGTCCACGAGCGCGACAGCATCGTTCGGCGCCGCATCGGGCACGCGCCGCGACATCATCTCCGACACCACCATCAGTTCGCCGAACGCACCGTGGGCGTCGGGATGATGGCCGATCACAAGTGGCTCCTGACCCGCGCGGATCAGGATCGGCATGCTCGTGACCCGCGCGCCCACCGGAAAGTCACCCGAGCAGTCCGGCCCGTGGCCGACCACTTCGCCGACGAACTCGTGGCCCATCACGGTGTCGCGGTCCGGATCCCATCCGAACCGGGGCGAGGAGTTCGGATGGTCCATGTAGTGCACGTCCGAAGCGCAGATCGCCGCCGCCAGCGGTCTGATCAGCAGCTCACCGGGGCCGGGGTGCGGATCGGCCGTTTCGCGGACGTCGAGCTTTCCGTCGCGCAGCACCACCGCGCGCATCTCAGCCCTTCCTCTTGCTAGCGAAATCGGTTGAGGCGGCGCTGATCATCTCGACCAGCGTGCGCCGGTCGACGGTCCACACCTGCGATGCCATGGCGCGGTTGTTCTCACCGACGACGTAGGTGGGGCCGTTGCCGATGTTCGCGATGATCTCGGCGGCGACGTCCTCCGAGCGCATCTGCGTCTCCGGGTCGTATTCGACACCCATCCGGGCCAGCGCCGGGGTGTAGGTCATGCCGAGCGGCGTGCAGCAGACGTCCACGCCGTGGGGACGAAGCTCCGCCCACAGTCCCTCGGCGAACGTGTGTTGGAACGCCTTCACCGCGGAGTACACCGCGAGCGTCGCCGACCCGGCCAGACAGGCCAGCGACGCGACGATCACGACGCCGCCGCGTCCGCGCTCGACCATCGCGGGTCCGAAGTGACGGGCCAGCGCCATCGGCCCGATGCAGTCGAGCGCGACCTGCTTGAGCGAGTAGTCGAGGTCGTTCTCCAGAAACGTCGTCGTGCGATCGGAGGCGCCGGCGTTGTAGACGACCAGCCCCACCTCGAGACCCTCCGTGGCGGTAGCCACCTTGGCGACGATGTCGGGGGCGGTCAAGTCCTGCACAAGTACGTGCACCTGCACGCCGTGCCGATCCCGCGCCGCGGCGGCGACCTGGTCGAGCAGAGCGCCGTTGCGCGCGATCACGACGAGATTGAGCCCGCGCGAGGCCAATTGGTCCGCCATCTCGGCGCCGATGCCCTCCGACGCCCCCGCGATAACGGCCCACTGGCCGTACCGCGTGGCGAACCCGGTGCTCACTGCGCCACGCCGGCCGCGCTCATCACCCGCGCGATGTTGGTGGTGCGCTTGACGATCCGCCATCCGTCCGCAGTTCGGGCGAGCTCGTCGTCGTAGTGGCCGAGCGCGTCGATCCAGCTTCCGTCGTCGTCCGGCACGGCCTTCAGCACGGCATGCACGTAGGACCGCGCCGTCGCCCGGTCGGCGCTCACGTCGACGACGATGTTGGAGATGCGGTGATACGTCTGCCCCATGCCGCCGTGGATCTGCTCCATCAGCGTGGTGAAGGCGTCGGCGTCGGTGAACGTGCCCAGGTCGCCGTAATCGATGTCGACCTCGTCGGCCCAGCACGTGCGGAACAGCCTCCAGTCTTTGAAGTCGATTCCGGTCGCGTAACGAATCAAGACCTCGGCGATCTGCGCTTTGTCGGCGTCCACATCCGGGAGGCTAGCAGCGAGTCGACCGCTTGACGACCCTGGTTCTCTCTAGACGAGAACGTCATTTCCGGTTATCGTCGGCGCGTGCCGACACAGCAAGTGGCGCTCGCGCCCGAAATCTCGACCTGGCCCGATGACAATCCGCAGCTGATTGGCAGCCGCTGCGGCGCATGCGGCGCCACCGCCTTCCCGGTTCAGCAGCGCTGCCCGAAGTGCAGCGCCGGCGACATGTCCGAGCTCAAGCTGCCCCGGCGAGGCACGCTGGTCGCCTGGACGACGCAGGAATTCCCGCCCGGCGCGCCGTACAAGGGCCCCACGGGCAACGACTTCGTGCCGTTCGGCGTCGGGTTGGTCCAACTCGAGGACGTCATCCGCGTTGAGGGCCGCCTCACCGAGAACGACCCCGCCAAGCTCGAGTTCGGCATGGAGGTCGAGCTGACGATGGTGCCGTTCACCACCGACGACGACGGCAACGAGGTCGTCACCTTCGCCTTCAAGCCCGTCTAGACACAGGAGCACCGAGATGACAAACGACGTGGCGATCATCGGCGTGGGTTTGCACCCGTTCGGCCGATTCCCGAAGACCGCGATGGAGATGGGCGCCGAGGCGATCCAGTCCGCACTCACCGACGCCGGCGTGGACTGGAAGGACATCCAGTTCGGCTTCGGCGGCAGCTACGAGGTGTCCAACCCCGACGCGGTGACCCGGCTCGTCGGGTTGACGGGCATCACGTTCACCAACGTCTTCAACGCGTGTGCCACCGCCGCCAGTGCGATCCAGCAGACCGCGGACACCATCCGGCTCGGCAAGTACGACATCGGGATCGCGATCGGACTGGACAAGCACCCGCGCGGTGCGTTCACCGACGACCCGGCGAAACTGGCACTGCCGCAGTGGTATGCCGAGAACGGCCAGTTCGTCACCACCAAGTTCTTCGGGATGAAGGCCAACCATTACATCCACAAGCACGGCATCTCCCAGGCCACTCTGGCGAAGGTGGCGGCCAAGAACTTCCGCAACGGTGCCCTGAACCCGAACGCGTTCCGGCGCAAGCCGATCCCCGTGGAGGAGATTCTCAACTCGACGGTGCTGAACTATCCGCTGACGCAATACATGTTCTGCGCGCCCGACGAGGGCGCCGCGGCGGTGATCATGTGCCGCGGCGACATCGCGCATCGCTTCACCAAGAAGCCGGTCTACGTGCGCGCCACCGAGATTCGCACCCGCCGCTTCGGCGCCTACGAGGTGCACGCGACGTCGGCGCCGCTCGACGAGGATTCCTCGCCGACCGTGTATGCCGCCAGGGCGGCGTATGAGGCGGCGGGATTGGGGCCGGAGGACGTCGACGTCGCGCAGCTTCAGGACACCGACGCCGGAGCCGAGGTCATCCACATGGCGGAGACAGGCCTGTGCGCCGACGGTGAGCAGGAGAAGCTACTGGCCGACGGCGCCACCGAGATCCACGGGTCGATACCGATCAACACCGACGGCGGTCTCATCGCCAACGGCGAACCGATCGGGGCCTCCGGGCTGCGACAGGTGCACGAACTGGTCCGGCAGTTGCGCGGCGAGGCCGGCGACCGTCAGGTGCCCGGCGAGCCCAAAGTCGGCCTGGCTCAGGTGTACGGCGCTCCCGGCACCGCTTCGGCGACAATCCTGTCGGTCTGATGCGGTTCGCGATTCGCGACCTGGCCCGCGAACATCGTTTTAAGATCCGGAAATGATCTTCGCGCGCAGCGCCCGTCGCCCGGCCCGAACCTCTTTGCCGGCTTTCCTCGCGGCAATCGTGGTGACTGCCGGTGGTGTGCTGTCGGTCAGTGCGCCCGCGGTGGCGCAGGATCCCCCACCGCCGGTACTGCACAACGTCAAGTACTCGGTGTTCTCCGAGCAACCGTTCTACGTCGACATCTACTACCGCGACGTCGATCCGCCGAACTGGGCCGCCTACAGCCACAACCCGTACCAGTTCAGCCCCAAGGTCGAGGCGCAGATCGGCCCGGACCAGCAGTGGAACCTGGACGTACAGCTGGCCAACCCCGATGACTGGGCGATGGTCACGGCGACCAGCGGACCCGGCGAGGCGAAACCCAATATCCACTGCGTCCTCGCCGTCGACGGAGTAGTAGTGAAGACGCATCAAGGCCCGAAGGGCGCGCTCTGCTCCATTCGGAGCTGGTGAGCGCCCGCTGGAGCTGGTGAGCGCGCCGCGCCTCGTTCTACCCCGTCGTGAGCGGTTCGCCTTCCAGCCGGCGAATCCAGTTCTCGCAGAACGCGAATGTCTCCGCATGCCCGGTGGTCATGCCGAGCGCCCGCTCCACCACCAGGGCCTGGGACACGCTCGTTGCGAATACCGTCCACACCACCGGCGGAACTTCTTGCGCCTGCGCGCCGTAGCCCTCGAGTACGGCCGCGATGGCTCTGTTCTGCTCCTCACGGAAGCGTTCGGCGTAGTAGATGATCTCGGCCCGTAGCGCCTTGCGGTGATTGGCCAGGCCCATGAACTCCATCGTGAGGCGGGTGGCCTCCGGCTGCGTGCTGAACCGCCACAGCGCCCACAGTGGCTGGGGCGAGGCGAGGGCTTCGGTGAGCGCCTTCAGACCCGCCTCGGCCATGCGCCGGAAGACGGCCAGGAACAGGTCTTCCATGGTCCGGAAGTAGTAATGCACCAGCTGGGGTTTCAGACCCGCCTTATCGGCGACGCGTCGCGATGTGACCGCCGCGTAGCCCTCCTCGAGCAGCAGTTCCTCGGCAGCATCCAGCAGTACGCCACGGTTTTTCGCGTCCGGCGCCCCAATCCGTCGCGTCGGCCCAGAACCGCCAGTCATCCGATCACTTCTCTTCCCGCCCTTCCGACACGCCGATCGTAGTGGCGCCCCGACGTCCGATCTTGACCACGACCTTAACCCCATGCTAAGCAAGTGCTCAGCATATTCAGCCAGATTCAAGAGCGGCAGCGTCCGCTCACCATCACGCGGGCCAGCGTCGACCCCTGGAGGGCTTCCACATATGACCACTGATTCCGGGACCACTGATTTCGATTCGGTTGACTACTTCACCGATCCCTCCCTCGTCCCCGACCCGCACCCGTACTACGACCACATCCGCTCGAAGGATCCCGTCTGTTGTCCGATCAACAACGGCGTGCTCGCCGTCACGGGTTGGGAAGCGGCCAACGCCGTCTATAAGGACAGCGAGAATTTCTCGTCCTGTGTCGCGGTCATGGGTCCGTTCACACCGATGCCGTTCACGCCCGAGGGTGACGACATCTGCGAACAACTCGAGAAGCACCGCACCGAGATTCCGATGTTCGAGCACATGGTCACGATGGACCCGCCGCAGCACACGGATGCGCGTTCGATCCTGGCCCGTCTGCTGACTCCCAAGCGCCTCAAGGAGAACGAGGACTTCATGTGGCGGCTGGCCGACCGCCACATCGACGAGTTCATCGCCGACGGCAAGTGCGAATTCCTCGCCGCGTACGCGAAACCGTTCTCGCTGTTGGTGGTTGCCGACCTGCTCGGCGTTCCCGAAGAGGACCACGAGGACTTCCGTGAGTCGTTCGGCGCCCAGCGCCCCGGATCGAACATCGGCGGGCTCGACCACGAGGTGATCGCCACCAATCCTCTTGAGTGGGCGGACGAGAAGTTCTCGCGCTACATCGAGGAACGCCGTGAGAACCCGCGCGACGACGTGCTCACCTCAATTGCCACCGCCAAGTATCCGGACGGCTCCACGCCCGAGGTCATCGATGTGGTGCGTACGGCGACCTTCCTGTTCGCCGCCGGCCAGGAGACGACCGCGAAGCTGCTGGGCGCGGCGATGCGGGTGCTGTCCGACCGGCCCGACATCCAGCAGCAGTTGCGCGACGACCGCAGCCTGATCCCGGTGTTCATCGAGGAGTGCCTGCGGATGGACAGCCCGGTCAAGAGCGTGTTCAGGATGGCCCGTAAGACAACGACTCTCGGCGACACCCCCGTGCCCGCGGGCACCACGGTGATGGTGAGCCCGGGTGCGGCCAACCGCGATCCCAAGCGGTTCGACGATCCACAGGAGTTCCAGTTGGACCGCAAGAACGTGCGCGAGCACATCGCGTTCAGCCGCGGTATCCATTCGTGCCCTGGTGCACCGCTGGCCCGTGTCGAGGGGCGCGTCTCGATCGAACGCCTCCTCGACCGGTTGGGCGACATCACGGTCAACGAGGAGAAGCACGGACCGATCGACGCCCGCCGCTACGTGTACGAGCCGACGTTCATCCTTCGCGGACTCACCGAGATCAACATCGAGTTCAAGCCGATCGGCTGAGTGTCGCCACGGTCGCCGAAACTGCAAAGGGATCACATAATTCGCAGTTTCGGCGATCTGCGTGCAGTGTCGACGGGGAGACCGCCCCTACAGGTCGCCGCGCTCCCAATACGCGCGGCCGTCCTTGGCTACGCAGGTGAGGAACAGTCCATCTGGCGCTTGAGCCACCTCGCCCACGTGCAGCGGGCACAGGTCGAATTCGTTCTTCACGCCGTGCATTTCGGGTGACCGGAACCAGCGCGGCTCGTACCGCCGCGGCGAACCGCAGAACACCAATCGGCCCCATTCTGTGACGCCGAAGGCATAGTAGGTCGTGTTGTTGCAGTACGACCCGAGGATGACGCCCGGCCTGATGCCTGGCGTGCAGTTGGGGTGATTGCACTCGGCGCCCGGCGGGGGTAGCGGTGGCAGCGGCGGCTGAGCGGCGGCCGGCGGGGCCGCTGTGAGCGCCGCGAACGACAGCAGGGCAGCTAACACTGCGACGGGGGACCGCATTCAGTCATTCTCACATATCGGCGGAACGAAATTCTCCCTATTAGAGAGCAGAGCTGCTATGCGCGATAGGCTTTCCGCATGCGTAGTGCTGATTGGGCCGCGGGTGTGGCGGCGATCGCTTTCGCGGCGAGCGTGGGGACCGCAACACCGGCACATGCCGATGATTTTGGTGTCGCGTTGAATGGCACCTACCTGGTGATGTCGGACGGCGAATGGGCGAAGAAGAGTATCGGCCCGCATGGCGCCGGTGGCGCTGACGTCTTCCGCGACGATGTGACCGTGGTCCAAACCTGGACTGTCAGCACAGATTGCGTGAGTCCGATCGAATGCACCGGAACGGTGAGCAGCGACCGCGGCTGGACCGCCCCCATTCGGCTCGACGACTTCTGGTACGTCGATCGCGACATTCCGAATTGGATGCCCTGCCCCAATGGGACATTCGCCCCGGGGCACCAGAAGTTCATGTTGTGGGGGTTCGATCCCGCGCGGAACGAACGCCTCACGAAGAACACCACCTTTCTGGCCGGCCGCGACATGACAAAGACGGCAAGCGGCGCTTGTGGCAGGAATCAGACCACCTCCGTTGAGATGCCGGTGAAGATGCAGAAGCTGTCCTGACCGCCCGAGCGCGGTCAGGTCGGCAAGAGGTCTTTCCAGGACCTCGGGCCCTTGCCGGGCAGTGTCTCCTGCTGCAGGAAGCCGTCCGGACTGAGATATTTCCCCGTCCCGGGGTCGTATGTCGCCACCGCCACCGATGGGCCATCCGCTGACGCCTCGGCGGCATGAGCGGCCGGCGCTGCGGGAACGGCTCCCGGCGCCGGCGGAAGCGGCGCCCCGTTGAGCGAGTTGCCCGGCGGCGGGGGTGCAATGGGTGCCGGAGGTGGCGGGGGCGCGACCGGTGCCGGCGGGGCTCCCGTAGGCGTCGGCTGCGGTGACAACACGTCCGGCGCCGGGAACGGTGGGGAGTCCGGTGCCGATGGACCGGGTGGCGCTCCAGCTGGGACCGCGCCCGGCGGCAGCGGCGTACCTTGTACCGGCGCGTAGATCCGCTCCTCGAAGTCGACCCTGTCGTCGGGCGGGACACCCTGAGAGATGAGGTTCGGGTCGATCGGGTTCGGCCCCAACGTGTGCTGGCGCATGGCGAGCGGAACAAAACCCCTTGGGTCGTTGCAGAGCTCGACCGTCGGCGCCCGCTTGCCGGGATGTTCGATGCAGGGGTAGTTGCGGGCTCCACGCACGCTGATCGGTGAATCCTGCGGCAGCTTGCAGTACAACCCGTCAGGCGTGTCGATGGTGGTCTGGTCCTCCGGGGAGCGCCACTGCGACGGCGGGAGGAATCCCACAGTGCATGACGGCGGGTCGCTGATGGTGAGCGCGAAATCGCCGCTCGGCAAGCCGGTGGGATTGTTGCCCGGGAGGCCGAACGACTGCTGGGCGGCGATGATGCCCGGGAAGATGACCAGCAACTGCTCGAGGGCCGGGTTGTAGGTGAGCAGGACCTGCGTGACGGTGGTGAGGTTCGCCAGCAGAATCGGCAGCGTGGGCTTCACGTCGTTGAGGAGCGCCGACACTTCCTGCGCGAAACCGGGCCCCTGCTGCAGTATGGTGCGGATCTCCGGATCATTCTGTTCCAGCTGGCCGGTGACGCCGGCCAGGCTCCGCGCCCAGGTACGGATCTCCTCGGTGGTCTCGGCCTGCGATTCCAGCAGCGGCCTGCTGTCGTCGATCAAGCCGCGGGTCTGGTCGGAGACGGCGCTGGCCTCATCGGTCACCTTGGAGGCCGAGTCGAGCAGGGACTGGAAGTCCGGACCGGCTCCGTTGAACGCCTTGAACGATTCGTCGAGCAGGTCGGCGATCCGGTCGCCGGGGATGCTGTCCACCAGCGCGCTCAGCCGGTCCAGCATCGGACCCACCTCCTGCGGAAGCGTGGCCCGCGAGGCCGGAATGCGTTGTCCGCTCTCGAGATACGGACCCGAATCGGTGCGGGGCCGCAAATCCACGTACTGCTCACCGACAGCGGAAACGCTGCGCACCTCGGCCTGCAGGTCTGCTGGGATCTTCGGTGAGGTGTCGAGTGACAAGTGTGCCTCAGCACCGTTCTCCGTCAACGTCACCGACGTCACCTCGCCGATCTGCACCCCGCGGTAGGTCACGTTGCTGAAGCGATAGAGACCGCCCGCGGCGGGTAGCTCGAGCGTGACCTTCAGGCGGCCGATACCGAGCAGTGTGGGCAGTTGCATGTAGGTGAAGATCATCACGGTGACACCGAGAATCGACGCAATCGTGAAGATGATCAACTGATTTCGGACAAAGCGAGTCAGCATCAGCCACCGCCTCCCGGTGTCGGTTCAGCCGGCGGAACAGGTGCCGGTGACGGCGACGGCCCGTAGGGTCCCGCGAATATCTGCGACGACGTGATCGCCTGGGTCTGAGGGAGCCATGGCGCCGCCGGCGGCGGGGGCGCGACCGGCAGCAGCGGTTCGCTTACCGGTGGCAATGCCGGACCGGGCGGCGTCCCGGGTGCTGGCGGCAGCCCCTGCGGGGGGGGCGCGACGCCGAGCGCCATCGGGCTGTAGGAGTAATTCATGTAGTACGGGTCGCCGGGTGCCGGAATGAGTTTGGCATTCTCGTCGCCCCACCGCGTCCCGAGCAGCAGCGTCTTCTTCAGACGCGGATAGGTGAGGTCGAAGCTGGCGAACAGGTTGATGTAGTCGCCCCGGGTGATGCGATCGGCGAATGTCGGCCCGTATGGAAACGCGGTGGCCCACAACAGCGCAAGGTTCAGATCCGGCCCGATGTCGGCGAGTGCACCGAACACCGGACCCAGATTCTCGATGTCCTTCACCAGGTCGTCACCGGCGTCGTCGACCAACTGATCGGCGGTGTCGCTGAATTGTCCCAGCTTCTGCAACGCGGTGGTCAGCCGCGGCCGCTCGCGGATCAGCACATCGAGCGCCGGTGGGATCTCCTTGAGCGCCCGGTCGAGCACGTCGCGCTGCGAGGCAAACGTACCCGCGACGCGATTCAACTGCTGAATCGAGGCGATGATGTTGTCGCGCTGGCGGTCGAGCACTCCGACGAAATTGTCGAGTCGAGTGAGCAATTCGCGAATCTGAGGTTCCCGCCCGTTCAACGCGACGTTGAAGTTGGAGATGATGTCGCCGATCTGCCCGAGCCCGCCCCCGTTTGCGATAGTGGACAATGCGGACAGCGTCCGCTCAGTGGACGGATATGTCGACGAGTCAGCCAACGGGATCGTCGCGCCGGGTTGCAGCCGACCCCTCGGCTCCTCGCCCAGTGGCGGATTGAGCGCCAGGTGCATCGAGCCGAGCAGGCTGGTCTGCCCGACCGTTGCCACGGCGTTTGCGGGCACCGCCACATCGGGTTTGATCGAGATCTGCACGTTGGCGTGCCAGTCCTCCACCGTCATCTCGCCGACGCTGCCGACGACAACGTCGTTGATGAGAACCGGTGAATTGGATTCCAGCGTGGCCACATTCGCGACCTCGACCCGGTAGGTCACCGAGTCGGGTCCGCGTCCCACCGCGCCGGGCAGCGGCAGCGAGTTCAGACCTTGGAATGAGCAGCCGGTCACTGTCAGCGCAACGCACGCCCCGGCGATCGTCAATCGCTTCACATTGCTCCTGCTGATCATCGCGGGGCCTCCGCAGGCAAGGGTGGTCCCGGCGGCGGGCCGGGAGGCGCGGGAGTCGGCGGCAGCAGCATGCCTTCCACCGTCGTAGGGCCCGCAGGGATGTTGCTCAACACCCGCGGAGGTCCGGGGATCGGCGCGCCCGGGAACAACGGCGGCGACGGTGTCGCCGGTGCGTCATTGTCCGGCGTATACAGCCCCGGCGGACCAGGCGGCGCATTCCACCCCGGCGGCGGGGGGACGTCGCCGTTGCCGAGGTAGGCGGACACGTCCGGGAAGGGCTCGGGCGGATCTCCCGGCCCCGCACCCCCCGGCGCGAGCTTCGGGTCGGTGTAGATCAACCGGTCCGGGTTGATCGCGGGCCGCAGGTAGGCGTTGATCGGCAACGGGATGTTGTTGACGTTGAGCAGGCGCAGCGCCGGACCGAGGTACTGCGCGCACAGCTTTGCGGTCTCGGGGGCGGTCACGTTCGCGACGGCACCGATCATGCTGCAGATGAACAGAACCGGATTGCTGAAATTCACGAGCGAGAAAGCGCCGGTCACCGCACCGCCGTTGGGATAGTAGATATTCGCGAAGTTGGCGATCGCATTCGGCGTGATGTGCAGGACGTTTTCGAAAGCCAGCTTGTGGTCGACCAAAACCTGGGTGACGTTGGCCAGGCGCTGGAACTGCTCGGAGGTCTGGTTTCGGATGCCGGCCACGTACCGCTGTACCTCCCCGAGCGCCACCGATAGGTCGGTCAGCGCCGCGTCGAGGTCGGACCTGTTGTCGTTCAGGACGCTGGTGAGGGTGGCCAACCGGTTCTCGAACATCACGATCTGCTGCTTGCTGTCGCGCAGCGCACCGACGAAAATCTGCAGGTTCTTCATGATGTCGACGATGTTGCCGCTGCCTTCGGCAAAGATCCTCGCCGCGCCCGACAACTGGGCCAGCGTCTGCCGGAGCTTGTCGCCGTTGCCCCCCATAGCGTTCGCGGCACTGTCGATGAACCGGGAGATCGACGTGCCCGACACCCCGGTGTCCGGCCCCAGTTCCGTTGCCAGCCTCATCAATTGCGTCTTGACCTCGTCCCACTCGACGGGAACGGCGGTGCGCTCCATGGGGATCACCGCGCCGTCTTGCATCTTGGGTCCGTCGCCGTTGCGGTATGCAGGCGTGAGCTGGACATAGCGGGCCGCGATCAGGTTCTGGGCGACGACGACCGCCTTGGCGTCGGCCGGAATAGGCACACCGCTGTCCACCTTGAGGACCATCTTGGTCTGGGTGCCTTCAGGCGTGATGGATTCGATCGTGCCCACCTGCACTCCGGACACGCGCACGTCGTCACCCGGATAGATGGCCGTCGCGGTCGGGAAGTAGGCCGTGATGGTCCTCGGCCCGAAGAACACCTGACGCACGAGGAACGCTGCGCCGGCAACCAGTCCGATGGCCAGCAGGACCGCCGTGGCGGCCACCAGTCGCTTACGGGGTGCCATCATCGGGAAGATCTCCTGGCTGAGGAATGGCGTTGACGGGGAACGGTAGTTCCGCCCGCGGTCCGGCGTTGTCCGGCGGCTGGCCCGCGTCCATGCCGCGACGGAACCCGAAGGCGTAGTCCATGAACGGCTGCAGTAGCTGCCCCGGTAGTGGGATCATGTTGGGAACCAACGCGTTGTAGTAGGCACCGTTGGACACGATTTCGCCTTGCGTCAGATAGTATTTCGCCGCTCCTGGCAGCATCTTGGCCAGGTTGTCTCGGTTCTTCTCCAGCACCGCCACCACCTCGTTGAGCTTGTTGAGCGTGGGCGCGAGCTCCTGCTCGTTTTCGGCAACCACGCCGGTGAGCTCCTGCGAAACCGCTGAGGTGGCGTTGAGCAGGCTGACGATCGCATGCCGACGTTCGTTGAGCACAGCCAGCAGGTCATTGGCGTTGAGGATCAGCGAGTTCACCTGCTTGCTGCGTTCGGCGAAGATTCCGGTGACATCGCCGGCGGTCCTCAGCAAATCGGCGAGGCTCTGGTTGCGGTTGTTGAGCGACTGCGACAGCCGGGACAGTCCGTCGAATGTCGGACCGAGTTGCGGCGCAACCTGATCGAGCGTCGCGGCCAGCGTGTCCAGCGACTGGTTCAGCGTGTCGGTGTTGGTGGCCGCGGTGTTGGTGGTGAGATCACTGACCGCGTCGGTCAACGAGTACGGGGACGATGTTCGTGTGGTCGGAATGGTCTGGCTGCGATCGAGCGTTCCGCTGCCCTCTGACTCGAGCGCCAGAACTCGCTCTCCGAGCAGCGTCCCAGTGCGGATGTGCGCGGTGGTTTCGGAGCCCAGCGCGTATTTGCTCTGAACCGTGAACCCGACCAGGACATCGCCGTTGACGAGTTCGACCGACGAGACCGAGCCGACCTTGATCCCGGACAGCGTGACGTCGTTACCGCCCGCAAGGCCACCGGCTTCGGTGAACAGCGCCTGGTATCGCAGCCCGGTGGCGTACGACAACAACCGCTCGGGCTGCAACCCGACGGTGATCACAAGGATCATCAGCACGACGCCGATGACGCCGGCCCTGATCAGATGGGAGCCGCGGTACTTATCCATCTACTCTTCAACGCACCTTCCCGTTTCTTGCTTGATCCAGGGGAACACCACGGTGCGGCCTTCCAGGTCGCTGGCGCGGAACGTGACGCCGCAGATGTAGTACGGGAAGAAGGCGCCATACGACCCGACGCGTGCGAGCTTGCGGTAGATCTCGGGAAGACGCTGCAAAGTCGCGTCCAAGCGCGGAAGGTCGTTGCCGACCAGCGGAGCCAGCCGGTGCAACTCGTTGACCGTGTGGTCCAGCGGCGGGCGGGCACGCCCGAGCAGATCCGCCAGCGACGATGTGCCGTTGTCCAGTTGCTCGATGGCCTCGCCGATGGGATCGCGATCGGCGGACAGCCCTTCGACCAGCTTGTCCAGCCGGTCGATGGCGCCGGAGAACTCCTCGCCGTCTTTGGACAATGTGTCGAGCACCGTTCGCAGATCATCGATCAACTGCTCGATCACCTGATTGTTGTCGGCCAGCGAGTTGGTGAACGACGACGACTTCGACAGCAGCGACTCCAACGTGCCGCCCTGACCCTGCAGGATCTGGATCAGCGATGAGGTCAACCCGTTCACGTCCTCCGGGTTCAGACCTTCGATCACCGGCTTGAGCCCTCCGAGCAGAAGGTCGAGGTCGAGTGCCGGCGCAGTCCGGTCGACGGGGATTGTGGCACCGGCAGGCAGGATTCGGGTGGAATCCGGGGTGTCGAGCAGCTCCAGGTAACGGTCCCCGGTGAGATTGAGATACCGGACGGCGGCCCGTGTCCCGGTGGTCAGCTTGGTGCTCTTGTCCGCGTCGAACTCGACGAGGACATTTCGGTCCGGCTGCAGCGACACGCTCTGCACGGTGCCGACCCGGATGCCCGCGATTCGGACGGTATCGCCCGTCTTGAGCCGGGAGGCATCGGTGAAGACCGCTCTGTACCCCTCGGTGTCACCGCCTCTGGAGTCACTGAAAATCAAGAACAGGAACGCCGTCAGGACCGTCATCACGACCCCGAAGACGGCGAACTTGATGAGTGTGCCCGTTGATCCCGTCATCCCGGCATTCCGATCTGTGCGGTATTGCGCGGCGGCCCGTCGAGTGGCCCGAACAACCAGTTCTTCAGCCCCTCGGAATTCAGCAGGATTCCGGCGTTTCCGTACTGCGCTGGGTTGGCGCCCACGTCCCCGACGAGCGCCGGGGGTACGAACTCCGGCGGCAACTCGGGCAGGCCGAGTTCCTTACAGTAGTCGCGGCCGCCGCTCTTGGCGGCGACCTTGGGCAGATCCCCTGGATAGCGGTACCGCTCGACGCCGAGCGTGAGTCCCGCGCTGACCATGACGCCCGAGAACTGCGGCGCCGACTTCGCGAAGGGCACCAAGCCGCCGATGCCACACCACAGGGACTTCTTGTAGAGGTTGAGCAACTCGGCGGTGGGGACCAGATTTTCCAGCACATCGCCGAGCGCCTCACGGTTTCCGCCGATCACCTCGTTGCCGATGTCTGCCAGCCCGATTGCGCTGACGAGGAATGTATCGAGATTCTGCTCCTGGTCGACGATGGAGTTGCTCACCGATGTGGTGCTACGGATCGTCGACATCAGATCCGACGTCGCGTCGGCGTAAGCGTTGAACGTCGGTACCGAGGCCTCGATGCTGGCTTCCAGATTAGGCAGGCTCGGCTCGATCTTGGCCAGCAGCTCGTTGAAATCGACCAACGTCTGGCCGAACTGCTCCCCTCGGCCGTTGAATGCTGTCGCGATCGCACCCAGCGTCTGGTTCAGCTTCGCAGGGTCGATCTTGTCGAGCACGTTGACCAGCTGTTGGAACACGGTGTTGATTTCGACAGTGACGCTGCCACTTTGAATGACCTGACCCGGACGCAATTTTTCGGCCGAGGGATTCTCCGGCGGCTTCAACTGAACGAACTTCGCGCCGAACACCGTCGTCGACGCGATGTCGACATCGACGTTCGACGGGATGAGGTGCATCTGCGCCGGATCCATCGCCAGGTGTAGCGCTGCCGTGCCGTCCGGGCGGGTCTCGATCGACTCGACTTTGCCGACGTCGACGCCCCGCATCTTCACTTCGGCGTCGTTGTTCATCACCAGGCCGGCCCGCTCCGAGATCACCGTCACGGGAACGGTTTTGGTGAAACTGCCCTGAAACAGGGCAACCGCCAATGCGACGATCAGAACGATCGTGACGATCAGGGCCAACCCTGTCAGGGGACGTACCACACTGCTTTTCACCGGCGCCTCTATCCCGACAGGTTGAAGTTGCCGTTGGAACCGTAGACGGCCAGGGATACCAGCAGGGTGACCGACACGACGATCACCAGCGAGGTGCGCACCGCGTTACCGACCGCGACGCCCACACCCGAGGGGCCACCGGAGGCGAAGTATCCGAAGTAGGTGTGTACCAACAGGATGGTGATGGCCATCAGCACCGCCTGCAGGAATGACCACAACAAGTCGATCGGATTGAGGAAGGTGTCGAAGTAGTGGTCATACAGCCCGCCGGACTGGCCGAACAACACCACGGTGGTGAATTGGCTGGCAACGAACGACAGGATCACCGCGATCGAGTACAGCGGGGTGATCGCCACCATCCCCGCGATCAGCCGCGTGGACACCAGATACTCGATCGGCCGGATCGCCATCGACTCGAGTGCGTCGATCTCCTCGTTGATGCGCATCGCGCCCAACTGTGCCGTCACCCCGGCGCCGAACGTGGCCGCCAGCCCGATCCCGGCCACCGTCGGTGCGGCGATGCGCACGTTGATGAACGCGGCCAGGAACCCGGTCAGCGCCTCGATACCGATGTCGCCCAACGACGAATACCCCTGCACCGCCAGGGTGCCGCCCGCAGCCAGCGTCAGGAAGCCGACAATGGCCACCGTGCCGCCGATCATCGCCAATGTCCCGGCGCCCATGGAGATCTCGGCGATCAACCGCACGATCTCCTTGCGGAAGTGCACCGATGCATGCGGCACTCCCGCCAGCGCCCGCAGGTAGAACAGCATGTGATCGCCGATGCGACCCAAAAAGTCGACCGGCTTGCGAGCCCCCCGAGTCAGGCGCGGATAGGTGCTGCGCAGAACTTGTACGGTTCCCATCGATAGCTCCCGATCAGCCCGTCGTCATCCGAATACCGATCGCGGTCACCACCACGTTGATCACGAACAACGCCATGAACGCATACACCACCGTCTCGTTGACCGCGTTACCGACCGCCTTGGCGCCACCACCGGTGATCGTCAACCCGCGAAAACACGCCACCAACCCGGCGATCAGACCAAACAGCGCCGCCTTCACACACGAAATGATCACCTCAGGCACCCCGGTCAACAGCGTGATCCCGGCCGCGAACGCGCCCGGGTTCACATCCTGGATGAACACCGAAAACGTGTAACCACCCAGGATCCCGATGATCACCACCAGACTGTTGAGCAACAACGCCACCAACCCCGAGGCCAACATGCGCGGGGTCACCAAACGCTGGACCGGATTGATGCCCAGCACCTCCATCGCATCAATCTCCTCGCGGATCGTGCGCGACCCCAGATCAGCACACATCGCCGTCGCACCCGCACCGGCCACGATCAACACCGTCACGATCGGACCCACCTGAGTCACCGCACCAAACGCCGCACCCGCACCCGACAGATCAGCCGCACCCAACTCCCGCAACAAGATGTTCAACGTGAACGACACCAACACCGTGAACGGAATGGCCACCAACAACGTCGGCGCCAACGACACCCGAGCAATAAACCAACACTGCTCCAAAAACTCCCGCCACTGAAACGGCCGACGAAACACAAACCGCACCGCATCGGCCGACATCGCGAACAACGCCCCGACCGCCTGCATCGGCCCAGCCAGATTCCGCAACGGCGGCAACCCCGCAGACCACCGCTCCGGCCCACTAGCTTGCGCCATTGCCGTCTCCTTCCAGGATGGTCACCGCCGCGACCGCCGTTGGCCCGCCAATGTTATGGGCTAGGCCGATCCGAGCACCGTCCACCTGGTTCACGGCTTCGCCGCGAAGTTGCGCGAACAGCTCGACACACTGCGCGACTCCGGTCGCGCCGGGCGGATGCCCCTTGGCCTTCAATCCCCCACTCGGGTTCACGGGCAGCTCCCCGCCGATAGTCGTGACATCGGCTTCGACGAGTTTGTGGCCCCCGAACCTCTCGGCGAATCCCAGATCTTCATAGCTGATCAGCTCGATGCCCGTGAAGAAATCGTGAACTTCTGCCACATGGACTTCGCCAGGAACGAGACTGGCCATCTCAAAAGCCTGCTTGGCGGCCCGCACCGTCGCCGGCATCGTCGTCATGTCCGCTTTGTGTTGGTGCATCACGGAGTCCAGGCCGAGGCCGATGCCACGAATCCATACCGGGCGGTTTGTGAATCGGTCGACGACGTCTTCAGCGGCGAGGATCAGAGCGGCCGCGCCGTCGCTCTGCGGTGCGCAGTCGTACAGCCGGAACGGGGTGACGACAACGGGAGCTTCCATCGCCTGTCCGACGGTGATCTCGAATCGCAGCCGGGCCTTGGGGTTGTTCGCGCCGTGCCGGTGGTTTTTCACCGCAATCATCGCGAGGTGCTCCTGAGTCGCGGGCGACTCGTGCAGATAGCGGCGGACATGTAACGCGAATCCGGCGGGCGAGACCACCCCCAGCGGGTAGTCCCACGCCATGTCGCGGGCCATCGCCTCCCACTCCCACAACATGTCTCGGGATGTGGTGTCGCGCAATTTGTCCGCACCCATCACCAGCGCGACGTCGAACGCCCCAGACGCGACACCGAACAGCGCGTTGCGTATCGCATCGTTGCCTGTGGCACACGAGTTTTCGACTCGGGTCACAGGGAGGCCTGGGAGGCCGAGCGTATCGGCCAGAATTCCGGCCGGGAACCCATCGGCGGTGCCCATGGCGCCGAACCACGCCGCCTGCAGATCCGATTTCTTCAGGCCCTTGTCCACGCTGGCCGCGCAATCGGCGAACGCCATCGGCAGGAGATCTTTGAGGCCGAGCGCGAAATGTTCACCGAACGCGGTCATTCCGGCGCCGACGATCGCGACCCGTTTCACGCCGCCACTGCTTCCGGCTCGAACATGTACCCGTAGTCCGGTACTCCGGAGCGAACGGCGACGCGGCGCAACGCGAGTCGGCCGCGAGTGCCGATGTCCACGGACCCGGGTTCGGCACCGGTCACCTTCACCAAAGCGCGCACGCCGACGCCGTCGAGTTCGACGATCACCAGCGAGTAGGGCGAGCGCAGACCGGGCACCGGGATGTGCACGGTGGTCTCGGTGTAGACGGTTCCCGTGCGCGGCAACGGAATCAGCTCGTACCCGGTCGAGAGCGTGGCGTTGTCGGCCAGCCGGTACCGGGGCGGGAAGTCGAGGTCCTCCGAACCCGGGTGACGGCCGGCCTCCCAGCGCACCTTCGCCTCGAACGCCCGCTCGTAAGCGGCAAGGGAGATGGGGATCTGGGCGTCGCCGACGATTGTGCCCTCGGGTTGGGGACGCGCGGCCGGCTCGCGGCGGGTCAGCTCTGCGACGCCGCCCGTGACCGTGATCCCGGACAGGCTGGCCTGTTCGACGGCGACCAGCGGGCCCGTCGAATTCCGTTCGGCCATACCGGCCAACGCGAACAAGCCGGCGCTCGCACCGGTGGTCGGAAGCGGAGGCGGATCACCGATCGTCAGCTCGGCCGCCCACGAATGGTCGACACCCGCGACAGCGGCCGGAGTGTCCAGCCACGCCGCCTCCAGAGAGGCGATGAGTCCACGCTCGTGCAGGAGCCGAGGGTCGCCGTAGTCGTGCACATCACCAGTGGCCTTGCGGGTGCGCACCGGAAGGCTGCGCGCGACGCGGGCCGCGGTGCGCACCTGCAGCCCCCGCTCGGCGGTGAGAATCGCCGCCGCTCCGGCCGGCTCGAGGTCGGTGCCGATGATCAATGTCCGCGGCCGCGCCGAACTGACGGCGTCGAGCGTCGCGGGTGCACCGCCGAGGCGCTCGTCGACCTCGAGTTCCGGGTCCAGCCCGAGCCCGGCCAGCAGCACCGCCGCATTGCTGCTGTCGAGCAGGGGCAGATCGCGGCTGACCAACACCACCCGCTCGACCGCCCCGCTGGCAAGCAGCGCCGCCCGTCCCGCTTCGACGGCGAGGGTTATCGCGTCCTCGTCGTCACCGGGCTCACGGTGTAGCGGCGCACCCCAGCACGGCAGGTATGTGCCGATCGAGGCGACGTAGGGCATGGGCTGTCTTTCGGGTTCTAAGTGACGGCGCCGGCCGTCTTCAGTTCGATGATGCGGTCCCAATCCAAGCCGAGTTCCAGCAATATTTCGTCGGTTTGCTCGGCGAACCCCGGGGCGGGCCCGCTCTGGGGTGCGCTGACATCGAACTGGACCGGGTTGGCAACCAGTTCAAGCTCGCCGGCCTGCACCAGATACTCGTTGGCGCGGATCTGCGAATCCTCGACGGCCTGCAGCGTGTCCTGCACCGGCGCCCACGGTCCGAGCAGTGTCGCGAAGCGCTCGCTCCACTCCGCGAGCGGACGCTTCGACATCGCCTCCTTCAGGATCTCCGCCGCCGCCTCGGTGTTCTCGGCGATGGATTCCACGGTGGCAAAGCGCGGGTCGTCGGCGAGTTCGTCAAGACCCATGTGCTTGCAGACGTCGGCCCAGAACTTTGTGGGCTGCATCATCACGAACGAGATGTAGCGGTCGTCGGCCGTCGGGTACAGCCCGACGAGCGGGTTGATCGGCGAACCGTGCACACCCGGAGGGAAGGCCTCCATGCGCTCACCCAGGTGCTTGGTCAGCGCGACCGTGTGCCCGAGCGACCAGAGGCCACTTCCCAACAGAGACACGTCGACCACCGACGGCTGCCCGGTGCGTTCGCGCTTGAGCAGAGCCGCGGCGATGCCGCCGGCAAGGTTCGTGCCCGAGATCGTGTCCCCGTACGCGGGTCCCGGCGGGCCGACCATGCCCGGCGTCCCTGGCGGGGTGATGGTGGCCGCGGTGCCCGCACGGCACCAGAACGCGGTCATGTCGTAGCCGCCCTTGACGGACTCCTCGCCGCGCGGACCAAGTGCGCTGCCCCTGGCGTAGATGATGTCGGGGTTCATCGCGCGGATGTCGTCGACGTCGATGCCGAACCGCTGCCGGTGTCCCGGCAGGAAGCTGGTCAAGAAGACGTCGGCCCGTCGGGCCAGCTCCAGCAGTACCTCTTTGCCTTCGGGCACCGACATGTCGAGGCCGATGCTGCGCTTGCCCCGGTTGGCGTGCTCGATGTTCGGATTGGGGTCGCCCTCGACGCGAAGGAGCCCGGTCTGCCGCAGCCCACGCTGCGGATCACCGGTCACCGCGTGTTCGACCTTGACCACGTCGGCGCCCCACTCCCGCAGCACCGCGCCTGCGGATGGGACGAACCCGTACATCGCGACTTCGAGGACGCGGATGCCGTCCAACGGACCACTCATCAGCTCACCACCGTTGCGAACGTCTTTGATTCGAGGAACTCTTCGAGGCCGGCCCTGCCCATTTCGCGGCCGATTCCGGACTGCTTGTATCCCCCGAAGGGGCTGTCGGGGCTGAAGTAGTTGCCGCCGTTGATGGAGAACGTTCCCGTGCGGATGCGCCGTGCGACAGCGAGCGCGCGGTCCTCACTGCCGAACACTGCTCCGGAGAGGCCGTAGATGGAGTTGTTGGCGATGCGAACCGCATCATCGTCGTCGTCGTAGGCGATGACGACGAGCACGGGTCCGAACACCTCCTCCTGGGCGATCTCGCTGTCGGGGTCGACGTCGGTCAGCAGTGTCGGCGTATAGAAGTAGCCGGGGTCGACCTTCTCCCCGCCGGTCACCAGCGTCGCCCCGGCCTCGACAGCGCGCTTGACCATCCCGTCGACCTTGTCACGCTGCTTCTCGCTGATCAGCGGTCCCATGTAAGTGCCCTGTTCGGCCGGGTTGCCGTAGCGGACCAGCCCGAAGTTGTTCTTGACCAGCTCGACGATCTCGTCGTGACGGCTGCGTGGCACCAGCAGCCGCGACGTCAGCGCGCAGCCCTGACCGGCGTGGGTGACCATGCTGAACGCGCTGAACAACGCGGCCATGTTGAAGTCGGCGTCGTCGAGCACGATCGCGGCCGACTTGCCGCCCAGCTCGAGGAAGACCTTCTTGAGGGTTTCGCTCGCGGCGGCCATGATCCGGCGCCCAGTCGGGGTCGACCCGGTGAACGTCACCATGTCGACGTCCGGACTGGTGGTCAGCGCGGCACCCACCTCGGGGTCCGCGCCGCTGAGCACATTCACCACACCGGCCGGGATGTCGGTGTGGTTGGCGATCAACTCACCAAGGGCGAGCGTGACCAACGGAGTGTCGGGCGCGGATTTCAGAACCACCGTGCAGCCGGCGGCCAGCGCCGGCGCCAGCTTCGCCAGCGCGAGCTGATTGGGGTAGTTGTAGGCGATGATCGCGGCCACCACGCCCGCGGCTTCCTTCTCCACCCACCGGTGGTGCTGCATACCGCGGCTTTCGATGTTCCCGAGATCTTCGGTCATCGGATAGGTCTTGAGCAGCTCGGCGTAGTACCGCACGATCTCGATCGGCTGGTCCAGCTGCGCACCCTGACATAGGGCTTCGGTGGCGCCGACCTCGGCGATGGTCAGCTCAGCGAGCTCGTCACGGTGCTCGAGGAGCGTCCGGTGGAACTGCTCGAGGCACCGAATCCGCAGATCCACATCGGTCGACCACTCGGTCTCATCGAAGGCGCGGCGCGCGGCGGCGACGGCCGCTTCGGCATCGGCCACGGTGGCATCCGGCGCGTACCCGAGCACCTCGCCGGTGGCGGGGTTGAGGGAAGGAAACGTCCGGGAGGTCTCGAGCAGCTGCCCGCCGATCAGCAACCGGCGATCGACGCCAACGGTTCCGGGGGCAGGTTCGGAGCTCGAGACGAGGGTCGCTTCCTGCATCATCCTCCTCAGACGTGGGTTTTGGTGGTGTGATGGAAACTTCATTCTCATCCCCGGCGAATCATACATTCGCACCAAGAGAACTCAAGAAAATGATCGGAATCGCCGCTGCCTGCGAAGAACGGTGCGACAATCTTCGCTCGAACGTCTCACCAGTGCGAATCGCCAAGCCCTGGTGTCTTGCGGAGTTGCAAGACGCGAGAGTACGGTTCTCATAATCGAAAGGACGATTCTTGATGGCGTCGCGCACGCATGCGAGGAGCATGATGACCAAGGCCCGGGCGGAGGCATGAAGAACGCCGTCGTAACCGGAGGCGGTTCGGGGATCGGGCTGGCCGTCGCGCAGCGTCTGCGCGCCGACGGCATGCACGTCGCCACCATCGACATCAACCCGTCGGACGCCGACTTCGCCTACACCGCCGACGTCACCGACCGCGCACAGGTCGATGAGGCATTCAACGCCGTACGTGCCCAACTCGGCCCGATCACGGTCCTCGTGAACGCCGCGGGCCTGGAGAAGTTCAAGCGGTTCACGGATCTGAAGTTCGAGGACTGGCAACGCGTCATCGACGTCAACCTCAACGGCGTCTTCCACTGCGTTCAGGCCGTCCTTCCCGACATGATCGAAGCCGGGTGGGGTCGCATCGTGAACATCTCGTCGTCCAGCACCCATTCCGGTCAGCCCTACATGGCGCCGTATGTGGCGGCCAAGTCCGCGGTCAACGGGCTCACCAAGTCGCTGGCGCTGGAGTACGGCCCCAGCGGTATCACCGTCAACGCCGTGCCGCCCGGCTTCATCGACACCCCGATGCTCCGCAAGTCCGAAGAGCGCGGCTATCTGGTGGTGCAGCAGAACATCGACTCGACACCGGTGCGCCGCATCGGCAAGCCCGAGGACATCGCCGCCGCCTGCGCATTCCTGGTCTCCGACGAGGCCGGATACATCACAGGACAGATCTTGGGCGTCAACGGCGGCCGAAACACGTAGCGGCGACAAGTAATAAGGAAAGGATCCTCAGTGGGACGCGTACAGGGAAAGGTCGCATTCGTCACCGGTGCGGCTCGTGGGCAGGGACGCAGCCATGCGGTACGGCTGGCTGAGGAGGGCGCCGACATCATCGCGGTCGACCTCTGCGAAAACATCGACACCATCGGCTATCCGATGGCCACGCCGGAGGATCTCGAGGAGACCGCGGCGTTCATCGAGAAGACCGGCCAGCGTGTTTTCACGGCCAAGGCCGACGTGCGCGAGGCCGCACAGTTGAAGGCCGCCCTCGAGGAGGGCATCGCCCAACTCGGCGGGCTCGACATCGTCGTCGCGCAGGCCGGTGTGGCGGGTATGAAAGGTCAACCGCCCCTGCAGGCGTGGATCGATGTCATCAACACCAACCTCATCGGGACCATCAACGCCATCCAGGTGTCGCTGCTGCACCTCAAGGAGGGCGCGTCGATCATCGCGACCGGCTCCACCGCGGCGCTGATGGACACCCATCAGAAGAACGATCCGGGCAACGACCCCGGCGGCATGGCGTACGTGCATTCCAAGCGGGCGTTGTCGGCCTACGTCCACGATCTGGCCACCGAGCTCGCGGCGCGGGGCATCCGCGCCAACGTCGTGCATCCCACCAACTGCAACACCAACATGCTGCAGAGCGAGCCGATGTACCGGTCGTTCCGCCCGGATCTCGAGAAGCCCGAACTCAAGGACGCCGAGCCCGTCTTCTACGTGCAGCAGGCCATGAAGGTGCCGTGGGTCGAGCCGGAAGACATCAGTAACGCGGTGCTCTGGCTGGCCTCCGACGAAGCCCGCTTCGTCACCGGTGCGCAACTGCGGGTCGACGCCGGCGGCTACCTGAAGTGGTACGACTACCACAACTGAGCGAAAGGAGTCGCGACAGTGAAGGTTTCGGTTGACGGAACACGCTGCCAGGGGCACACCCTGTGCGCGATGATCGCACCCGACTCGTTCGAGCTCGACGACGTCGACGGCCATGCGTCGGCGGTGAACGAAGTTGTTCCCCCCGACCAGGAGGACCTGGTGCGAGAGGCCGCCCACTCATGCCCGGAACAAGCCATCGTCATCGAATGACGTGGGCCGCCTACGTCGCCCACACGCAATAGGAGACACGCCGTGACTGTCCACAGCGATGAGCCGCTGGCGCGAAGAGCCAACGGAGAAGACGACGGGGACCGCAAGAAGAACCGGTACCACTTCGACCGGCACACCCCCGAATACCGGTTGCAGTTCGAGAAAATCACCGAGGAGATGCAGTCCCGGTGCCCGATGGCGTGGACCGACACCTATAACGGGCACTGGGTCGCCGCGGACAGCAAGCACGTATTCGAACTGGCCCGGTGCCCCGCGGTGTCCAATCATCACGACATCACCGGCGAGACCCCGTTCCAGGGCATCACGATCCCGAAAGCCAGTCGTGCCACCGTGGTTCGCGGCGGCATCCTGGAGATGGACGAGCCCGAACACAGCGCCTACCGCGGTGCGCTGAATCCGTATCTGTCGCCGGCGGCCATCAAACGCTGGGAGCCGTTCGTCGACGAGATCACCCGCGCCGCACTCGATGAGCACATCGAGTCCGGCCGTATCGATTTCGTCGAGCACCTCGCCAACGTCGTGCCCGCGGTGTTCACGCTGGCGATGATGGGCATCGACCTCAAGAAGTGGAACGTCTACAGCGAGCCGACACACGCCTCGGTGTACACGCCCGAACACGCTCCCGAGCGGGAGAAGATCAACGAACAGCACCGCGAGATGGGGATCGACCTCATCAACAACATGATGGAGATCCGGGAGAACCCGCGGCCCGGCCTGGTGAACGCGTTGCTGCAGTTGCGCATCGACGGTGAACCGGCCCCGGACATGGAGATTCTGGGCAACCTGGGGTTGACCATCGGCGGCGGTTTCGACACCACCACCGCGCTGACCGCGCACGCGCTGGAGTGGCTCGGCGAGCACCCCGATGAGCGGGAGCGCCTCAGCCGCGAGCGCGACACGCTGTTGCACCCGGCCACCGAGGAGTTTCTGCGCTTCTTCACCCCCGCGCCCGGTGACGGCCGGACCTTCTCCGAGGACGTCGAGGTCGAGGGCCAGCAATTCAAGAAGTACGAGCGGCTGTGGTTGTCGTGGGCGATGGCCAACCGTGATCCCGCCGTCTTCGAGAAGCCCAACGAGGTGATGCTCGATCGGAAGGGCAACCGGCACTTCAGTTTCGGTATCGGTGTACACCGCTGTGTGGGATCCAACGTGGCGCGCACCGTCTTCAAGTCGATGCTGACCGCGGTGTTGGACCGGATGCCCGACTACGTGTGCGATCCGGAGGGCACGGTGCACTACGACACGATCGGGGTGATCCAGGGCATGCGCAATCTGCCCGCCACCTTCACTCCGAGCAAGCCGCTGGGCCCGGGCCTCGACGAGACGTTGGAGAAGCTTCAGCGCATCTGTAACGAACAGGAACTGGCCCGCCCGATCACGGAACGTAAGGAAGCCGCCATCATCACCTAACTGCGCTCGCAATCGGCGCAAAGGTGCTTTGATGGGCTGCGGGCGGGGACATGGGAGGAACGACGTTGAAGCGCTGGAAGGTCTTCGTCGCGGCGGCCGCGCTGATGATGGCCGCGGGCACCATCGCGCCGCCACCCGCGAACGCCATGATGCCCCTTGGCAACTATGATCTGCAGACCAACCGCTACACACAAGCGTCGTGGTTCTGGTTCGTCAGCAACTGCTGGCCGGACAAGCAGCCGGACTGCGTCAAAGTCAGCGCAGCTCCGCGGTTGAAGTTCTACGCCTACTACGGTGGAGAGGCGCAGCTTGTCAACGGCCGGTACACCATGACCGTCGACGTCCCAGACGGCTTGATCTGTCCAGGTCAACGGCTCCCCACTCGCGAGACGTACTCCTGGGATGAGATATCTCTGGTCGGCACCATCGAGTCCCATTACAACGTCGGCTGTTTCAACGGTCCACCGGGTATGCAGTTCTGGACGTTCAAGCTGCAGAGGCTCTAGACACCGCTTCTACCAACCGTAGCGCTGACGAATCCCGTTGAAGCGGGCCCACATCTGTGCAACGCGCTCGGCCGGTGTCACCGTCGCGGTGTCGGCCGGCAGCGCGTCACCGAGGTCGACGCGCTTGACCACCCGGGTGCGCAAGGGAACGGGGTGCCCGTCGAGCATGTGCCGGTAGGTGAGGTTGCCTCGCTCGAAACCCTGTGTGTCCAGCCAGTTGTGGTAGCCGGGGTCGTCGTGTGACAACACCAGACGCACCTTGCCGTCTGTATCGACCGTCGTGCGACTCGGCGTGTAGCTGACCGGACGGTAGAGGTAATCCATGCTGGTGAAGAACGGCCCCATGTTGGTGAGCATCCACAATCCGTCGTGGGCGTCGAATTCGACGATCAGCAAGTCCTCGGGCGCCAGGCGCCAGTGCATGTTCACCGCCGCGCGACCACGTCGGGAGTCGTCGCCGGTCGCGGTCATGTCGGGGAACCGGTTGGGGTGCTCGGCGTCGACACCGCCGTGTGTGAACGGGAATTCAGGCCAGTCGGACATCATCTGAGTCAGGAAGTCACCCGCCCACCCGAAGGCGCTGACAATGTCGGCGGGCGTCGGCACCGGCCTGGGCTCGGCCATGTCGACGCGCTCGATGCGCATCCGGGCCGGCCGCTCGTCCCAGCGGTCGAATCCCTGGCGGATGAACAGCTTGCGCGACCCGGACGTGGTGGCCAGCCAATTGGGCTCTCGCCGGGGTCCGCCGACATAGATCTCGAAGGTGTCGTCGGGGTGGGTCTTCAGTTGGGCACCAGTCAGGTTCGTTTCAGGGGCGTCGCCGAACGGTTCGTGCAGGACACCGGCGCCTGCGGCGCGCGGGCCCTGAACCGTGATGTTGAAGAACGGCGCGGTGCCGCGCTCCCCAGTGATCCGGTACGTCGACGTGCCGTCGATCCACGCCTGTTGATACAGGAAGTCCGCACAGTCCCCGCCGAGCTTTCTGGTCGGGTGGCAGAAGGTGTGGATCTCGGGATACCGGGTGTTTCGGGTCTCCAACGCCAGGTCGAACGCCTGGCCGAGGTTCTGCGTGAGGAAACGGAAGCCGTCCGCGCGGTGGAGTCCCGAGGTGGGGTTGTGGTCCTTGAAGACCCGCTCCCCCGCCTCTTTCAGCCGATCGCAGAAGGCGTCCCACGCGGACTTCAGCGCGGCGTCATCCGGGCCGTCTCCGAACGCCATTCGGTTCCCCTAGCCGTCGAGTTCTTCCAGCATCGTCGATACCACCTCACACGCGCGGTGTGCCGCCTCGAAGCGGCCTTCGGCCTCGATGCGCGGCCCGATCAGTTCGAGGTCGAAGCCGTGCGAATAGCCCGAGTCCAACACCGTCGCGAGAAACGGGGCGATGGGGATAACGCCGTCGCCGGGTACGGCTCGCGCGGGCAGTGCCCGGTCGCCGAGGACGTAATCGCTCAACTGGATCATCTCGGTGCGGGGCAGAGCCCGCTGCACCAGTGCGGTCAGGTCCGCCTCCGCCCAGCAGTGGAACAGGTCGATGCAGATGCCGAGTCCGGTCGCTTCTGCCAGAGCGATCGTGTCACGCAGGGTGTGGACGATGTGGATGTCGGCGTACAGGCTTGACGCATTCTCGATCGCCAGGGCCACGCCCGCCTGTTCGGCCACCCGCACGCACGGTGTCACCGCCTGGCCGAACCGGTCTGCGGCGCGTTCCCAGGTGAGGTCGCCGCGCCCGCCGGTCAGCATGTAGATCACCCGCGCACCGACGGTATGAGCCGCGCCGATCACCCGCATCAGCGACTCCGGGGTGGAGAACAGGTGGTACACGGTTTCCACCGAATATCCTTCGCCGGCAATCACCGTCGGCAGTTCGGGCTCGGACAGCTGCGAGTCGATCAGGCTGAGCCGCCGCACCCCGAGCGCACGCCAGTGCGACGTCAGATCGCTCAGCGGCGCTCCGTAGAACGTCACGCTGTGCACCGACAGCCGCTCGTCGGTCACGTCAGCCCCGGTTCTCGATCGGAACGCCGAAACGCTCACGGAACGGCCGGAATTCGTCGTGTAGCCGGTCGAGGTCCTCGCCGATGTCGGTGAGCAGCGTGGTGGAGTAGCGGAACTTGCCGTGCCGGTCTCCCGGATTGTTTACCAGGTAGGAGCGCATGGCCGCCTCGGCCTCGGCGGTCAACCGCCGACCGCGGAACTCGTAGTAGCGGCGCACGGTGCCGATCTGGTCGGCGATGAAGTCGGTGTAGCGCACGTGCAGGATTCGCGGGTCGTCGACCGTCGGATTGGTCATGGTGTTGGCGATGCTCTCGCGGGTCAGCGCCAGGTGCATCTTCGCAGCGGCGTGCAGGTCGACCGGTCCTACGATGCCCTCGAGGATGTCGGCCATCATCATCGTGCGTGACGCCGCGACCTGGACCGGGTCACGGTGCAGCCACATCAGCGTCGCGTCGGGGTAGGCGTCGAACAGCTCCCGCAACCGGAACCCGTGAAAGCCCTTGAGTACCCAGTGTTTACGCGGCCGGCGGTACTGGAACTGCTGCAGCATCGCCTTGTGGATGCGGTACTGCGCGGCGGGGTCGACGGGTAGGCCTCCGACGACGGTCTGCATCGGCACGCGCCACCACGCCGTCGGCGTGAGCACCCGGAAGTCGAAGGCCCAGGTCCGTTCGTCCTCGGGCAGGCCGTCGCCCAACATGTCGTTGTAGGGGTGGCTGTGCAGCCATTTCGGCAGTCTCGTATTGATCTCGCGCCAGTCGGCGTCGGCGCGCAGGCGACGCGGGTCGTCGCCCACGACGGTTCCGGGTGGCGGTGACGGGTACATCACCTCCCAGAACCGCAGCGCACGGGAGTCGGGGTCCACCGACATCAGCGCGTGCATCAGCGTGGTGCCCGAACGCGGCTCACCGGTGACGAACATCGGCCGTTCGATGACCTCATCGCCCACTGGGTGACGTCGGCGGTCCTCGAAGAACTCCAGGCGGGAGGTGAGCAGCCAGTGGCACACCTCGGCGGCGCGCCGAATGCCGTCGTCATCCATGCCGAGCGTAATCAGGTGGTCGACCACCAGTGAGAACCGTTGCGGCAGAGTGGGGTCGCCGTAGTCACGCAAGCCGGTCTCGGCCTCGGCGCGGGCGAGCATGTCCTCGGCCGCCAGCCGCGAGGTCACGAGACGTCTCCGCACAGGGTCATCAGCTCGTCCTCGACGTCGCGCACATTCTGCGCCGATTGGGCGGTGTACCGCAGTCCGGCCATGGCGCCGTAATCCATGATCTTGGGAACGCGCAAGCCGGCATCGACGTAATCCTTGATGATGCGAGCGACGTGTTGCGGTGTGCCGTGTGGAACCATCGCCAAGATCATCTCCGGTTCGACTTGATCGAGGAACTCGACGATGCGTTCGCGGGTGAGCACCGCGGGGTCGATGTCCTGGTAGCCGCGCCAGTTCTCCCCCATCGGATGCTGGAGGCCCGCCTTGCGCAGCACTTCCGCGGACACCTGCAGCAGAAACGACTTCACCAGCGGCGCTTCGAGGATCTCGGCGAGCGCGGCGTCGTCGCGCCCCACCAGGCACACCTGGATGAAGCACGGCGTGATCGCCGAGGGGTCGCGTCCGGCCTTGTCTGCGGAACGGCGGACGGCGGAGAGCTTTTCGGCATAGTCCTCGGGCGACCACGCGCCGGTCGGCCACCACCCGTCGGCGTAGCGGCCCACGATGTCCAGGGTGCGTGGACCGCTGCCGCCGATCCAGATCGGCGGGAGGCGTCCCCCGTAGGGTTCGGTGTCGAGGCGGGCGTGGCGCAACCGGTAGAACCGGCCGTCGAAGTCGACCGGCCCGTCGCCGTCCCACAGCAGCCGGATCACTCTAAGCGCCTCTTCGAAGCGGCTGACCGGCGCCGCGAAGTCGAAGCCGTAGGGCACGGTGTTCTCGGTCTCGCCGCTGCCCAGGCCGAGGATGAACCGTCCGGCGGCGAGGTGGTCGATCGTCAGCGCGCTCTGCGCCAGCAGCGACGGGTGGCGACGCACGGTGTCGACGACGCTGGTCACCAGCGGAACGTTCTGAGTCAGGACTGCGGCGGCCGCAGCGACCGCCATACCGTCCAGGTGGCGGTGCGGTGACGGTGAAACCGTTGCCAGATCGGTGAACTCGGGGGTCCAGATCGAGTCGGGCCAGAAGCTGACCATGTGGTCGGGCATCCAGATGGAGTGATAGCGGCCGCTGTCGAGCTCGCCGAGCACCGACAGGTCCAGCGGCAGCGTGGTCCGCAGGTACGCGGCGGGTCGAACCCTCACTGTCCGGCGCCCCCTTCCCGCGCCGAACGTGGGTTACCGTCACACCAGACCGCCGATTGGCGTGACACAATCTCACACTCGCGGGTCACGGCTGGCCCGTCTCGCGGGTCACTGCTGGCCCGTCTCACCCAGGAAGGACTGGGTGTGGGCGATGCGACCGGTCAACGTCTTCGGATCACCGGTGCACAAGCGAAACGCCGTCTCGGTGATCAGCGAGATGTCCTCGGTATCGGTCTTGGCCAGGTCGAGTGTGCCCGCGCCCTCGGTGGCGACCGGGTTGGTCGGCGCGGCGGCGTTGACGGCGATGCCGTCGTCGTACAGTTCGGCCGCAAGGCTTTTTGTCAGCCGGTTCAGCGCGGCCTTGACCGTGCCGTACACGCCGAAGCCGGCGGTACGGTCGAAGTCCGAGAAGGGCGGCCCATCGGGCAGGTCGCCTCCGACCGAGGTCACGTTGAGCACCCATCCGCGGCCGCGTTCGCGCATCGCCGGGATCGCCATCTGCGTGAGGTGCAGCGGCGCCATGACATGCATCTCGATCATCAGCCGGACCCGCCGTTCGGGGAATTCGTCGAGCGGCCGCAAGAACGTGACGGCGGCGTTGTTGACCACGATGTCGGGCGCACCCACCTTGTCGACCACCTCGGTGAACAACCGGGTGCGCTCCCCGCTGTCGGACAGATCCGCCGCCACCGCAATCGCCGATCCGCCGGCCGTTTCGATCTCCTCGAGCGTCTGGCGCAGCGAGCCTTGGTATTTCGGGTCCGGCTCGAGCGTGCGGGCCGTCAGTGCGACCGTCGCACCCTCGCGTGCCAGCCGCTGCGCGATTGCCTTACCGAGACCGCGGCTACTGCCTGTCACCAAGGCGACCTTGCCCTCACACGACATTGTGAGACCTCCTGGAGTCAGCCCCGCGGTATCCCCGCGAGTTTGTCGGCGAACTTGGCTTCGGCGGCTTTCCGCAGCCGCAACAGGTGTTCTGACGGGAAGATGTCGGGCGCGGGTTCGACATCCTTGAGCAGCAGCCGCGCCAGCGTGACCTTGTGCACCTCGGTGGGACCGTCGGCCAAGCCCAGCACGAACGACTCGGTCAGGTACTGCACGAACGGCATCTCATGGGAGGTACCCAGCGAGCCGTGCAGCTGCAGCGCCCGCGCCGAAACGTCGTGCAGCACTTTCTGCATCATGGCTTTGACCGCGGAGATGTCCGCGCGCACCGCCTTGTAGTCGTTGTACTGGTCGATCTTCCATGCCGTCTGCAGGGTCATCAGCCGGAACGCCTCGATCTCCATCCACGAGTCGGCGATCATCTCCTGCACCATCTGCTTGTCGGCCAACGCCGAACCCTGGGTGTGGCGCGACACCGCCCGTTCGGTCAGCATGTCGAAGATCCGCCGCACCAGACCGACGGTGCGCATGGCGTGGTGGATCCGCCCGCCGCCGAGCCGGGTCTGGGCCACCACGAACGCCCCGCCGCGGGGTCCGAGCATGTGATCGTCGGGTACGCGGACGTTTTCGTAGCGGACATATCCCTCGCGTCCACCGCCGCCGAGCGGTTGGTAGCCAAGGCCCACGTCGCGCAGCACGTTGATGCCGGGCGTGCCACCGGGTACGACGAACATCGAATAGCGCTGGTACGGCGGCGCATCGGGGTCGGTCATCGCCATCACGATGATGAACGACGCCATCGACGCGAACGATGAGTACCACTTCTCGCCGTTGATCACCCAGTGGTCGCCGTCGCGGGTGGCAGTGGTGGTGAACACCTTCGGATCGGCACCGCCGTGGGGTTCGGTCATCGAGAAACACGACACGATCCGGTTGTCCAGCAGCGGTTCGAGATAGCGCTGTTTGAGCTCAGGGGTGCCGTAGTGGGCGAGGATCTCACTGTTGCCCGAATCCGGTGCCTGCGAGCCGAAGACAATGGGCGCACACTCGGACCGGCCGAGGATCTCGTTGAGCAGCGCCAGCTTGACCTGGCCGAAGCCGGGCCCCCCGAGATGCGCGCCCAGGTGGGTGGCCCACAGCCCGCGGGCCTTGACGATCTCCTGCAACGGCGGAATCAGCGCCTGGCGCACCGGATCGTTGAGATCGTGTGACTCCTTGACGATCAGGTCGATGGGTTCGCATTCGTTGCGGACGAACTCCTCCACCCACGCCAGTTGCTCGGCCCACTCTGGGTCGGTCGAGAAATCCCAAGCCACAGTTCGTCCTTCCGTCCGCTCAGCTGTCCGACCACTTCCGCCGTCGTTGCGCGGCCTCCTCGGTGGCATGGCTGAGCACCTGGTTGCGGTTCTCCAGCTCCATCGCGGCGTCGAGACCGGAGGTGTCGGTGTTGGTTTGCAGTGCCCGCTTCGTCAATTGGACACCCAGCGGGGAGAGGTCGGCGATGGTCGCCGCGATCTCCAGAGCGCGCTCGGTCAACCGCTCCGGCGCGACGACCTCGCTGACCAGCCCGCGCCGGTCGGCTTCGTCGGCGCTGACCGTGCGACCGGTCAGCATCCAATCCGCCGCGACACTGGTGCCGACGATCCTGGGTAGGTGGTAGCTCATACCCATCTCGGCGCCCGAGAGCCCCAGCAGGATCGCCGCGTTGCCGAAAGTCGCTGCGGCGGAGCAGATGCGGATGTCGGAGGCCAGACACAACGCAAGTCCCGCGCCGACGCACGGCCCGTTCACGGCGGCGACGACCGGTTGCGGCAGCGCCCGGATCGCCTGCGGCAGCGCGGCCATCGCCTCTTGAAAGCGCATGCGTTCGATCGCCGGAGCCGACGCCTTCACCGCCTCGGGCCCGAAGTTGCGCACGTCGATCCCCGCACAGAAGCCGCGCCCGGCGCCGGTCAGCACGACGACGTTGGCCGAGGTGTCGGCGGCGATCTCGGTGAAGGTTTGCGACAGTTCGTCGCGCATGACCTCGTTGATCGCGTTGAGCTGCTTGGGCCGGTTCAGTTGGACGACAACGATGCCCGTCCGATCACGGTCGACGACCAATGTCTCGGTCATGTCAGACCCGCTCGATGATGGTGGCGGTGCCCATACCGCCGCCGGTGCACATCGTGACCAGGCCGGTGGCCAGGTCGCGGCGTTCGAGTTCGTCGAGCACGGTGCCGATGAGCATGGCGCCCGTCGCCCCGATCGGGTGGCCGAGCGCGATCGCTCCGCCGTTGACGTTGACCCGTTCGGGATCCAGTTCGAGGTCGCGGATGGTCTTGAGCGGCACCGCCGCGAACGCCTCGTTAATCTCCCACAGGTCGATGTCGGCGGCCCGCATACCGGCCTTGTCCAGGCACCGCTGCGCGGCGGGTCCCGGAGCGGTGAGCATGATGACCGGCTCGCTGCCGATCGCCGCGGTGCACCGGATCCTGGCCCGCGCGGCAATGCCGTTGACCTCCAGCCATCGTCGGGACGCGACCGCCGCCACCGCCGCGCCGTCGACCACACCGGAGCTGTTGCCCGCATGGTGGACGTGGTCGACGGCGGTCAACTCCGGATACCGGTCGAGGCAGATCTCGTCGAATGTGGCGGCCTCGCCTTCGACACGCGCCGCGCCCATCCGCGCGAACGCCAGCGGCAACTTCGCCAGCTTCTCGAGGGTCGTACCGGGCCGCGGGTGTTCGTCGTGGTCGAGGGCAACCTCACCGGCCGCGTCGGTCACCGCGATGACGGAGCGGTCGAAGTGGCCCGCCGCGATCGCTTCGGCCGCGCGTCGCTGGCTTTCGACGGCGTACCCGTCGACATCGTCGCGGCTGAACTTCTCCAGCGAGGCGATCAGATCCGCCGAAATACCCTGCGGCACCGTAGGATGCAGTTCCCGGAACGCGGGATTGTCACCGTCGATCGTCGGCACCCCGACGCTGACGGCCCACCGCGACATCGACTCCACACCCCCCGCGACCACCAGATCCTGCGCTCCGGCCGCCACCCCGGTCGCCGCGACAGTGATCGCCTGCTGGCCCGACCCGCAGAACCGGTTGAGCGTCATGCCCGGAACGGTCTCCGGCCAACCGGCGAGAAGGGTCGAGAGGCGTGCGATGTCGTCGCCGTGCTCACCGGCGAGGATCCCGTTGCCCGCGACTACGTCGTCGACGTCGGCCGGATCGAAACCAGTTCTGGCACAGAGTGCCTGCAGACACTGCGCGAACAGCGCCTGCGGGTGGATCCCGTGCAGCGCGCCGTCCGCCCGGCCACGGCCCCTCGGGGTTCGTACCGCGTCGACGATCCAGGCGTCCATGTCAGCGCCGCGGCAGCCCGAGCACCTGCGTGGCGATGATGTTGCGCTGAATCTCCGACGTGCCACCGGCGATGGTGCCGCCGAAGCTGCGCGCATAGCGCTCGAACCAGCTCGCGAAGTAGTGGTCGAGGTTCATGTGCTCGTAGGGTCCCGAGGTCGACGGGTGGATCAGTCCGTCGGCGCCTGCGGCGGTTAGCGCGTTCTCCATGGCCTGACGTTCGGCTTCGGACCCGAACAGCTTGAGCACCGAGACCGACGCGGTGTCCGCCTCCCCGCGCGCGGCTCGCGCCAGCGCCGCCGAGCCCATGGCCCGCAACGCCTGATAATCCATGAGCGTCGTGGCGTATTGGTCGCGTTCGAGTTCGGTACGAGGCCGGAAGTCAGCGATCATGTTGTCGATGCGGTCGGCGAAGCCGAGCCACATCATCGTGCGCTCGTGGCCGAGCGAACCGTTCGCAACACCCCAGCCGCCGTTGAGCGGGCCGACGAGGTTTTCGGCGGGCACGCGCGCGTCGGTGAAGAACACCTCGTTGAAGTCGAGGTTGTCTTCACCGGTCATGTCCGCGAACGGCCGACAGACGACGCCGGGTGTGTCGGTGGGGATGATCAGCGCGCTGATGCCCTTGTGCTTGGGCGCGTCGGGATCGGTGCGCACGAACGTCAACAGGAAGTCGGCGTCGTGGGCGCCCGACGTCCAGACCTTCTGGCCGTTGACGACGAAGTGGTCGCCTTCCAGGACCGCGCGAGTGCGCAGCGATGCCAGATCGGACCCGGCGCTCGGTTCACTCATGCCCAGTGACGCGGTCATCTCGGCCTTCAGCACCGGCACCGCCCAGCGGTGCTTCTGCTCGTCGGTGCCGAACGTGATCAGCGACGCGGCGACGATGTTGACGCCCTGGGGGTTGAAGCTGTGGTAGATCCGCCGCCGGCACAGCTCGTCGAGGTGGACGAACTGCTGCACCACCGTCGCGTTCCGGCCGCCGAACTCGGGCGGTTGCGCCGGAAGAAGCCAGCCGTTGTCGAACAGCAGACGCTGCCAGTCGCGGGCCCATTGCGGCATGTGCGACACCGACTTCGGCCGCTCCAGGGTCTGCGACTCGGGCGGCAGATGCTCGTCGAGGAACGCGGCGAAATCCGCGCGGAACTGTTCGACCTCGGAATCGAAAGTCAGCTGCATCAGTTGGTCCTGTACTCCGCGGCGATCACCGCGCGATGCTCGGCGGCGCCACCGAGCAGCAGCTCACCGGCTTTCGCCCGCTTCAGCGCGAATTGCAGGTCGTTCTCCCACGTGAATCCCATGGCGCCGAACAGTTGCAGGCCGTGCCGGAACACCAACGCCTGCGCCTCCCCCGCCGACGCCTTGGCCATGGCGGCGGCCAGGCGTCGGCGCGGATCGTCCTCGGCGATGGTCAACGCGGCGAAATAGGCCAGGGCCCTGGCCCGTTCGATGGCGACGTGCATGTCGACGGCCTTGTGCTGCACCGCCTGGAAGGAGCCGATTGCGACCCCGAACTGCTGGCGCTGTTTGACGTGCTCGAGCACCAGGTCCAGGATGCGCTGGCAGGCGCCGACCGTGGAGATCGCCATACCGGTCAGCGCGACGTGACGGGCCCGTTCGGCGTCCGCGGGCACCCGCACCGTGTCCGGCACGCGTACGTCGACGAACGACACCTCCGCGACATGCAGCACCGGGTCGAAGATGGGACTGCGCCTCGACGTGACCTGATCGGCGTCGACAACGAAGACGCCGGCGTCGGTCACGACGGCGAAGCGCTCGGCGCGGTCACCGTCGAGCACGTGGTGAGCGGTGCCGTCGAGTACCCACCCGTCGTCGACCCGGTGGGCGGACACACCGTCGTACACCGCCGTGCCGGCCCGCTGCGCATCGAAACGGTCGCCGGCCAACGGCGCGAACTGGGTCAGCGTCGCCAGAAACGGCGTGGGGTCGGTGGCCCGGCCCAACTCCTCGAGCACGATCGCGAGTTCGACCGCGTTCTCAGCGTCGGCCAACTCGGTCCAACCGGCGTCGACGTAGGTCTTCCACAACGGCGTCGGGTCTACCCCGTTCTCGGCGATGCCGCGGATCAGCGAGGCCGGGCACTGCTTGGTCACCGCGTCGCGCACGGTCTCCTGCCAGAGCCGCTGATCGGCGTCGAACTCCAGTAACACCAAGCCTCCCGGGGCCTCGAAGATGGGCAACGCGTCGCAGCGAGAATAACATTCTCCAATCGCGGCGTAACCGTTCTCACGATGTGACTACCACGTTTCGCATAACGTGTGTCATGCAGTTGACCAGCAGACACCCTGACCTGCGCAAAAGTAAGCGTTTTGTAGAGAACTAGATTCTTGCGATTGAAGAACAACGCTTTACACTGGGAGGTGTTCGGCGCTCGCGCAGCGCTCTTCTGCGCCTGCCGACGGCCGGATGACATCGGAGGACAGCCTTGGTGATGCATATTCAGGACGGGACCGGGTCTGGTTTCACGACCCCCGTCATCGATGCCAGCGTGCACATCTTCAGCAAGTCGAACAAGGACTTCCGCAGCTTCCTTCGCGAGCCCTTCAAGAGCCGCGGATTCCCCGACTACGAGATGGACTGGTACGGCGCTCCCGGCGGCGAATACGCCCCCGGCACGGATGGCGACCGCCGCTACCCCGGTTCGGACCCCGAGTTCGTCGGCGGGCAGCTGTTCGACGAGCGCGGCGTCGACATCGCGATTCTGCATCCGATGACCCGCGGCATCATGCCGGACCGGCATCTGGGCACCGCGATCGCGGCGGGGCACAACGAGATTCTGGTCAGCCGCTGGCTCGAGGACAACCCGTACGCCGAGAAGTTCCGCGGCACCATCCGGGTCAATCCCGACGACATCACTGGTTCGCTGCGAGAGATCGCCAAATATGCCGACCATCCCCGGGTCGTGCAGATCGGCGTGCCTTTGCAATCCCGCGAGTTGTACGGCAAGCCCCAGTTCTGGCCGCTGTGGGAGGCCGCCAACGAGGCGAATCTGCCGGTCGCCGTGCACATCGAAGTGGGGGCGGGGGTCCAGTTCGCGCCGACGCCGTCCGGCGTGCCCAGGACGTATGAGAACTACGTCAGCTTCATGGCGCTGAACTACCTGTATCACCTGATGAATCTCATCGTCGAAGGGGTATTCGAAAGGATGCCGACGCTGAAATTCGTCTGGGCCGACGGGGCGGCGGACCTGTTGACGCCGTTCATCTGGCGGATGGACTGTTTCGGGCGCCCACATCTGGAGCAGACCCCGTGGGCGCCGCGGATGCCCAGCGACTACCTGCCCGGCCACACCTACTTCGTGCAGGGCGCGATGGACGGGCCGGGCGATGTGGACTACGCCGGCGAGTGGTTGAGCTTCACCGGCAAGGACGACATGGTGATGTACGGGTCGAGCTATCCGCACTGGCAGCTCAACGAGCTGACGGTGCCCTCGGCGTACTCCGACGAGCAACGCGACAAACTGTGCTGGCGCAATGCCGCCGAGCTCTACGGCATAGACGTCGGTGCCGCAGTGGGCGCACAGTGATAGGGCGTGAGACGCAGTTGAAAGGCAGGGAGCCACGATGACGGTGACAGTGACAGAGCGCAAGCCCGCCGCGGAGCGCGTCGCGGTGCGCTGCGTCGACTCCGACGTTCATCCGACACCGAGGGCGGGTGAGCTGACGCCGTACATCCCGGAGCCGTGGCGCAGCAAGTACTTCCTGACGCGGCGGATCGGCGACCAGATCTACTACGACGCACCCGACTACGCCCACGCGTACGCGATGCGGGTCGACACCTTCCCCTCGGACGGCAACTTCGCGGGCAGCGACCCCGAACTGGCCTTCAAGCAGCTGATCATGGAGGCGGGCGCCGATATCGCGATCCTCGAGCCCGCCGCCTACCCGGCGCGCTTCCCCGAGGTCAACCACGCGATGAGCGTCGCGCTCAACGACTGGCAGGCCAATCACTGGCTCGACAGCAAGAACAACTGGCACGAGCGGTGGCGCGGATCGATCTGCGTGGCGATCGAGGCGCCCGAGGATTCGGCCCGCGAGATCGAGCGCTGGGCCGGCCACCCCTACATGGGCCAGATCCTGATCAAGGCCGAACCCCGCCCGGCGTGGGGTGATCCCAAGTACAACGCGATCTGGGAGGCCGCGACCCGCAACGACATCACGGTGAGCTGCCACCTGTCGCGCAGCCATCACGAGGAGCTGCCGATCCCGCCGGTCGGATTCCCCAGCTACAACCACGATTTCATGGTCACCTACTCGCTGCTGGCCGCGAACCAGGTGATGAGCATGGTCTTCGACGGGCTCTTCGACCGGTTCCCGACACTGCGAATCGTGTTGGTGGAACACGCTTTCACCTGGATTCTGCCGCTGATGTGGCGGATGGACGCCATCTACGAGGCCCGTAAGTCGTGGTTGGACATCAAGCGCAAACCGTCGGAATACGTCAAGGACCACATCAAGTTCACCACCCAGCCGCTGGACTACCCCGAGGACAAGACGGAGTTGTCGCGCGCGTTCGAGTGGATGGAGTGCGAGAAGATCCTGCTCTACTCGTCGGACTACCCGCACTGGACGTTCGACGACCCGCGCTGGCTGGTCAAGCACCTGCCCGAGCACGCCCGGGAAGCGGTGATGTTCCGCAACGGCATCGCGACGTATCACCTTCCCGACACGGTTCCGGCCCTCGAGGGCCAGGTTCGGGTGTTCTGAGTTGAGCGAACAGGAGAAGACGCCCCGGCTGGCCCAGGGGCGTGAGCACGTCGTCGCCACGGTCGACGAGATCCCGCCGGGCAAGCACAAATTGGTGCCGATCGGACGCCACGGCGTGGGCGTCTACAACGTCAACGGCACGTTCTACGCGATCGCCAACTACTGCCCGCATGAGGGCGGACCGCTGTGTTCCGGACGTGCCCGCGGCCGCACCGTGGTCGACGACAGCGTGCCCGGCGATGCGGTGATGGTGCGCGATCTGGAGTACATCTACTGCCCGTGGCACCAGTGGGGTTTCGAACTGGCCACCGGCACCACGGCGGTCAAGCCGGAGTGGAGCATCCGGACCTACCCCGTGCGGGTGGTCGGCAACGAGGTGTTGGTCCAGGCATGATCACAGGTTCCCTTGTTGGCGTGAGCGTGCGTGTTTGCACACGACACGCCGCGAAAATTCAGCAGTTTGCGCACGTTCGCGGAGGCTCAGCATGACCACCACGGAGGCCGCGGGCCCCACTCTCAAACCGGGCGAAGAGACCGTCGAGATCAACGGCGGCCACGTCGTCTACGAAATCCTAGGCAACGAAGGCGAATTCATCGCACTGACGCCGGGCGGCCGATTCAGCAAGGACATTCCCGGCCTACGGCCACTGGCGGAGGCGCTGGCATCGGGCGGTTACCGCGTGCTGCTGTGGGATCGGCCGAACTGTGGCAAGTCGGACGTGCAGTTCTACGGTAAGAGCGAATCTCATATGCGCGCCGAAACGCTGCACGCGCTGCTCACCGGTCTCGGCATCGAGCAGTGCATCATCGCGGGCGGTTCCGGTGGGGCGCGGGACTCGATGCTGACGACGATGCTCTACCCCGAAATCGTCCGAAAGCTGGTGGTCTGGAACATCGTCGGCGGCGTATACGGGTCCTTCGTACTGGGCGGACACTACGTGGTGCCGAGCATCCTGGCCGCCCGCGGTGCGGGCATCGACGGCCTGCTGCACGTCGCCGAGTGGAAGGAGCGCATCGGCGAGAATCCTCGCAACGAGGAGCGGTTCAGAGCCCTCGACGTCGACGAGTTTCTGAAGGTGATGTTGCGTTGGCTCAACGCCTTCGTGCCCAAGCCCGGTCAAACGATCCCCGGTGTCGAAGACGAGATGTTCGACAACATCACGGTGCCGACATTGATCATCCGCGGCGGCGAGAACGACTGGGATCATCCGAAGCGCACGTCGCTCGAGGTCAGCTGCCTGATCAAGGGCTCAACGCTGATCGACCCGCCCTGGCCCGAGGATGCCTGGGAGCGTGCCGGTGAGAAGTTCGCGGCCAGCGGCGGAAAGGACTTCTGCCTGTTCGACACGTGGGTGCAGGCGGCGCCGGCAATTCTGAAGTTCCTGGACAGTTGATGAGCGGATCCACCACAACCGTGAGGGCACATCCTCGTACGCCGGCTACGGCGCTTCGTGTTCGAGACTGCGCGCTCGCCCGGAAGCACTACGTCGTACGGATGTGGACCTCGCAGTTGAGTGAGGCCTCCAGCGCGGTGTGCACCCGACTCTCCGGAACGCGTTCGAGGTCGGCCCTGCGCAACGTCACATATATGACGTCCCAGCCGTCGTCGCCGGGTACCCGTTCGATCTCCCCGGACAGCCCGAACCCGGCAAGGACGCCGTGCGCATCGTCGTCGGTGCCGCGGCTGATGAACGTCACCACGCCGGGCACCGGTGTGGTGCCGAATGCCTTGTCGCACAGGTCGACCGCGAGCCGACGGAGTTCGTCCTGGTCGTCGCCGGCGATCAACAACTCGACCTCACGGCGTTTCGGCGGCAACCCGGCCAGATCGTTGGCCACCACCTCGATACCGTGCGCAGCCGCCGAATCCCTCAGCCGAGCAAGGCCGTCGTCGAGTTGGGCCGGGCCGAGTTCGCCCGCCGTGTCGACACCGACGCGCACGACCGCAGTCCTCATGTCCGTCAGCCTATCCGCGGGCCGGAAGGACCAGCCATGACCTCTACTGCCACCGATCTCGCCGTCGCCGCCTGGCCGGATTGCGCGCCGCGGCTGTTGCGCCCGTCGGAGGCGGGCACGGAGGACTACGCCGAGTACACCCGGGCGGGCGGATACCGGCCGCTGATCGATGCCGATGCGCTGCTGACGCAGGTCGACCTGTCGGGGCTGCTGGGCCGCGGCGGCGCCGCGTTCCCGATCGGCACCAAACTGCGCACGGTGCACAATGCCCACCAGCGCGGCTCGGAGACCGTCGTCGTGGCCAACGGCGAAGAAGGTGAACCCGCGTCGGTCAAAGACCGCTGGCTCCTGCGTAACCGGCCCCATCTCGTGCTCGACGGTCTGCGCTTGGCGACGGCCGTCGCAGGCGCCCGCCGGGCATACGTCTACGTCTCCGACTCCCCCGCCGCGAACGCCGTCACCGCCGCGCTCAGCGAAGTGCCACCAGAAACGTTCGGCGCGACCGAGATCACCGTCGTCACAGTCGAACCCGGGTACGTGGCCGGAGAAGAGACCGCCGCGGTCCGGCGCATCAACGGCGGACCCGCCAAGCCGACCGACAAACCGCCACGGCCCTTCGAGGAAGGCGTGGCCGGCGTCCCCACCATGGTCAGCAATGTCGAGACGCTGGCCAACCTGCCCTACATCCATGAGCACGGCGCCGAGAAGTTCCGTTCGGTCGGCACGCCGATGTCTCCCGGGACGTTTCTCGCGACCATCACCGGCGGCGGACGACCAGCCGCGCTGTACGAAATCCCGCACGGTGCATCGTTCTCCGATCTGCTGCACCTGCACGGGGTCACCAGCGACGCGGTCACCGGCGTCTTGATGGGCGGCTACTTCGCCGGCCTGGTCAACACCGACATCCTCGACGCGACGCTCGACCACGAGTCGGTTCGCCGGCTCGGCAGCGGTCTGGGATGCGGGGCCATCTCGATCCTCACCGACGACTGCCCCGTCGCCGTCGCGGCCGCGGTGATGTCGTACTTCGACCGGGAGAACGCGGGCCAGTGCGGATCCTGCTTCAACGGCACCGCCGCCATGGCCGCGGTCACGTCGGCGCTGCGCGACGGCGTAGCCACCCAGGAGGACGTCACCCGCCTGGAGCGTTGGTCGGTGGTGCTTCGCGGGCGTGGCGCCTGTGGCACTCTCGACGGCGCCACCAACGTCGCCGCGAGCCTGCTGCGACAGTTCCCACAAGTGGTGGCTCGCCACCTCACCGACGACTGCACGGCCTGTCGCGCCGACGCGTTCGCCGCCGTGCGGCCTTACGAAGTGGAGGCGGTGGCTCAATCATGAGTGACGGCTTGCGGATTCGGCTCGACCGGACGCTGTGCGACGGCTTCGGGATATGCGCCAAGCACGCCCCGGGGTACTTCTCCCTGGACGACTGGGGGTACGCCTCCCTCATCGGCGACGGCACGGTGCCGGAGAAGGACAGGGACGCGGTGATGCGCGCACTATTGGACTGCCCGGTGCACGCGATCATCTACATGGGCGAACACCGGCCGTCCGACGACACCGCCGTGCATCAGGAGGCACACGAGGTGCCCGAACCCGAACCCAAAACCGATGACAACGAGGCGATCTCGGGATTCGTGCGGTGACAAGACCACTACCCGAGCTGACGGTACTCAACGAGTTTTTCTGGACCGCCGGCGCCGACGGTGTCCTGCGTATCCAGGAGTGTCGTGACTGCACGGCGCTGATCCATCCGCCGCAACCCGTGTGCCGGTACTGCCGGAGCCACAACATGGGCATTCGCGACGTCTCCGGCAAGGCCACGCTGTCGGCGTTCACCGTCAACCACCGGTTCGGCTTCCCGGACCTGCCGCCGCCCTACGTGGTGGCCCAGGTGGCGATCGTCGAGGATCCGCGAGTTCGACTGACCACCAACATCGTCGACTGCGACCCCGACGACCTGAAACTCGGTCAAGTCGTCGAGGTGACGTTTCAACAGCTCGGCGATGGGGCCGGAACTGTCTGGCTGCCCGTCTTCACACCCGGCGCCGACGAACAGAGTGGCCCGGTCGCCGAGGACGAGATCGCACCACAGGACTTCGCCCGTCACGTGAGCCAGCCGCTGACTCGCCAACGGTTCGAAGAGCATTCGGCGATCACCGGAATCGGTGCGTCGCGGCTCGGTCGGCGATTGATGGTGCCGCCGCTGTCGCTGACGATCGAAGCGTGCGAGGCCGCCGTCGCCGACGCGGGTCTGACGTTCGACGACATCGACGGCCTGTCGACCTATCCCGGGTTGGACATCGCGGGCATGGGCGAAGGCGGCGTCGCCGCGCTCGAGGGCGCTCTCGGTCTACGCCCGGCGTGGATCAACGGCGGCATGGATACCTTCGGACCCGGCGGCTCGGTCATCGCGGCGATGATGGCGGTGGCCACGGGTATGGCCCGGCACGTGCTGTGCTTCCGCACATTGTGGGAGGCGACGTTCCAGCAGTTGATGAAGGAGGGCAAGGCGTCACCGCCGGGCGGCGCCCGAACCTCGAGCTGGCAGATGCCCTTCGGTGCGATGTCGGCCGCGCACACGCTGGCGCTCAACGCCCAGCGCCACTTCGAGCGCTACGGCACCACGCGCGAAACGCTCGGTTGGATCGCGCTCAACCAGCGCGCGAACGCGGCGCTGAACCCGACCGCCATCTACCGCGACCCCATGACGATGGACGACTACCTCAACGCGCGGATGATCACGACCCCGTTCGGGTTGTACGACTGCGACGTTCCCTGTGACGGCGCCGTCGCGGTCATCGTCTCGGCCGTCGAAACCGCAGAAGACATGCCCCACAAGCCGGTGTTGTTCGAGGCGGTCGGCACGCAGATCGTCGAACGCACCGACTGGGACCAGAGCACGCTGACCCACGAACCTCAGGTGCTCGGTCAGGCCGCCCATCTGTGGACTCGAACCTCGTTGCGGCCCAAGGATGTCGACGTCGCAGAGCTGTACGACGGCTTCTCGTTCAACTGCCTGTCGTGGCTGGAGGCTCTCGGCTTCTGCGGTATCGGCGAGGCCAAGGACTTCCTCGACGGCGGCAAGGCCATCGCCCGCGACGGGGTGATCCCGTTGAACACCCACGGCGGTCAGCTGTCGCACGGCCGGACACACGGAATGGGCCTGATCCACGAAGCCGTCACGCAACTTCGCGGCGACGCGGGCGAGCGCCAGGTGAAGGACGCCAAGGTCGCGGTGGTCAGCAGTGGCGGGCTCACGCCAAGCGGGGCGATCCTGATGCGGACCGACGGGTGAGCCCGCGCCCCCGCGTCGTCCTCGTCGACGGCGTTCCCATGTCGGGCCTTGTCGCACATGCCGACAACCCGGCCGCCGTCATCGTCGCCCTCCACGGAGGTGCCAGCACCGCAGCGTATTTCGACTGTCCCGGCCATCCTCAGCTGTCGCTGCTGCGCGCCGGTCCGGCCCGAGGAATCACGGTGGTGGCGTTGGACCGACCCGGCTACGGCAGCTCGGCGCCCTATCCCGAGGCGATGCACGAACCCGACCAGCGGGTCGCGCTCGCCTATGGTGCCGTCGACAAGGTGTTGGGCCAGAACCCGCGCGGCGAAGGCCTGTTCCTGCTCGGCCACTCGGCAGGCTGTGAACTGGCGGTGCGCATGGCCGCCGACGAGCGTGCCGCTCAGGCGGGGGTGCTCGGACTCGGCCTGGCCGGTACCGGGTTGCGGTATGCGGACTCCGCGGCCCAGATCCTGAAGACGACGACGGCCACCCGGCGGCCGGTGGGGCTTCGCGACCTGCTGTGGGAACCCGCCGACCTGTATCCGCCCGAGGTGCTCTCGGGTATCACGAACTCGTCGACGGGCGCGCCGTACGAGGCGGACATGACGAAAAACTGGCCGCGGCGGGACTTTCCGGCGATGGCTGCGCGGGTCGAGGTGCCCGTGCAGTTCACCGTCGCCGAACACGAGCGGGTGTGGCGCACCGACCCCGAGTCGCTGGCCGACATCGCCGCGGTGTTCACCGCCGCGCCCCGCTTCGTCCTCAACGAACAGGCCGGCGCAGGTCACAACATTTCGCTGTCCTACGCGGCCGCGGACTACCACGACAAAGTGTTGTCGTTCGTCGAGGAATGCGTCGCGGCCCGAAGAGGCGCCGAGGACAAGGCCGAGCAGAAAGTGGAGGCGGATTGATGCGCGTCGGATTCATCGGACTGGGCAGCCAGGGCGGCCCCATGGCCCGCAAGATCGTCGAGGGCGGGTTCGAGACGACGCTGTGGGCGCGTCGGGCGGCCAGCCTCGAACCGTATGCCGGCACGGCAGCCAAGACCGCGAGCACGCCTGCGGAGTTGGCCGCGGCCAGCGATCTGGTCTGCCTGTGCGTGGTCGGCGACGACGACGTGCGCGAAGTCCTCAACGGTGAGAGCGGTGTGCTCGCCGGCCTGGCCTCCGGCGCAACCATTGCCATCCACAGCACCGTACATCCCGACACCTGCAGGGAGATCGCCGAAGCCGCTGCCAAACAGGGTGTTTCGGTCATCGACGCGCCGGTGAGCGGCGGTGGGCCCGCCGTCGAAGAGGGCAAGCTGCTGGTGATGGTCGGCGGCGAGGAGGACGTCGTCGAACGCTGCCGCCCGGTGTTCGCGACCTATGCCGACCCAATCGTGCATCTCGGCCCGCTGGGCAGTGGACAGGTCACCAAGATCCTGAACAACCTGCTGTTCACCGCCAATCTCGGCAGCGCGCTGAGCACTCTCGATCTCGGTGAGTCCCTGGGTATTCCGCGCGTGCGCCTTGCCGAGGTGCTCAACGGTGGATCGGCAACCAGCAAGGCGTTGGGCAGCATCGCGATGTTCGGCGGCACGGTCGAGGCACTGGCGCCCATCGCAGGCGCGTTGCTGCAGAAGGACGTTCGGCACGCGGCCAGCATCGCGGCCACCGCATCGGCACCGGAGGGATCGGTGTTCACCGTGGCCGACACGGCGCTGCAGAACATGGACCACCCGCGGTGACGCGGGTCGGTTTCGTCGGGGCGGGGCGCATGGGCGCGCCGATGGTGCGCCGCCTTATCGAAGCCGGTCACGAGGTCCGCGCACTCGGCAGGACCGACGAGAAATGCGCCGCGCTACGCGATATCGGCGCGCAGCCCGTGACCCGTGCGGCCGACGTCGCCGACGGGGCCGACGCCGTGGCGATCTGCGTGTTCACCGACGAGCAGGTCAGCCAGGTGTGCCTGGACGACGGCCTGGCCGCGGCCATGCAACCGGGCGGTGCGCTGATCATTCACACGACGGGCAGCCCGGCCACCACGCGAAGGCTGGCGGCCGAGTTCACCGACATCGACGTCGTCGACGCGCCGGTCAGCGGCGGCCCGCACAACATCGCGGCCGGCGAGGTGACCCTGTTCGTCGGCGGCGCGCACGCCGCGGTCAACAAGGTCCGACCGGTGCTGGCCAGCTACGGCGACCCGATCCTGCACGTCGGCGAGATCGGCGCGGGCCAGGCCGTCAAGCTCGTCAACAACAGCCTGTTCGCCGCCCAGATCGGTCTGCTGCGCACCGCCGTCGACCTCGGCGCCCGCCTCGGCGTCCAGGAGGCCGAGCTGCTCACCTCGCTCACCCACGGCAGCGGGACCAGCCGGGTCGGCGAGTTCATCGCCGCGCGGGGCTCGGTTCAGGGCTTCGTCACCGACGTCGGCGAGTTCATCGGCAAGGACGTCGCGGTGGTTCGCCAGACGGCGGGCGAGCTGGGCAGTGACCTTGGCCTGCTCGACGAGGTCATCGATGCCGGGATCCTGGCCATAAACAGCGGCGATTCCCCTTACCAGGAGGCATCCGGTGAGGCATACTAGAGGCGTTACATTATTGCGGCCTCGCGTAACGGAAGCGGTCGACAGCCCGCCGCGAAAGAGGAGACCATGACCAAGCCCAAACTCGTGTTCGACCCGGTGTCGCAGGAGTTCTTCGACAACCCGTACGAGATCTACCAACGGATGCGCGACGAAGCGCCCCTCTACTACGACGAGGAGCAGGACTTCTACGCGCTGACGCGGCACGCCGACGTGGCCGCAGCGCTCAAGGACCACGAGTCGTTCTCCTCATCTCGTGGTTGCGACCTGGCGATGGTGCGCTCGGAGGAAGGCCCGCACAAGTCGATCATCTTCATGGACCCGCCCGAGCACCGGCACATGCGCAGCCTGCTCAACAAGGCCTTCACCCCCCGGGCCATCCAATCGCAGCGCGAGAACATCACCGAACTCGTCGAGCAGTACCTCTCGAAGGTCGATCCCGACAACTTCGATGTGGTGCAGGATTTCTCGGGTCCGTTCCCGGTAGAAGTGATCACCCGGATGGCGGGGGTGCCTGAGGAGTTTCGTCAACAAGTCCGGCGCTGGATCGACATCAGCCTCCAGCGCAAGCCCGGCCAGCTCGAGCTGTCCGAAGAGAACATGCAGGCCAACATCGACTCGGGCATGTACTACTACGGCCTCGTTCAGGAGCGGCGGCAGAACCCTCTGGACGACATGATCGGCCGGCTCATCCGCGCGGAGATTCCCGGTGAGAACGGTGAGATGCGCCAGCTCGACGATCTCGAGATCACCGGATTCCTAGCACTTCTCGGTGGCGCCGGCGCGGAGACGGTCACCAAGCTCGTCGGCAGCGCGGTGGTCGAGTTCGCCCGCCATCCCGAACAGTGGCAGATGCTGCTCGACGACCGCAGCCTGGTGCCGGCCGCCGTCGAAGAATTGCTGCGCTACGTCGGGCCGGTGCAGTACAACGTGCGCTACACGCTGAAGGAAGCCGAGGTGCCCAGCGGCACCATTCCCGCGCACAAGCCGGTGTTCCTGATGAAGGCGGCGGCCAACCGCGATTCCCGCGCATTCGACAACGCCGAGACGTTCGACATCACCCGGGATCGCACGCAGTCACCGAACCTCGGACTGGGCTACGGCATTCACAGCTGCCTTGGCGCTGCGCTGGCCCGCCTGGAAACCACGATCGCGCTCGAGCACCTGCTCGATTTCATGCCGCGTTACGAGGTGAACTTCGACGGCCTCGAACGCGTGCACATGCAGAATGTGGCCGGATACCACCACGTCCCGGTGAAGGTGTTGAAGTGACTCAAAAGATCATCGTCGACTTCGGGCTCTGTGAGAGCAACGGAGTGTGCATGGGCATCATCCCCGAGGTGTTCGATCTCGACGAGGAAGACTACCTACACGTGCTTCAGGAAGAAGTGACGCCCGAGAACGAGGAGCAAGTCAGGGAAGCGGTGCGACAGTGCCCGCGCCAGGCGATCTCGATCGAAGACGCATGACCACGTCGAAAATCGTCTTCGACCCGTTCTCGCAGGAGTACTTCGACGGACCGTGGGAGATCTACCGGCGCCTGCGCGAAGAAGCACCGGTCTACTACAACGAGGAACTCGACTTCTACGCCTTGTCGCGGCATGAAGACGTATCCGCGGCTTACAAGGACTTCGCCACCTACTCGTCGGCATACGGTCTGGATCTGGCGACCATTCGCTCTGACGAGCCGATGCCGGCCAAGATGATCATCCTGATGGATCCGCCCGAACATCGCCACATGCGCAGCCTGGTGAACAAGGTGTTCACCCCCCGGGCGATCGAGGCGATGCGACCGATGGTGACCGAGACCATCGACAGGTACATCGCCAAGGCCGATCCCTCCCACTTCGACGTCGTCAGCGACTTCTCCGCATTCTTCCCGGTCGAAGTCATCACCCAGATGCTGGGCGTGCCAGAGGAACATCGGCAGCAGGTCCGAGAATGGGTCGACGCGTCGCTGCATCGCGAGCCCGGCCAGGTCGACATGTCCGAAGAGGGTATGCAGGCCATCGGCGAAGCCATGGGGCTGTACTTCCAACTGATCCAGGAGCGGCGCGCTGACCCGAAGGACGACATGTTCAGCCGCCTGGTGGCCGCCGAGATCACCCGCGAGGATGGTGAGAAGGAATCACTCGACGACTTCGAGATCGCCGGATTCGCAACGCTTCTCGGTGGTGCTGGCGCCGAGACCGTCACCAAGCTGGTCGGCAACGCGGCGGTCACGTTCGCCCGTCACCCCGACCAGTGGCAGAAGCTTCTCGATGACCGCAGCAAGATTCCCGCCGCAGTCGAGGAACTGCTGCGCTACGAGCCGCCGGTGCACTACAACGTGCGGCGCTCGATGCGCGATGTGGAACTGCACGGCGTGACGATCCCCGAGGGCAAGCCGGTGTTCCTCCTGCAGGCCTCGGCACACCGCGATCCCGAGGCATTCACCGACGCCGACACTTTCGACATCGACCGCAACCGCACCGAGGCGCAAAACCTGGGCTTCGGCTACGGCATTCACAGCTGCCTCGGTGCGGCGTTGGCCCGGATGGAGACGGCGATCGCACTCGAGCGGCTGCTCGACCTGATCCCCAAATATGAAGTGCTGTGGGATGACTGCCGTCGGGTGGCGATGCAGAACGTCGCGGGCTGGTCGCATGTTCCGGTGCGCGCCCTGAGTTGATGCGATTCGTCTTCGTCCACGGGGGCTTTCACGCCGCCTGGTGCTGGGAGCGCGTGATCGACGAGCTGACGGCGATGGGCCACGACGCGGTCGCGGTGGACCTCCCGGGACACGGTGCACGCGCCGACGAGGAGTCGACACTGGCCAACCGGCGCGACGCGATCGTGGAAGCGTTGCGGGCAGCCGGTTCGGCTAGCAGCGTTCTCGTCGGACATTCGGGCGGCGGCTTCGACGCTACGCTGGCGGCCGACGCCGCGCCCGAATTGGTCAGCCACATCACCTACCTCGCGGCGGCGCTGCCCCGTGAAGGTCGCACCTACCCCGAAGCGATGGCGATGCGCGACGACGGCGACGAACTAGGCGAGGATTTCGACGCCGACGTCGGAGAGATGTTGGGCTACCTGAAGTTCGACGACGATGGCGCGATGTGGTTCGCCGACTTCGAAGGCGCGTGGCGGTACTTTTACCACGATTGCGACGAGGCCACCGCGCGCTGGGCGTTCGAGCGCCTCGGTCCCGAACGCTTCGGCGACACGACGGTGACGCCGGTATCCGTGCCGCGGTTCTGGGAGGCCGATCTCCCCCGCAGCTTCATCCGTTGTCTGCAGGACCGGTCGATGCCGCGCTGGCTGGCCGACACGGTGAGCCGTCGCCTCGGCGTTGAACAGTTGACCATCGACGCCTCGCACTCGCCGTTCCTGAGCCGACCGCGAGAACTCGCCGAGTTACTGGTACACGCCACCACGACGACGCCGACCGGCCCGCTGGTTTCCGCCTGAAGTCGCGCCGAGACCAACGATTTGGCGGCTTTTGCTCGAATTCTCCCGCCAAAACGTCGGTTTGGGCGACAGCGAATCAGCCCAGCCCGTGCAGGATGACGCCGTTGCAGTCGGCGGCGGCCTGACGCAGCTTCGCGGCGGCCTGGTACTCATCGGAGTAGTACCACGCCTTGGCCGCTTCCTCGGACTCGAACTCGAGCAGCACGGTCTGCGTGCCGTGCCAGGTGCCCTCGATCACCTCGGCCTTCTGATCGAATGCCAGCAGCGTCGCGCTGGCCATCGTCTGGCTGGCCACCTTGCCGTACTCCGCCATACCGTCGGGATCCTTGACGTCCTCGGTAATGAGGATGTACGCCTTCGCCATTCGAGCTCCTTCGTGTTGGATGCCGGCACCGCGCCGACGTCGCTTGTCAGTCGATCTCGCGGATCGCGCGTTCCGGGCAGTTGTCGATCGCTTCGCGCGCCGCGGATTCCAGTTCGGCCGGAACCTCTTCCGGGTTCGCGACCGCCCAACCGTCGTCGTTGAGCTCGAACACCTCGGGGCACAACGTCAGGCACATGCCGTGTCCTGCGCAGCGATCCTCGTCGACGGTGACCTTCATTCGGCATCACCCGAGACCACGTCGAACTCCAGATGAAGTTCGGTCAGCCCGCGCAGGATGTACGTCGGGATGTAGTTGTAACGACGCTCCCCCGCGGGGCCGTGATGGGCTTCGCTGATCCGAATGTCGGTGGTGCGGTCCAACAGTCGCTCGAGCCCGACACGGGTCTCGGCCCGGGCCAGCGGCGCGCCCGGGCAGCTGTGGATGCCGCGGCCGAACGCCAGATGCTGGCGGGCGTTCTTGCGCTCGGGATCGAAGTTGTCCGGATCCTCGAAGCGGCGCGGATCGCGGTTGGCCGCACCGTTGATCACCATCACGGTGCATCCGGCGCCGAGGGCCTGGTCGCCCACCGTCGTCGGCACTCGCGACAACCGGAAGTCGCCCTTGACCGGACTCTCGATGCGCAGGCACTCCTCGATGAAGTTCGGCAGCAGGCTGCGATCGTCGCGCAGCCTGCGCTGGATGTCGGGTCGGTCGCCGAGCACCTTCAGCGCGGTCGAGAGCAGCCGCACCGTCGTCTCCTGACCGGCGGAGAACACGTTGGTGGCGACGCGGACCACGTCGGCCACCTCCGGTACCGTGCCGTCCGGGAACGTCGAAGTGGCCAATCCCGTCAGCACGTCGTCACGCGGTTCCCGACGACGGTCTTCGACGTACTCGGCGAACACCTCGTAGAGGTACTCCAACGGCGTCTTCGTCAGGGTCTTGTCGGCGTTGCCCAGCCCGCCGCCGTGCGTGCCGCGGGCCAGCCGCTCGAGCAACTCGGGCCGGTCCTCGTCGGGCACCCCGAGCAGATCGGCGATCACCCGCAGGGTGAACGGACCCGCGAACCCGCTGATGAACTCGCCTTCACCCGGTGCGAGGAACTCGTCGAGGATGTCGTCCGCGAGCTGCCACATCGCGTCCTCATTCTCCTTGAGGCGCTTGGGCGTGATCAGCCGCATCAGCAGGGCGCGGTGGTTGGTGTGCGTCGGCGGGTCGAGCGTCGGCAGCTGGTCGCTGAACGGGATCTCGTCGCGGTGTTCGACGATCAGGTCAGTGACGTCGTCACCCTCGAGCGGAACGGGGAAGCCCGGGAACGGACCGGTCACGGAGATGCACGACGAGAAGGTCTCGGCGTCGTTGTAGACGTCGACGGCCTCTTGCCAGCCGGTCACCATCGTCACGCCGTAGTGGTCCTCACGGGCGACCGGGCACTTGTTGCGCAGCGCCTCGTAGAACGGGTACGGGTCATCCGTCAGGCGCCCGTCCCGGAAGAAGTCGACCGTGGTGAGGTCCTCGGTCATGCGCCCTCCATTTCGACGATCTCAAGGTACGAGAACGTGATTCTCATATCTGGGTATCAGATTTCCATAGCGGCACGCCTGCGTCAACGCGCGGCGAGCGGGTTGGCTTCGGTGCGTTACCAGTCGACCAGCGATCGGCAGCGCACCGAAACCGCTCATTGGATGGGCTCGTCGCCCAGCACCGTCGTGCGCAGCATCTCGCGGGGTGAGTTCGGGTCGTACGGCGCTGCGCGGTGCAGAACACCGTTGTTGTCCCAGATCACCGTGTCGCCGACGGACCAGCGGTGGCTGTACACCAGCTGCGGCTGGGTGGCGCGGTCGAGGAGTTCGGCGAGAAGCGCCCGACCCTCGTCGACGTCCATACCGACGACGTAATCCGCCGACGCACCCAGCACCAGCGACTTGCGGCCGCTGCGGTGAGTCCACACCAACGGGTGCTCGTGGGTGGGTCGCGACCGCCACTTGGCGACCAGCTCGGGCGACGGGTCGGGGGTGACCCGCCGCTGCGAGGCCTCCAGCGAGTGCACCACCCGCAATGCCCCGAAGCGTTCCTTCTCCTCATCGGTGAACGCCTCGTAGGCCGCGTAGGAATTCGCGAACTCCGTCTCGCCGCCGGTCTCGGCCACCTGCTTGGCCGAGAGCACGGTCGCCTTCTGCGGGCACTCGTCGTTGGTGGGCGTGCATCCGTCGATGTGCCAGTCGAACGTGGCCCGCAGATAGTCCGCCGAGGCGTTCTTCGACTTGTCGAGTGTCACGGGGTAGATGCCGGCGACCGGGTGATGGCCGTCCGACGAGTGGTCGATCTCGCCGAGCCGCCGGCAGAACGCCACCTGCGCCTCCGGCGTCAGCCCGAGCCCGGGAAACACCAGTACGCCGTTGTCCTCCAACGCATCCAGAATCGTGGCGCCCAGCGCGTCGTCGTGGGCCAGCGCGTCGGAGTCGACGTCGGTCACCTCCGCGCCGACCGATGCGGTCAGCTTGTTGATGGTGAGCAGGCTCATGGTGTCTCCTTCGTCATGGCACCGGCGCGCTGACGCGGTTCATCACCGCGTCGGCGGAGTCGGCGGGTTTCTGGGTACCGAACACCTCGACGGCCATCGACACCATGATCATCGAGTAGATGAGATGCAGCAGGTTCAGCACGTCTTCGGGCAAGTCGTCGAGCGGGAACTTGTCGCAGTAGTCGATCGCTTCCTCGAAGCGCGGCGTGAACGCGTCGTAGAACTCCCGGATCTGCGACATCGGGGTGGCCATCCGGGTGGCCCACCTCTCGGCTTCGGTTGGCAGGCACCACGTCTCGGCGAACGATTCGAACTCCGCGAACGCACCGGGCAGACGCGTCATGGTCACACCCCCACCGGTGAGCGCTCGGCCTTGTACTCCTCGACCCACTTGACGGCCTCGTGGTGCAGGTGGCGCACCAGGATCTCCTGGTCGCTGAGCGGATAGTCGTCGACGATCGGCTCCCCCAGGCCGTACTCCAGCGCCGCCTGCGTGCCGCCGAGCATTCCCGCGTCCTGCAGCGCGAACTCCTTGAGCACCACCGAAGCGACCTCGTGTTCGATGCGCTCGCGCACGGTGCGGGCGGGATGGAATGCGTTGTAGGCCTCGAACTTATGGGTGTTGTGCGACGTCGGCCAGTACCGATACAGCAGATACCAGCCGTGATAGATGAGGATCTCCAGGTTCGGGAAAATCTGGAAGTTGGTGATGCCCCAGGGTTCGATGCCACCGGGGTTCAGGCCGGCCGACTGATGCGTCTCGGGGGTGCGCCACGGCCCCACGAGCCCAGAGCGCGTGACCCGTTCGACCGGGTACATGTATTCCGGGTCGAGCAGCCAGCGCCGGGTGCCCGCCGTCGACACCAGGCGGTGTGGTCCGTCGATCTGGAAATAACCGCATTCGAACGTCGCGTTCGGCTGGCGCACCGCGCTGGGCACCTGCTGCGAGTGCAGCGAGGGCACGTGGTAGTACTCCTGGAACGCGTCGGCGAAGATCTTCCAGTTGCTGTTGTTGCGCGCCTCGAATTCGTAACGCTCGGTCATCAATTCGAACGGATAGTCGTCGAGCGCGGTGATCATCGGGCCGAGGAACTCGCGCAGCGTCCACCGCGGCTCGGGATCGAAGTTGATGAAGATGAACCCGTTCCAGACATCGCACTGCACCGGCTTCAACCCGTGCCGCTGGTGGTCCAAACCGAAGAACTCGCCCTCCTGCTGCACGAAGGTCAGATCGCCCTTGAGGTCGTAGCGCCACCCGTGATACTTGCAGGTGAACTGTCGGCAGGTGCCCTTGACCTCTTCGTGAGGAAAGTCGTTCCACACCAATTTGTTTCCGCGGTGACGGCAGATGTTGTAGAACGCGCGGATCTGCTGATCCTTACCCCGCACCACGATCACCGACGTCTTGGCGGCGTCGATCTCCTTGGTCAGGTAGCTTCCGACGCGCGGCAGCTCCTCGACACGCGCGACGTTGAGCCAGGCGCGTTTGAAGACCGCTTCGCGTTCGAGCTCGTAGAACTCCGGCGAGATCGAGTCACGGAACGAGATCGGTCCGGTCCCCAGCTGCGGATAATGCTCAGTCCAGCTACCCTCGGCGGGCTTTGGCCACTTAGCCATGGAAACCTCCGTGTCGTGTTCGGTATGCGGAAAACGGGGCGGCCATCACAGCACCGACCCGCCGTTGACGCCGAGAATCTGACCGGTGATGAAACCGGCCTCCTCAGAGCACAGGAAGCCCACGGCCGCGGCGATGTCCTCGCCGGTGCCGAGGTGGCCGAGCGGGACCGTCGCGGCCATCTGCTCGTTCGACGGCAGGTGTCCGGACTGCTGACCGGCATGCTGCATCGGTGTCTCGATGGCCGACGGCGGGATGTTGTTGACCGTGATCCCGGCCGGTCCGTACTCGCGCGCAAGCGATTTGGTCAGCGAGAGCAATGCACCCTTGGACGCGGCATAGTGCGCCATCCGGGGAGAGCCGCGCTGCGCACTGGACGACGAGATCATCACGATGCGACCCCAGCCCGCGTCGAGCATGTCGGGCACGGCCACCTGACAGCAGTGGAATGTTCCGGTGAGGTTGACGTCGATGAGCCGCTGCCACGCCTCCGGCGTGATGTCGGTGAAAGCCGCCCAGTCCACGGCACCGGCGCTGGTGACCAGGATGTGCACCGGCCCCAGCTCGCTCCGCACTTTCGCGAACGCCTCCTCGACCGCCGGACGATTGCTCACGTCGGCGGCCACTCCCAGAGCCGTCACGCCGTCCGCCCGCAGCTTCTCGGCGACCCGTTGGGCCGCTTCGCCGTTGACGTCGAGTACGGCCACCTTGTGCCCACGACGGCCGAGCTCGTGGCACGTCGCCTCCCCCATGCCCGAAGCACCGCCAGTCACCACCGCGACCCGAGTCATCGCGTCCGTCCCATCAGCCGACCTCGTCTTCTACTCATAGATCATGTGGACCGTTCGGCTCGTCGGCAGCGACTGGCATGTCAGCACCCAACCTTCGGCCACTTCGTCGTCATCGAGCGCATCGTTGTTGAGCATGCGAGCGCTTCCGGACACGATGCGCGCCATACACGTTCCGCATGAACCCGTCTCACATGACGAGGGCGCACGCAACCCCGCCATGCGCGCGGTCTGCAGCAGCGTGTTACCCGACCGGTAGGGCGCGATGGTGGACTTGCGATCGAGTTCGATGACCACCTCCTCGGTTTGCTCCGAGGTGGCGGCGACCTCGTCGGAAACCGGTGCCACCGTGAACCGTTCGAGGTGAAGCCGCTCGCGCGGCACGCCCATGCTCAACAGCGTGTTCTCCACCGTGTCCATGAACGGCCCCGGACCGCAGATGTAGTAGTCGACGTCACCGCTCGCCGATGCGAATGCCTCGACCGCCGCGGCCTGCACGACGCCGGCTTCGTCGTCGAAGTGGTTGGTCACCGACAGGCGCTCGGCGTTGGCGGCGGCCAGCGCTGTGAGCGGCTCGCCGAAGATCACCGAATCGCGGCTTCTGTTGGCGTAGAACAGCCTGACCCGCCTGCGGGTGCTCACCAACGCCGAGCCGATCAGCGAGAAGATCGGGGTGATACCGCTGCCGCTGGCGAACGCGACGATGTCGCGCTCGGTGTCGCCGAGCAGGAATCGACCGTCGGGTGGCGAAGCGTGAATCTCGACACCCACCTGCGCGGTGTCGTTGAGCCAGTTCGAGACCAGCCCACCCGGGTCGCGCTTGACGGTGATCTGCAGGTCGTTGCCGTTGTGCGGGCACGATGACATCGAGTAACACCGGCGGTGGTCGTCTCCGTCAACCCTGACCTGCAGCGTCAGGAACTGACCCGCCTTGTAGACGAAGCGATCAGAGCAGTCCGCCGGAACATCGAGAACCAGCGACACGGCGTCGCTGGTTTCGTGCACCACGCGTTTGATGCGCAGTCGGGCGAACTCGTCGTCGGACATCGTCACCACAGTATCAAGTACTTGCGATTGATCTCAAGCACTTGATGCGGCCCCGTGTGCCGATGACGTAGCGTGACCGAATGCAACGGCATCGCGTCATCGCATGGGGCACCGGCGCCGTGGGCGTCGAGATGATCACCGCGGTGCTCGACAACCGGTCGGCGTTCGATCTGGTCGGGGCGCGTGTGTATTCCGCGGATAAGGACGGTGTCGATGTCGGGACCCTGGCCGGCCGCGACCCGATCGGCGTCGCCGCCACCACGGACGTGGATCGGATACTCGCCCTCGACGCCGATTGCGTGCTGTACACGCCCCGTAACACCGAAGTCGACGAGGTGTGCGCGATCCTGGCCAACTGCAAGAACGTGGCCACGACCGCATTCTTGTTCCACCCGCGTCGCATCCGGCCTGCGGACCGCGATCGGTTGCTCGACGCGTGCAAGACCGGCAACAGCACCGTGCACGGAAGCGGTCTGAATCCGGGCAACCTGTCCGGCGTGCTGCCGTTGGCGTTGTCGGGGATGAGCCGCACCATCGACAGGGTGACTCTGCAGGAGCGCGCCGACTGGTCGGTCTACGACAGCACGGCGATCACGTTCGACAACATGTGCTTCGGAGAACCCGTCGAGACCATCAGCCCCACGGGCACCGACTTCCTCGCGTTCAACAGCGCGATCTTCAGCGAGCAGGTCTGGCTCATCGCCGATGCGCTCAACGCGGGCATCGACGAGGTGACCGCCTCGGTCGACGCCGTCGCGGCCACGTCCGACCATCAGATCTTCGACCGCGTCCTGGCCGCGGGAACGACGGCGGGCCAACGGTGGACGTGGTCGGGCCGACGCGACGGTGAGACGCTGGTCGAGATCGAGACGCTGTGGACGGTCGGCAACGAGTACCCCACGCACTGGCCGAAGCCACAACACGGCTGGACGCTGACCATCGAGGGTGATCCCTCGATGCGCACCCACTTCTTCTCCCTCGCCAGCTTCAGCCGCGAGGCGAGCATGGCCGAGCACGTGCGGTCGGCGAATGTGGCGACGGCGATGCAGGTGCTCAACGCGGTGCCGGCGATCGTCGCCGCGCCCGCGGGCTTCGCGACGACAGCGGATCTTCCGTTGATTCGCAGCCACATCGGTTTCGGCAACGGCTGAGTCGATCAGTCGCTGATGTGGTCATCGGCCATCGTGTGCCCGGTACCCTTCACGACCACCCGGGCCAGCAGGTCACGCAGCGTCTGCTGCTCTTCTTGAGTGAGGACGCCGAAGACGGCCTCGTGGGCGGCGATGGCATCGCTGACGACCGCGCCTGCGACCTTGCGTCCCTCAGAGGTCAGGTACGCCTTCAGGATTCGCGCGTGGTGCGGATCGGGTTTGCGTTCGACCAGCCCCCGCTGCTCCAGAGACTTGACCGCCAGTTGCACCCCCTGCGGGGTGATCAGCAGGCGACGCGCGAGTTCGGCGCCGGACAGGCCCGGCTCATTGGCGAGTTGCCGCAACACACCGATCTGGGCGGTGCTGACGCCGTGCTGGCCGACCGCGTCGTTGACGGCGGTCAGCGCGAAGTACCAGGCCTGCTTCAGATGCCACAGGATGTTGTCGCCGAGTTCCATGCCCAGTTCTGGGTCTGTTTCCCTAGCCACCGCCGTCACCCCTCTTCGTGCTGTAGACGTGACCGTCCTTCATCACGAAGCACACGTCGAGGGTGGCGGCGATGTCGGTCAGGTCCCCGGGCACCGCGATGATGTCGGCGAGGTAGCCGGGCGCCAAGCGGCCCAGCTCGTCGTCGGCCTCGATCAGCTCGGCGCTGGTCACGGTGGCGGCGCGGATCGCCTGAATCGGGGTCATGCCCCGTTCGACGAGCGCACACAGTTCTTTGGCGTTCTGTCCGTGCGGGATCGCCGGGGCGTCGGTGCCGCAGGCGATGCGCACACCGGCCGCAATGGCCTTGGGCAGCATGGCCTGTGCGCGGGGAAACACCTCCTCGGCCTTCTTGCGCAGCTCGGGTGCGATGCGGTCGATGGCCATCGCCTGGGTCAGGTAGGTGGTCGAGACGAGGAAGGTTCCGGTGTCGGCCATCAGTTGGATCGTGTCGTCGCTGGCGAGGAATCCGTGCTCGATGCAATCGATGCCTGCCTTGATGCACGCACGGATCGCGCTGTCCCCGATCGCATGTGCGGCGACGCGGACGCCCGCACGGTGTGCCTCGTCGGCGATGGCGGCGAGTTCCGCGTCGGAGTACTGCTGCGCGCCGGGAGCGGTGCTGTGCGACATCACCCCACCGGAGGCCGATACCTTGATCAGCTTGGCGCCGTGACGGACCTGGTAGCGCACGCACGCGCGCACGTCGTCGACGCCGTTGGCGATGCCCTCGGCCACCGACAACGGCATGATGCCCGGAGCCAGCCGCTGGAACACCGTCGGATCGAGATGGCCGCCGTACGGAGTGACCGCGTGCCCGGCGGGGTAGATCCGTGGGCCGACGTGCCAACCCTGGTCTATCGCCCGCTGCAACGCGACGTCGAGCAGGTAGCCGCCCGTCTTGACCATGAGGCCGAGGTTGCGCACGGTGGTGAAGCCGGCCTCCAGCGTCCTGCGGGCGTTGACCGCCCCGCGCAGCGTGCGATAGACGGGATCGTCCTGCACACCGTGCATGGGGCTGGGCAAGCCCTCCGGCCCGCCGGGCCCTCCGATGAGGAGGTTGAGCTCCATGTCCATCAGGCCCGGCAACAGCGTGACATCTCCGAGGTCGATCTCGGTCACCGAATCGTCTTGCGGTTCCGCTGGATTGACCGCGACTATGCGGTTGCCTTCGACGACCACCACGGCCGGCGAGCGCACCTCACCGGCCACGACGTCGGCCCAGCGCGCAGCGCGCAGGACGATTCGATCGGTCACGGAACCGGTTCGGAAACGCAGTCGAGCGTTGTGGCACCCGAATCGGGCACCTTCGGCTGCTTCCAGCACTCGACCGGGAAGGACACCTGAATCATCGAGTACAGCAGGTGCATCAGGTTGAGCACGTCCTCGGGCAGCTCGTCCAGGGAGAACTTGTCGCAGTAGGCGATGGCCTCCTCGGCGCGCGCGGTGATCGCGTCGTAGAAGGCCTGCATCTCGGTCATCGTCGAGGACAGCCGCTTGGCATAGCGTTCGGCCTCAGACCCCAGGCACCAGTCCGAAAACTGTTCCAAGTCGGCGAATTCCGGTGGCAACTTGGCCGTCGTGGTCGTCATCTCACACACCCGCCGTCTTGCGTTCGTAGTTCTCCACCCACGCCGCGGTCTCCTTGTGCAGGTGGCGGATCAGCACCTCCTGATCGCAGAGCAGGAAGTCGTCGAGCACCCGCGACTCGATCATCGACTGGGTGGCCTCCAGCGTGTTGGCGTCCTGCAGCCCGTATTCCTTGAACGACACCGCGGCCAGTTCCTGCGCGATGCGTTCTCGGGGAGTGCGCGGCTGCGGGAAATACACGGTTCCCTCGAACAGGTGCGTGTTGTACGACGTCGGCCAATAGTGGTAGGTCAGGTACCAGCCCTGCCCCCAGAACAAGATCACGAAGTTCGGGAACAACTGGAACGAATCAAGGCCCCACGGATCGCATTTCGCCGGGTTCAGGCCGGCGGGCATCTCCCCCAGATCCGGCTTGTCCCATGGCCCGAACAATCCACTTTGGCAGATGTCCTCGATCGGCTTGCGCATCTCGTCGGCCATCTCCCAGGCGCGCACACCCGAGGTGCTGACCAGTCGGTGCGGACCCTCGATGCGGTAGTGCGGCGCCTCGAAGCCGGCCTCGGCGGCGGCCTTCGAGTAGGCGGTCGGCGACTGGTTCGCGTGCAGTACCGGCGCGTGGTAGAACTCCTGGAACGCGTCCATGTAGAGCTTCCAGTTCGCCTTGACCTCTGACCGGTAGTGGAACCGCGACGTCATCTTGTCGAACGGGTAGCCCTCCAGGTTGGTGATCATCGGACCGAGGAACTCGCGCAGCGACTGTTCGGGTTCCTTGGCGAAGTTGACGAAGATGAACCCTTCCCAGACCTCGCAGTGCACCGGCACCAGCCCGTAGCGGCTCTTGTCGAGGTTGAAGAACTCCTCCTCCTGCTGCAGGAAGGTGAGGTTGCCGTCGAGGTCGTAGCGCCAGGCGTGGTACTTGCAGGTGAACTGCCTGCATACCCCGCTGGTCTCTTCGAGCGGCATGTCGTTCCACACCAGTTTGTTGCCGCGGTGCCGACAGATGTTGTGATACGCCTTGACCTCACCGGAGGTGGTCCGCACCACGATGATCGACGTGCCTGCGACCTTCAACTCCTTGGTGAAGTAGCTGCCTTTGCGCGGAACCTGTTCGGTCCGGCCGACATTCAGCCACGCGCGCTTGAAGATCGCGTGGCGTTCCTTCTCGTAGAACTCCGGGCTGATGGAGTCCTCGTAGGAGACCGGATCGGTTCCCAGTTCGGGATAGTGCTCCGTCCAACTTCCTTCTGGCGGTTTGGGAAAGCGAGCCATTGCCTACTCCTGTCCGCCCGGCCTGGACCGTGCCGGGAGCTGCAGCGCCGACGGTATATGCTCCATGTCACAATCGCAAGTAGTTGATACAGACCGGCCGGGGCCGGGCAGCGACACCGATTACGCACCGCGGTCAGACCTCCATTCGGACCACAACCGTGGTGCAGACATCGGCGCGGAAAGGTGAGCAGACAATGCGATCGGACGAGTTGTTCATCGGCGGCCAATGGTCGCCAGCGAGCGCCGGGGACCACATCGAGGTCATTTCTCCTCACACCGAGGAACCCGTCGCGCGCGTCGCCGCCGCCGGACCCGCGGACATCGACAGGGCCGTCGCCGCCGCGCGCTCCGCGTTCGACTCCGGTCCGTGGCCGCGTCTGGCCCCCGCCGAACGCATCGCCGCCGTGCGCCGGCTGCCCGAGCGGTACGGCGAACGGCGCGGCGAGATGGCCGAGACCATCACCGCCGAGATCGGGGCGCCCATCAGCTTCGCCCAGCGCGCGCAGGTCGGACTGCCCACGATGATGATGTCGGCGTTCTGCGATCTGGCCGATACGTACCCGTGGGAGGAATCCCGCCCGGGAATGTATGGAACCGATATCCGTATCCGCCGCGAGCCGGTGGGTGTCGTCGCCGCCATCGTGCCGTGGAACATGCCGCAGTTCCTGATCGTCACCAAGCTGATTCCCGCGCTGCTCGCCGGCTGCACGGTCGTGCTCAAGCCTGCGGCCGAGTCACCGCTGGACGCACTGCTGCTCGCCGACATGATCGCCGAGGCCGGGCTCCCCGACGGCGTGGTCAGCGTGCTGCCGGGTGACCGCTCCGCGGGCGAGTACCTCGTGAAACATCGCGGGGTCGACAAGGTCTCGTTCACCGGGTCGACCGCGGCGGGCAAGGCGGTGGCCGCCGCGTGCGCCGTCGATCTGCGCCGCGTCAGCCTCGAACTCGGCGGCAAGTCGGCCGCCATCGTCCTCGCCGACGCCGATCCCGCCGCCGTCGCCGCCGGCGTCCGCTCGGCAAGCCTGTCCAACAGCGGTCAGATCTGCAACGCGCTCACCAGGATTCTGGTGCCTGCGGCACGTTCGGCTGAGTTCACCGATGCCCTGGCCGCCGAGATGACGTCGCTCGTCGTCGGGGATCCGACAGATCCGGCCACACAGGTCGGACCGCTCGTCGCACAACGTCAGCAGCAGCGAGTGCGCGACTATATCGAGAAGGGCCAGTCCGAGGGCGCCCGCCTCGTCGTCGGGGGCGCCGACATGCCCGACGGGCTCGACCGTGGCTGGTATGTGAAGCCGACGTTGTTCGCCGACGCCGACAACGACATGACCATCGCGCGCGAGGAGATCTTCGGGCCCGTCCTGACCGTCATCGCCTATGCCGACGAGGACGAAGCGGTGGCGATCGCCAACGATTCCGACTATGGCTTGGCTGGATCGGTGTGGACGACTGACACCGAGCGCGGAGTCGCCGTCGCCGAGCGCATCCGCACCGGGACATTCGGCGTCAACCAGGGCTACACGATGGATCCGTTCGCACCGTTCGGCGGCGTCAAGGACAGCGGCTACGGCCGCGAACTCGGACGCGAAGGCATCGACGGGTACACCGACACCAAATCCATATCGATTGCCACGGCCTAGGTTTCGGTCCGTTCCAGTGGCTCACGTCATGGGAATTTGATCGCCGAGACGTACATGTCGATGATCGGCCGGTACAGATCGACGTCGTCGAGTTCACTGCCGAGCACGACGGCGTCGCTGGTGGCGATCAGCACCTGGGCGAACGTCAACGGCGGGATCACCAGGGTTGCGCCGAGCCGATCGATGCCGTCGACGATGAATTTAGCCAACGCCTCGACCACCTCCGCGCGCTTGCCGACCACCCGTTCTCGCGCATCCGGATTGCGCAGCAGGTACAGCGTGAACTCGTGGCCGAGGGCAGCATGCTCGGCACCGCGGTCCTGGCTCAGCTGGCGCCACCGTTGCGCGATGTCGTCGCGCTCGCGGGCGCCCACCTGTTTCGACGACGACATCACCTCGGCGAAAGTGTCGAAGTAGCGCCGCCAGTAGCGGTCGCTGACGGCCAAAAACAGCTCTTCTTTGGTGGCGAAGTGCTTGTATATCGCGCCCTTCGTGTAACCGGCCTCGTAGGCGATGTCGTCGACAGTGGCTGCCGTGAAACCCTTTTCGGCGAACACGTTCTCGGCCGCGTCCAGCAGCAGGGACCGGGTGTGCTCGAGCCGCCGCTCCCGGGTCCACCGCTCCGCCATGCCGGAAGTCTGCCATAAGAATCTGAGATCCCATTGAGTTCTCCAGATACCGACCGGTATATTTTCTCGAGATCGCGATGACGAGGCGCGATCGAGGAGGCGTCGTGAGCGAACTGTCGAACAAGCCATCCACTGAGTCGCTCAGCACAGTGGGACGACTCGAAGAGGCGTCGCCTCGGCCGTCGAACCGGGTCAAGATCTGGGCGACCTTGGGCGGCGTGATCCTGGTCTTCCAGATCTACGTCTGGATCCGGTGGATCACCGGCCCGTACTTCACGCCGGTCGATCCCGGTCCGACCGAGCCGCCGACCTTCATGAAGGTCGCGCTGATGATGTGGCAGATCGGTTCACCGGTGCTCTTCCCGGTCGCGATCTGGTGGTTCATCGTCCGGCCCTGGCGTCGCGAACGTCGCATCACGTTGGACGGCATGATCATGGTGTCCACGGGCCTGTTCTTCTTCCAGGACCCGCTGCTGAACTACATCAACACGTGGTGCACCTACAACGCGTGGGCGTTCAACATGGGGTCGTGGGCTCCGCACGTCCCGGGATGGCTCTCACCCGAGAGGCCTGGCGCCCAGGTGGCAGAACCGTTGGGCATCAACGTTTCCGGATACGCATACGGCGTGCTGCTGTGCACGATCCTGGGCTGCTGGGTCATGCGAAAGGCCCAGCAGCGGTGGCCGAATCTCGGCACCAAGGGTCTGATCGGCGTCGCCTTCGCGTGGGGTTTCGTGTTCGACTTCGTCATGGAGGGCCTGGTCCTGATGCCGCTCGGGATGTACACGTTCCCCGGTGCCATCCAGGCGCTGTCGATCAACGCGGGCACCTACTACCAGTGGCCGATCTACGAGGGCCTGATGTGGGGCGGCGTGCAAGCCGCGCTGTGCTGTCTGCGGTTCTTCACCGACGACCGCGGCCGCACGGTCGTCGAGCGCGGCCTGGACAACGTCCGGGGCGGATTCGCCAAACAGCAGTTCGTGCGTTTCCTCGCGATCTTCGCCGCAATCAGCGCATCGTTCTTCGTCTTCTACATCATCCCCGCGCAGTTCATGGCGACCCATGCCGATCCGTGGCCCGAGGATGTGCAGAAGCGTTCGTACTTCACCTCGGGTTTGTGCGGCGAAGGTACCGACCGGCCGTGCCCCGACCCGTCGCTGCCGATTCCGACCAGACACTCGGGTTACATCAACACCGACGGCGAATTCGTGCTGCCGGAGGGCGTGGAGATGCCCGCCGTCATACCGCACGAACGGAGCGAATGACGTGTCGGCGAACAACCACGCGGCGACACTCGAAAGCCGGTCGCGAGCACCGTTTTACCGGCCCATCGGCGATGAGGTCGAGGTGTTTCGTGCCGCGGCGCGGCGAGGTTCGCCGGTGCTGCTCAAGGGTCCCACCGGATGCGGTAAGACCCGGTTCGTCGAGGCGATGGCGCACGATCTGGGCCGCGAGTTGATCACCGTCGCCGGCCACGAGGACATGACGTCGGCCGATCTGGTGGGCCGGTTCCTGCTCAAGGGCGGCGAGACGGTCTGGGTCGACGGACCGTTGACCAGAGCAGTTCGGACAGGGGCGATCTGCTACCTCGACGAGATCGTCGAGGCACGCCAGGACACCACCGTCGTGATCCACCCACTGGCCGACCACCGCCGCGAACTGCCGGTCGACCGGCTCGGTACCACCCTGTCCGCGGCGCCCGGGTTTCAACTGGTGATCTCGTACAACCCCGGCTACCAGAGCGTGCTGAAGAACATCAAGGAGTCGACGCGCCAACGGTTCATCGCGATCGAACTCGACTTCCCTCCGCCCGAGGTGGAAACCGAGATCGTCGCGCACGAGGCCGGAATCGACGCCGAGATGGCACGGACCCTGGTGGCGATCGGCAATGCGATCCGCGGCATCGACGGCTCACCGCTACGCGAGGCGTCCTCGACGCGGATGCTCATCCTGGCCGGCGGCCTGGCTGCCGAGGGGCTCGGTCTGCGGCGCGCCGTGCAGGCCGCGATCGTGGAGGCGCTGTCCGACGACAGAGACGTCGTGCGCGCGCTCGGCGAACTCGTCGATGCGCTGCTACCGAGCCCGTGAGTGCCTCGGGCGCAGCCGAACTCGATCGGTTCCGGTTTCTGGCGACGTTCGTCGCCGGTCGGTCGATCGACATCGCGGCTGCGCCGGAGGGCCAACCCGCCCACACCAACGGCACGGCCATCTTCGTCACCGGCAGCGGTTCGGACGAGCAGATTCGGCGGGAAGTGGTGTTGCACAGCGCGCTCATCGGAGCGGGTAGCCTGCAGGAGCCGCTGGTCCGGCCGTTGCGTGCGCGTCCGGCCCTCGCGCGTCGCTACCTGGCGGTCGAGGGACGCCGGGTGCTCGTCGACCTGGCCCAGCGGCTGCCGCTGGCCGCGACGCTGCACCCCGAGGATCCGCATGGCTCCACATCGGCCGCCCAGTCCCTCGAAATCGCGCGTAGCCGAACACGAGTCAGCGATGCGCCCGACTTTTTCGGCATCCTCAAACCGTCGGCACTGCTGAGCACGGTCCCCGAACCGGGCACCCGCGCCTCCGACGCCGACCTGAGATTCACACCCGATCCTGCCGCCATGCCGGTGGAGGACGGAGACGATGACGATGACGAGGGGCCGTCGGAGGAAAGCAAGATCCTCAAGATGTTCGACAACCCGCTGTTCAACTCGAAAACGGTCGGGGACTTCCTGCGCAAACTGCTCGGCACATCGGGGTCGTCCGGCAACAGTGCAGGCGGGGATCCGCAGGCCGAAGCCGTGCGGCGGGTCCGCGCGGGCGGCCCGCACGCCAGGCCGCTGCCCCACCGGATCCACTTCACCGACGACGAACGCCCAGGTGCCGCCGTCGGGGTGGGCGGAGCGCTGCATCCCGAGTGGGACGTCTTCCGCCGCCGGTACCGGCCGGACTGGTGCCGGGTGATCGACTACCCGCTGACCACGCCCGCCGACGTCAACGCTGCCGCCGTCGCCCGCGACGACGTCCTGCGCCGCCGGCTTTCCCGGATCGGGTTGGGCCCCAGGGTGTTGCGGCGCCGGCCCGACGGCGACGAACTCGACATCGAAGCCCTCGTCGATCTGTCCGTCGACCTGCGTTCCGGATTCTCCCCGCCCGAGCACATCTTCACCGAACACCGCAAGGTCGCCAGGAACCTCGGGGTGCTGATCCTGCTCGACGCGTCCGGCTCGGTGACCGACGCCGACCCGGACGGCCTGGCCGTACACGAGCACCAGCGGCGAGCGGCCGCCACACTGGCGGCCACGCTCGAGGACCTCGGCGATCGGGTCGCGGTCTACGCGTTCCGGTCCCGGGGCCGCCATGCTGTCCACCTTCCGGCGATCAAGAAGTTCGATCAGCGCTTCGGGGCGGTCGGACGCGCTCGTCTCAACCAGCTGCAACCGTCGAGCTACACCCGCCTCGGCGCGGCGATCCGCGGCGCGGCCGAGATCCTCAAGGAAGAGGCGGGCACCCCCAACAAGCTGTTGCTCGTCTTGTCCGACGGACACCCCTACGACGACGGTTACGAAGGCCGCTATGCGGAGGCCGACGCGCATAAGGCCCTCGAGGAACTCCGCGCCGACGGCGTTGCATGCCTGTGCCTTTCGATCGGTTCTTCAGCTAGTGCCGATGCGCTGGACCGCGTCTTCGGTTCCGTCGGCCATGCCGGTGCCGCCTCGTTGGCGGAGCTCAGCCCACGGATGGACGAGTTGTTCATGGCGTCACTACGGGAACTGGCGGCCCCGGCGCCGCGCTGAGCGCCGGTTTTTCTTCCGGGACTCGTCAGCGGGCGGGCAACCCCAGCACCCGCTGGGCAATAATGTTGCGCTGTATTTCCGACGCCCCGCCCGAAATCGTCCCGGCATAGGTGCTGATGTAGCGGGTGAACCAGTCGGCGGTGAAAAGGCCTGGGCTGTAGGGATTGTACGGCGCGGTGAGCCCCGGACTGCGTAAGCCTCCTGCGCCGGCGGCGTCGAGCGCATACCCGAGCGCCTTCTGCTCGGCCTCCGATCCGAACAGCTTCAACACCGATACGCCGGGGATGTCGCGTTCACCCCGCGCCGCCTGCCCCAGCGCGACGGAACCGAGCAGGCGCAGCGCCTGATAGTCCATCGCGATGGTCGCGTAGCGGTCTTGGTTCACCGCTCCCACCGGGCGGAAGTCCTGCAGTAGTTGATCCAGCCGGTTGGCGAACGCCATCCACATCATGGTGCGTTCATGGCCTAGCGATCCGTTGGCCACGCGCCAACCCTCGTGCAAAGGACCGACGAGATTCTCGGCGGGCACCCGCACGCCGGAGAAGAACACCTCGTTGAAATCCAGGTCCTCGCGGCTGTAGACCGAAGCGAACGGTCTGCGCTCGACTCCGGGTAGGTCGGTGGGGATCAACAGCGCGCTGATCCCCTTGTGCTTGGGCGCATCCGGGTCGGTGCGCACAAACGCCAGGATGACATCGGCGTCGTGTGCGCCCGAAGTCCAGACCTTCTGCCCGTCGACGACGAAATCGTCACCGTCGCGCACCGCTCGCGTCGCCAGGCCCGCCAGGTCCGAACCGGCCCCGGGTTCGCTCATGCCCAGCGATGCGGTCATGTCGGCCCGCAGAATCGGCACCGCCCACCGCTGCTTCTGCTCGTCGGTGCCAAAGGTCAGCAGCGACGCGGCGATGATCCCGACGCCCTGCGGATTGAAGGCCGGATAGATCCGGCGCCGCGCCAGCTCTTCGCGGTGGACGAACTGCTCGAGCACGCCCGCGTTGCGGCCACCGAAGTCCGGCGGATTTCCCGGCAGCAACCATCCGTGGTCGAACAGCAGCCGCTGCCAACGGCGTGCCCACTGCGGCACATGGGCCGTCGATCGGGACCGCTCCGCCGCCTCGGCCTGCGGCGGCAGGTGCTCGTCGAGGAAGGCGACGAACTCGGTGCGGAACGCCTCCACCTCGGCATCGAAGGTGAGCTGCATCCCGCCAACATATCAAGTACTTAACATTTGAGGCGTGGTGCGCTAAGACTTAAGGGATGCTCGACGGCGAGAAGATCCTCATCACCGGCGCCACCGGCAAGATCGCGTTCCCCTTGGCGCGGGAGCTGGCAGGCAATAACGAGGTGTGGGGCGCAGCCCGGCTGCGCGAGCCGGCCAGCCGCGACAGGCTGAGCGCCGCCGGTGTCATTCCGGTCGCCCTCGATATCGGCGACGGCGACTTCTCCGCGCTCCCCGACGATTTCACCTACGTGTTTCACGCCGCGGTCGATCCCGGAGCCGGAGACTGGACGCGCTGCCTGGAGACGAACGCTCAGCGTTCGGGCGGCCTGCTGCACCGGTACCGCGCCGCAAAAGGCTTCGTACTCTGTTCGACCGGCTCGATCTACGCGTACCAGGGTCAGCGGCCGCTGACCGAATCCGATCCGCCCGGGGTGCCGTTGCGGGCGAACTACAGCTTCTCCAAGGTCGCCGCCGAGGCGGTCTGCACGTGGGTCGCCAGACAGTACGAGATTCCGTTGACCATCATCAGAATCTGTTCCACCTACGGGCCCGAAGGCGGCGCCCCCGCCGACCGTCTCGACGCGATACTGGCTCGGCGACCGATAAGGCTGCACCCGGACCGGCCGAACAACTACAACCCGATCTACGAGGACGACTACGTCGCACTGGGGATCAGGGCATTGGAGGCAGCCGGCACTCCGCCGGTCGTGGTGAACTGGGCGGGCAGTGAGACGGTCAGCGTCGAGGAGTACTGCACCTACATGGGTGAACTGGTCGGCGTCGAACCGATTTTCGAGTACACACCCGAAGCCCACACACCGCTGTGGCCCGACGTCACCCGCATGCACGAGGTGCTGGGCCGCACGACAATCGGATGGCGTGACGGCTTTCGCCGCATGGTCGAGGCCCGCCATCCCGAAATCCCGTTGGCACAGCCGGATTCGGTGTAGAGGAGACGAGGATGCAACTACCGGGCAGACCGTCGGACGAGGTTCCCGAGGTGCTCGCCAACGGAGACGGGGACATCACCACCATGTTCGTCTCGATGGCGCGACGCCACCCCGACGGCGCGGACGCGGACTATCTGCGCTGGCACACCCTCGACCACCGCCCCGAACAGCACCGGATGCGGGCGGTGCGCGCATCCCTGCGCCTGGTGTCCACGCCGCAGTGCCGGGCCGCACGAGGGACGGGTGAAACTCCCTACGACGAAATCGATCACGTGATGACGTACTTCTTCACCGGGGTCGAGGGCATGGAACCGTTCCTCGCGCTATCCAAGGCGCTCGGTGATGCGGGCCGCAAACTGCCACTGCTGCCGCCCGTCGAACGCGGTGTGTACGACGTGCGGCAGCGCGCCGCAGCGCCACGGATCAAGGTGGGCGCCGACGTGCTGCCGTGGTGGCCGAATCGAGGCGTGTACCTACTGCTGGAACGAGGCACAGGTTTTCCGGACGAACTGGTGGACGTCGACGGGGTGGCAGGCGCGTGGGCGGCGATGTCGCTGCCCGTCGAGGGCCGATTGGCCAGTGCCCCTGCAGGGCAGACGATTACGTACTGCTTCCTCGACGACGACCCTGTGGCGGTCGCGGAGCGGCTCCGGCCGCTTCTGCGGTCCCGATGGCAGCAGGACGGCGTCGAACCGCTTTTCGCCGCACCGTTTCACACCGTCGTCCCCTACGAATGGGACCGCTATGTACCGTGACCGGAGGTATGAATGCGCATCGGTCTGATGGTCGGCTCCGACAAGGAGCGCCCGCGAGCTGAGCGACTGAGTGGGCTGATCGACGACGGAAGAGCCGCCGAGGAGCAGGGTTTCGCGACCTTCTGGATACCGCAGGTGCCTGGATATCTCGATGCGATGACGGCCGTGGCGTTACTCGGAAACGCCACCGACCGCATCGAGATCGGAACGGCCGTGGTGCCGATCCAGACCCGCCATCCGCTCATCATGGCTCAGCAGGCGCTGACCACCCAGATCGCCTGCGAGGGACGGTTCACCCTGGGCATCGGCCCGTCGCACCACTGGATCATCACCGACCAGCTCGGCCTGCCGTACGACAAACCCGCGCGGCTGGTGCGCGACTATCTCGAGGTGCTCGACGCGGCGTTCAGCGGACCGGGCGCGATCGCCGTCGACAACGACACGTATCACGTGAGGTCCCCTGTCGACGTCACTGAGGACTTCACCGTGCCGGTGTTGGTGGCGGCGCTCGGCCCGACGATGCTCCGGATCGCCGGCGAACGCACCGGCGGAACCATCCTGTGGATGGCCGACGAACGTGCGATCGGCGACTACGTGGCGCCGCGGATCTCGACGGCGGCCAAAGAGGCGGGCCGAGAAGACATCCGCATCGTCGCCGGTGTCCCCGTCGCGCTCTGCGCCGACGATGAGGTCGACGATGCCCGGGCGTACGCCAGCGAGGTGCTGGGGCATGCCGACTTCTCCCCCAACTACGTGCGCCTGCTCGAACACGGCGACGCCGAGGACGTCGGCGACACCATGGCCGTCGGCGACGAAGCAACCGTCGCGGCGCGGTTGCGCCGCTACCGCGACGCCGGCGTCACCGATCTGGCAGCGCGCGTGGTTCCGCTCGGGCAGGATGCCGCCCAGCGTCAGGCGTCGCGCAGCCGCACTGAGGCGTTCGTCGCGTCGCTGGTATCGGAGCTCGCCTCGGGGACATAGCTTCCCATGAACTCGATGGGTACCCCGCCCATCGTGCAGAAGAACAGGTCCACGCCAGGCACACCGGTGTCGAGCATCGTGACGTCGTTGGCGAAAGCGCTGGCCTTCGCGCGTGTTTCGGCGAAGTGGGGTGCCATGAACGACAGCGCTGCCAACCCCTCGGGCACGACGTCACGAAGGTGCTCGGGAACGTCGAGCACCTCGATGAGCCCCGTGTCGCCGGTGCCGAGCATGGTGACCTCCGCCCCGTCCGACGTTGGCCATCCGAGCGTTCTCTCCAGCACCTCACCGGGCACGTGCATCTGGAACTGCACCGCCATCCCCATCACCTCGGTCAGAAACGCCGTGAAGATGTGCGCGGAATGGCTGCGCATGACAACGTGGTGCAAGTTGGGCATGTCTCGCCTTTCGTGGGCCTATCCGAGCATGATCAGGCCGCCGTCGACGGCGACGAGTTGTCCTGTCATGAAATGTGATCCCTCGCTGCAGAAGAACACCAGTGCGGGGCCTAGATCGCCGACGGGATCACCGAGTGTTCCCCCGAGCGGAATCGAGGTTTTGAGCTGTTCGTCCAGGAACTCCGCTGCCGGCCCGAGGAATTGCCGCAGCCGGTCGGCACCTGGCGTCTGTACCGCGGGCGCCAACGCGATCACCGACACCTTCTCGGCGGCCCAAGCCCTGGCCGCCGAGCGTGTCCACGCGGCCACCGCTCCCTTCGTCGCCGCGTACACCGCCGAGAGAGGGCTGCCCATGACCGCCTCGGCGGACCCGAAGTTGATGATGCGTCCGCCGCCGTTGTCGCGCATCACCGCGTACGCCGACTGGTTGGTCAGGATCGTGGCTTTCACGTTGGTGTCGAACAGGATCTCGATGTCATCGGAGGTGATCTGACCGGGGATGCCCGGCTGCCACAGTCCGGCCGCATTGAGCAGTACGTCGAGCCCACCCATCTCCTCGGCCGCGGCCCGCACGGTGTGGTCGACCGCTTCGGCGTCACGCACGTCGCAGTGCACCCAGGACACGCCCGCCACGTTGGGTGGCGCCGTGGTGTGACGGGTGGCCACGACGTGGGCGCCCGCCTCGGTGAGCACGTGCACCGCCGCCGCGCCGATGCCCGTGGCCCCACCGGTCACCAAGATGCGCCTACCGTCCAGTGTCGTGCCCATCCCTAGATAGTTGGACAAACGTCAACTATTTGCAAGCCTCAATTGCCCTGTTACAGTGCCGGAGTGTCCAAGGCCAACGGCGAAGCGATTGCTGACGGTGGTCAACGACGCGCTTCGTTTCAGCGGGCTCGTTCGCATGAGACGAAGCGCGCGCTCGTGCAGGCGGCCATGGCGTTGTGGCGCACGAACGGGTATGCGAAGACGACCGTAGCCGACATCTGCCGGGCCGCCGGCGTGTCGAGGGGCCTGTTCTACTTCTACTTCCCCGCCAAAGAGGACATCCTCTTCGAGGTCGGTCTGCTGTCGACCCGGGCGGCGCAGAATAAGGTGCGCGCGCTGTTGCGGGCCGACTACGACGTCGAGGCGGTCATCGGTGAGGCGCTGCGCAGCCTCGAACGGTCGATGGCCCGCAATCCGCGCGAGCTGATCATCCAGACGATCCTCGAGGGCTACCGGCATGAACACCGGATCCTCGCGGGTGAGGCCGTCGACGACACGGCCGACGCCGACATGTTCGGCGAACTGTTCACCCGCGCGCAGCGGGACCGGAAGATCGGTGCGCACGTCGACGTCGAACACCTCTCCCGCTTGGCCGGCATGCACGTCAGCGAAGGCGTCCGGCATTGGGCGAGCGGCACTTTCGGTGACCGGTCGTTCGCCGACGTCGTCACCGACGACATCGCGGCGCTGATCGTCGGGTTCAACACGAGGAAGACCGACGCCGCACTCAGCTGAAGATTGAACCAGCGCGAAAGGAGACCACGATGGCGTGGGATTTCGAGACCGACCCCGAATATCAGAAGGTGCTCGACTGGGCCGACGAATTCGTCAGGGAGGAGGTCGAACCGCTCGACTTGGCGTTCCCCGATCAGCAGTTCGTTCCTTTGGACGCCAACCGCCGCAAGGTTATCGACCCACTCAAGGATGAAGTGCGTCGACGAGGGCTGTGGGCCACCCACCTCGGCCGCGAACTCGGCGGACAGGGTTACGGCCAACTCAAGCTCGCTCTGCTCAACGAAATCCTCGGCCGTTCCCAGTGGGCACCGATCGTGTTCGGCTGTCAGGCGCCCGATACCGGCAACGCCGAGATCATCGCCCACTACGGCACCGACGCCCAGAAGGAGCGCTATCTGCGCCCGCTGCTGAAGGGCGAGATCTTCTCGTGTTACTCGATGACCGAACCACACGCCGGTGCAGACCCGACACTGTTCAACACCACCGCGGTCCGTGACGGCGACGACTGGGTGATCAACGGCCAGAAGTTCTTCTCCTCCAACGCCAGAACCGCGTCGTTCCTGATCGTCATGGTCGTCACCAACCCCGACGTGAGTGCCTATCAGGGCATGTCGATGTTCCTGGTGCCGACGGACACGCCCGGCGTCAACATCGTCCGCAATGTCGGACTGCACGGCGAGCGTGACGACGAAGGCTCGCACGCTCTCATCCACTACGACAACGTGCGGGTGCCGGCCGATGCGCTGCTGGGCGGCGAGGGCCAGGCATTCGTCATCGCTCAGACCCGTCTCGGTGGCGGCCGTATCCATCACGCGATGCGCACGATCGGGCTGTCCCGCAAAGCGCTGGACATGATGTGCGAACGCGCGCTGAGCCGCGAAACCCAGGGCAGCAGACTGTCGGAGAAGCAGTTCGTCCAGGGCTATATCGCCGACTCGTACGCGCAGCTGCTGCAGTTCCGGCTGATGGTGCTCTACACCGCGTGGGAGATCGACAAGTACAACGACTACAAGAAGGTCCGTAAGGACATCGCCGCGGTCAAGGTGGTGATGCCGACGGTGCTGCACGACATCGCCTGGCGTGCAATGCAGGTCCACGGTGCGCTGGGTGTCACCAACGAGATGCCCTTCCTGGGCATGGTCACCGGCGCCGCGGTGATGGGGCTGGCCGACGGGCCCACCGAGGTGCACAAGACGACGGTGGCCAAGCAGGTGCTGCGCGACTATGCGCCCAGCACCGGCACGTGGCCGAGCGAGTGGATTCCGGCCAAGCGGGAGAAGGCCAGGGCCAAATTCGCCAGATACCTGGGCGCCACCATAGAGAATGAAGTGGGGAACCTGTGAGCGACACCGCGATAGACGTTGCGCGCCTGACCGACTGGATGGACGCAGCCGAGCTGCCCGGTAAGGGTGAGCCGCTGCAGACCCGGTTCCTGTCGGGCGGTACCCAGAACGTCATCTACGAGTTGCGGCGCGGGGAACACAGCTGTGTGCTTCGGATGCCGCCGCCCGACGCCCCGCCCGATCGCGACAAGGGAATTTTGCGGGAGTGGCGCATCATCGAGGCGCTCGACGGCACCGACGTTCCCCATACCGAGGCCGTCGCCGTCTGTGAGGATGCCGCGGTGCTCGGCCGCCCGTTCTATTTGATGGGTTTCGTTGACGGCTGGTCGCCGATGGATCTTGAGGATCGGAAGTGGCCCGAACCGTTCGATTCCGACTTGTCTGCGCGCGGGGACCTGGCCTATCAACTCGCCGAGGGCATCGCGCTTCTGTCCCAAGTCGACTGGAAAGCAAAGGGGCTAGACGATTTGGGTCGGCCCGATGGCTTCCACGAACGCCAGGTCGATCGCTGGACGGCGTTCTTCGAGCGGATCAAGGGCCGCGAGATCGAGGGCTTGGAGGTCGCCACCGACTGGCTGCGCACGCATCGCCCGCTGGATTACGTTCCCGGCCTGATGCATGGCGACTACCAGTTCGCCAATGTGATGTATCGGCACGGGGCTCCCGCCCGGCTCGCGGCGATCGTCGACTGGGAGATGGGCACCGTCGGGGACCCGAAGCTGGACTTGGGCTGGATGGTGCAGAGCTGGCCGGAGGACACCGCGGCGCCGGCGGACTCGGAGATGGGTTACGTCGACATGCGGGGAATGCCTTCGCGCGCGGCCGTCGTCGAGCACTACGCGAAGGTGTCCGGGCGTCAGGTCGACGACCTCGACTACTACCTGGTGCTGGCGAAGTGGAAGCTTGCCATCGTGCTCGAGCAGGGTTTCCAGCGCGCGGGCGACAACCCGAAGCTGCTCGCCTACGGCCCGATCATCGTCGAGCTGATGCGCTCGGCCGCCGACTTGGCCGAATCCAGCGACTACCGCTGACGCCGCCGGCGCCCGCCGAAATCAGCTGGCGGGCACCAGATCCGCGGCGACGGAGACCATCATCCCGCAGCGGAACATCTCGCAGCCGCCGACCTCGGCGGCTCCGGGATCGCCGGCCGCGGCCAGCGCCTTGGCCTTGAACGCCCTGGCCGCCGCGCTCAGGCGGTGCTCGACGGAATCGACGCTGCTGTCGAGCTCGGCGGGCATCCGCTCACCCCACAGCGTCACCTCGGTCGCCCCCTGATCGAGCGCGTTGCGCACATGCTGGAGAACCCGCGCGTCGCGGTCGATCATGTTGGCCGCGACAGCGACGGTGGCCGGATGCGGCCGTTCCTCCCACTCGGCGAGAACCGTTTCCAGGTCGAGGGTCTCGGCTCCGAGGATCGTCAACGGGCGAACGTCTTCGTCACCACCGACGAGCACGGTGACGTCCCACCCGGCCATCACCCGGTCGTAGATCCAGCCGCCGGCATACTTCACCGCGTCCGTCACCGTCGGGGCGACGATGTCGAGCCGGTACCTCATGTCGAGCTCCGCGGCGCCAATTCGCGTCCCAGCGACTCGGCGTACCCCTTGAACACCTCGGCCAATTGAATCGATGGGTCGAGTAACCATAGGGTCTCCATTCCATAGGTGAAGGCGAGGATTTCCACGGCCTTAGTGGCCGCGTCGAGGTCTTGGCGATACTTGCCGCTGCGCTGACCGCGCTCGATGATCGCGGTGATGATGTCGACCGCGTCGCGGTAACGCTTGACAAGGCGGTCGTGCAGCGGCGCGTCGGGCGCGATGTTCTCCACCAGCAGCACGGTGAATGTCCCGACGAGTTCGGGCGCGCGGTCGAAGCGTTCGGGGACCCGGCCGAGCTCGGTGACGAGGTCGCCGGAGCGGTAGTCGGCGTGGATGGCGTCGTCGGCGTCACGGGCGTCGAGCACCGCGTTGAGGAGCTGCTCCTTGGACTCGAAGTGGTGCAGCAGACCGGCGGGCGTGACCCCGGCTTCCTTGGCGATCTGGGCCAGCGAGGTGTTGCGCCACCCATTGCGTGCGAGCAGGCGTTCGGCCACCGCGAGGATGCGCTGACGACGATCCTCGCCCTTGGCGAGGAGCGTGGCATACGGCCGCGCGGACTCCGTGGCGGACACCGAACTCCTTCGTTCAACCAACCTAGTGAACACACAGTAGGTAGGTTTGAGCGCTGTGACAAGCGTCTCAGCCAAATTGGGTTTAGACCGCTGTCACATCGCCAGGTCAGCGCCTGTTTCGGTGGGGTGTGCGAGCGGCGGGGTCATCGACGCGTGAACTCGATGTGCAGCTCGGTCAGCCCGCGCAGCAAAAAGGTCGGCTCGTAGCTGTAGCGGCGCGCACCGGCCGGACCGTGCGCCGACTCGCTGATCCGGATGTCGCGCATGCATTCGAGCAACCTCTGCACGGTGATGCGGCCCTCCACTCGCGCCAGCGGCGCGCCCGCACACGAGTGGATCCCCCGACCGAACGCGATGTGCTCGCGCACGTTCTTTCGGTCCGGTCGGAACTCGTGCGGATCGTCGAACTTGCGCGGGTCTCGGTTGGCCGCGCCGAGGCACAGCATCACGATCGTGCCGGCCTTCAGCGGCACCCCGCCCAGCGTGGTGCTCTTGCGGACGAGCCGGAAGTCGACCTTGGTCGGTGAGTGCATGCGCAGCGCCTCTTCGATGAACGCCGGTATCCGCTCGGGGTGCTCGCGCAGCATCTGCTGGAAGTCCGGCCGGTCCCCGAGGGTCTGCACCGCCGCGCTGAGCAGCTTGGTGACGGTCTCCTGCCCCGCGGCGAACAGGAACGTCGCCGGCTTGACCACCTCGATCAGCGACGGTGTCGAACCGTCGGGGTACACCGCCGTGGCCATCCCCGACAGCACGTCGCCGCGCGGTTCGCGGCGACGCTCGGCGAGATAGCCGGCGAACTTGTCGTCGAGATACTGCAGCGGGTCGCGCCCCACCGGGGCGCCGTCGAGCGCGCCGACGCGGGTGCCGTAGCGCTCCTCGACACCGAGCGCGGCCAGGAAGTCCGGGCGGTCCTCCTCGGGCACGCCGAGCAGGTCGATGATTGCCGATGTGGCGAAGGGCTTGGCGTATTCGGAAAGGAACTCGCAGCGCCCTTCTTCGGAGTCCGAGCCGATGATCTGGTCGATCTGCCTGTCGACCAGCTGCCACATGTAGTCCTCGTTCTCCTTGAGCCTGCGTGGTGTCAGGAGTTTGGTCAGCAGCGACCGGGCCCGCTCGTGAGCCGGCGGGTCCATCACGACCATGTGTTCGTGGATGGGAAACAGATGGCGGTGCGCCTCGATCTGGTCGGTGATGTCGTCGCCGTCGGGGACGAACGGCAGCGGCGGGAATGGCCCGCCAATCGCGTTCACCGCCGAGAAGGAGTCGTGATCCTTGAAGGCCGCCACCACTTCGGCGTAGCCGGTGACGGCCACGACGCCGTAGTTGGGTTCCCGAAACACCGGTCCCTGCCCGCGAAGGTGGTCCCAGTAGTCATAGGGGTCCTGACTGATCGCATGGTCGGAGAAGTAGTCCACCGAGGCGAGATCGGTCATCGACGGCCGTCCTTCCGGTTCTGGCGCCCGCAAGCAGTCTGATCGATCGATCAAACTGTTAGGATGCGCCATGCCTATCACGGGCCGTGACAGAGGGTCAAGCATCCGGGCGGGGGGTCGTTGATGCCGCGCGCCGAAAAGGTGAAACCAGCCGAAGCGGGAGCACGGCAACGCCTCATCGAGGCCACGGCGAAGGTCATGCGCGACGAGGGTTACGCCGCGGCGACGTCGCGACGCGTGGCCGCCGAAGCCGGCGTCAAACAGGCGCTGGTCTACTACTACTTCCCGACGATGGACGACCTGTTCGTCGAGGTGTTGCGGGCAGGCGCGGAGGCGTCCCTGGAGAACATGCGCGCGGCGCTCACCGACGACGACCCGTTGCGCACGCTGTGGCTGATCAACAGCGATCTGCGTCGGACCGGCCTGAATACCGAGTTCATGGCGTTGGCGAACCACCGAAAGGTGATTCGTGCCGAACTGAAGACATACGCCGAGCGCGTACGCGACATCGAGACCGCCGCGGTCACGGTGGCCCTGCGTGCTCACGGCGTCGATCTCGACGACTATCCGCCGGTCGCCGTTTCGATGCTGATCGTGCAGATCGCGCGCAGCCTGTGCAACGAGGATGCGGTCGGCGTCACGCTCGGACACGACGAGATGCGCGACTTCATGCAGCGCTGGATGCAATCGCTGAAGGAATCGTTGACCACCGGCGGGTCGCGGCCTCCGCCTGGCTGACGCGACATCCACGGGCGCAAGACCTCTCATGAGGGCCGACTGTTGACACGTGGGCCGATCGGTGCCACGCTCCTGATCGATCGACCAATCAATTCGAGCGGCCAGAAGGTGGACACATGGGTGGACGAGTCGAGGGCAAAGTCGCGTTCGTGACCGGCGCGGCACGGGGTCAGGGCCGCAGCCACGCGGTGCGCCTCGCCGCAGAAGGCGCCGATATCATCGCGGTGGACGTCTGCAAGCAGATCTCCAGCAACGACGACATCCCCTGGGCGACACCCGATGACCTCGCCGAGACGGCCGACCTCGTCAAGAACCTGAACCGGCGCATCGTCACCGCCGAGGTCGACGTACGTGACTACGACGCACTCAAGGCGGTCGTGGACGGCGGCGTCGAACAGTTGGGCCGACTCGACATCGTCGTCGCCAACGCCGGCATCGGCAACGGCGGCGCAACGCTGGACAAGACCAGCGAAGACGACTGGCGCGACATGATCGACGTCAACCTCTCCGGCGTGTGGAAAACCGTGAAAGCCGCGGTCCCCCACATGCTTTCCGCCCGGCGTGGCGGTTCGATCATCCTCACCAGCTCGGTCGGCGGACTCAAGCCCTACCCCCATACCGGCCACTACATCGCCGCCAAACATGGCGTGATCGGCTTGATGCGCACATTCGCCGTCGAACTTGGTCAGCACTCGATCCGAGTCAACGCCGTCTGTCCCACGAACGTGAACACGCCGCTGTTCATGAACGAGGGGACCATGAAGCTGTTCCGCCCCGACCTCGAGAACCCCGGACCCGAGGATCTCGCCGTCGCCGCACAGTTCATGCACGTGCTACCGGTCGGCTGGGTGGAGCCCGAGGATGTCAGCAACGCCGTTTTGTTCCTCGCATCGGACGAGTCGCGCTACATCACGGGCCTTCCCGTGACGATCGATGCGGGCAGCATGCTCAAGTAGCCCGGGGCGATTTCGGTGCACTACGTATCGCTCAGCGACTCGAAGTGCACCCAAATCCCGTAATAGGAGTCCGTGTGAAGCTTGTGTTCAACCTCCCGCACATGCTGCGGCTCAAGGCCATGATGCAGCCGTGGGAAGCATCGGTGACGGGTGCCGACCAGACGCGGATGGCCAAGTGCGCCGACGAGTGGGGCTACGACATGATCGCGGTGCCCGAGCATTCGCGATCCCCAACGACCACGTCGAACTGTCCGGTCCGCACTATCTGCAGTCGACTGTCGCGCAGGCGTATCTCGCCGGTGCCACGAGCGCATCATGCTCAATTCGTGCATCACGATACTGCCGCTGCAGCATCCGATCGTGCTGGCGAAGTCGCTGGCCACCGCCGACTGGATGAGCAGCGGCCGCATGATGGTGACGTTCGGAGTGGGCTGGCTGGAACGCGAATTCGACCTGCTCGGTGTGCCGTTCCGCGAACGCGGCCGCATCGCCGACGAATATCTGGCTGCGATCGTCGAACTGTGGACCAGTGACTCGCCCAGCTTCGACGGCACGTATGTGTCCTTCGATGACATCGCCTTCGAGCCCAAGCCGATTCAGAAGCCGCATCCGCCGATCTGGATCGGTGGCGATGCCGACGCGGCCCTGCGCAGGGCGGCGAAGTACGCGTCGGGTTGGTGGTCGTTTCTCACCCCGCCCGACAAGATCGCCGAGCGCCTCGACTTCATCAAGTCCCAGCCGGGCTACGACGGACGCCCGTTCGACGTGGTGCACGGGCTGCAAACGAACCGGGTGGGCGAAGGCCACACCGTGCAGGACGACCCCGATGGCCGGCCGGGCATGAGCGCCGCCGAGATCGTCGACCGCTTGGGCTGGCTCGCGCAACAAGGCGTCACCGTCAGTGCGGGTCCCCTACCACCCGTGAGCGGCGTCGACGAGTACCTCGACTACGCGCAGTGGGTCATCGAAGAGATCAAACCGCAGCTTCCCCAGTGATTTCGGTGCACTACGTATTTCGGTGCACTACGTGTCGCTCAGCGACCGGTAGTGCACCGAAATCGCTAAAGGCCGAGCGACTTGGCGATGATCACCTTCATCACCTCACTGGTGCCGGCATAGATGCGCGCCACGCGGGCGTCGGTGTACAACCGCGCAATCGGATACTCCATCATGTAGCCGTAGCCGCCGAACAACTGCAGACAGCGGTCCACCACTCGCTGCTGCATCTCGGTGCAGAACAGCTTCACGCGGGCCGCATCCGCGCCCGACAACTCGCCGTCGACGTGCAGGGCCACCGCGCGGTCCAGCATCGCCTGTGCGGCTTCCACCTCCGCCGAGCAGGCCGCCAGCTCGAACTTCGTGTTCTGAAATGACGCCACCGGAGTCCCGAACGCCTTGCGGCTCTTGGTGTACTCGATGGCAGCCGCGATCGCCGAGCGCGCCTGCGCGACCGATCCGACCGCGACGGTGAGCCGCTCCTGGGGAAGATTGTGGCCGAGGTAGCTGAAGGCCTCGCCTTCTACGCCCAGCATGTTGGCCGCGGGCACGCGGACGTCGACGAACGAGAGTTCGGCGGTGTCCTGGACCTTGCAGCCCATCTTCTCCAGCTCGCGGCCTCGGGTGAAGCCCTGCATTCCGTCCTCGACGACGAACAGCGTGAGCCCCTTGCGCCGGTTGTCCGGGTCGGTCGAGGTCCGCGCGACGACGATCACGAGGTCGGCCTGCATACCACCGGTGATGAACGTCTTGGCGCCGTTGAGAATCCAGTCCCCGTTCTCGGAGCCGTCGCGCACCGCGGTGGTACGCACACCGGCGAGGTCAGATCCGGTGCCCGGTTCCGTCATCGCGACGGCGGTGAGAAGCTCACCGGCGGCGAGCCCGGGAAACCACCGCTTCCGTTGCTCCTCGTTGGCGTAGTGCAGGAAGTACGGGAGGATCACCTCGAGTTGGGTGCGCACGGTCGACAGCGTGACCAGTGCGCGAGCCGCCTCCTCTTGCAGCACAACGTTGTAGCGGTAGTCGGAGGTACCGCCTCCCCCGTACTCCTCAGGGATGGCCATGCCGAGCATGCCCAGCGACCCCATCTGTTTGAACACCTCGCGAGGCATGCGCCCGCCCTTCTCCCACTCGGGATAGTGCGGGACCACTTCCTTTTCGACGAAGTCACGGGCGAGTTCGCGAAACGCCTCATGGTCGTCGGTGAACAGGCTTCTCTGCACGCGGGTCCTCCCGTGAAGTCAGGCGACGTGTTGGGTCACCATCGCCAGCGATGGGTTCATCAAGCCGCTAGGCGATGGTCGCTAGGCGATGAGTTCGACCAACGTCGCGTTGGCGGTTCCGCCGCCCTCACACATGGTCTGCAGGCCGAACCGAAGCCCGTTGTCGCGCATGTGGTTGAGCATCCGCGTCATCAGCACCGCGCCCGACGCTCCGAGTGGATGTCCCAATGCGATCGCCCCGCCGAGCGGGTTGAGTTTGTTTTCGTCGGCGCCGGTCTCGGCCAGCCAAGCCAGCGGCACCGGCGCGAACGCCTCATTCACCTCGAACACACCGACCTCGTCGAGGGCCACTCCGGCCTTGTGCAGAACCTTCTCCGTCGCCGGGATCGGACCGGTCAGCATCAGCACCGGGTCGGCGCCGGTGACCGCACCAGCGCGGTAGCGCGCGATCGGGTTCAGGCCCAGCGCCACTGCGTTGTCGGCGGCCATCACCAGCAGTGCTGCGGCACCGTCGGAGATCTGCGACGAGTTGCCCGCATGGATGACGCCGTCGTCCTTGAACGCCGGCTTGAGCCCCGCGAGCTTCTCGACCGTGCTACCCCGCCGCACACCTTCGTCTGCCACTACGGGCTCACCGTCGGTGAACACCGGCATCAGCTGCGATTCGAACGCGCCCTTGTCCTGCGCGGCGGCGGCCAATTCGTGTGAGCGCACCGAGTACTCGTCGAGCCGAGTGCGCGAGAAGCCCCACTTCTGGGCGATCAACTCCGCCGAGATGCCCTGGTTGAAGGTGAAGTCGCCGTAGCGCTCGAGGACCTTGGGCCCGTAAGGCATTCCGGTGGCGCGCGCCGAACCGAGTGGCACCCGGCTCATCACCTCGACCCCGCCGGCGACGACGACATCCTGCTGACCCGACATCACCGCGTGGACGGCGAAATCCAGCGCCTGCTGGCTCGACCCGCAGGCGCGGTTGACTGTGGTGCCGGGGATCGTCTCGGGCCAACCCGCCGCCAGCACCGCATAGCGGCCGATGTTGCTGGACTGGTCGCCGACCTGAGACACGCAACCCCACACCACGTCGTCGACGATCTCGGGGTCGATACCCGCACGCTCCACCAGTGCGGTGAGCACAATCGCCGACAGGTCGGCGGCATGCATCTCCGACAATCCGCCGTTGCGCTTGCCGACCGGCGTGCGCACGGCCTCCACGATCACGGTTTCACGCATTGTTCTTCTCCGATCCGGGCCCCAGCGCCCATCGACCAGTAAATACGGCCTCACGTTTGGCGGCGAACGCGGCATAGGCCTCCGTCGAATCCGCGGTGGCGAAGTTGGCCGGTTGGGCGCGGGCCTCGTTGGCCAGCGCCTCCCGCAGTGTCGCGTTGGCTCCGTCGTTGAGCAGCGCCTTGCTCTGCGCCAACGCGACCGGTGGGCCCGCTGCGAGCCGTGCCGCCAGATCCGCGACGAAGCCGTCGATCTCGTCCGTGGGTCTCACCCAGGTGACCAAGCCCAGCACGCGGGCCTCCTCGGCGTCGATCATGTCGGCCAACAGCACCAGGCGCTTCGCTTGTTGCAGACCCACCAGCTTCGGCAGCAGCCATGATCCGCCGAGGTCCACCGACAGGCCGCGCTTCGAAAAGATCTGGCAGAAGCGCGCTTCCGGTGTCGCCACCACGAAGTCACAACCCAGCGCCAGGTTCCAGCCGGCCCCGACCGCGACCCCGGTCACCTTGGCGATGGTGGGCACGGACAGTTCGTGCAGCGCGAGCGCGACGTCGGTGAGCCGACGCAGCTTGTGCCGCGGGTGGATGTCCTCGGGTACGCCGATGTCGGCGCCCGAGCAGAACGCCCCACCAGCACCGGTGATGACCAATGCGCGCAGTGCGGTGTCACGGGCGGCCACCCGCAGCGCATCGGCCAGTTCCTCCCACAGCTGCGCGTTGATCGCGTTCTTACGGTCCGGCCGGTTCAGCGTCAGGGTGCGCACCCCGTCGCTGTCGGAGGTCAACAGCACATCGCTCACGAGTACGCGGGCCCGATCACTCCGTCCGCGCGTAACCGCGCGAGATCCTCCGCCGTGAGGCCCAATTCGCCGAGGACGGCGTCGGTGTGCTGACCCAGACCGGGCACCGCCCCCATCGGTTGTTCGAAGCCGGTGATCACCGGCGGTGGGCGCAGCGCGCGGATGTCGCCCTTGGGGGTCGCGACCGTGCGCCACCGGTCTCGAGCGGTGAGGTGGGGATGCGCGACGACCTCGCTGGGCACGTTGTACCGCGAGTTACCGATTCCGGCGTCGTCGGCGATCTTCTGAATTTCGGCGAGATCACGTTGAGCGCACCAGGTTCCAATGGCCTCCTCGAGGATCTCGCGGTGGGCGCACCGGTCGGGGTTGGTGGCGAAGCGGGGATCGTCGGCGAGGTCGGGGCGGTCGATGATCTCGCGGGCCACCCGCTGCCATTCCCGGTCGTTGGTGGTGCCGAGCACCACCGTCTGACCGTCCCGCGTCGGGAACGCCCCGTAGGGCGCGACCGCGGGTGAGCCGACGCCGAGCGGTTCCTGGTCGATGCCCGAATGCTGGGTGTAGGTCAACTGATAACCCATCACGTCGGTCATCACGTCGAACAGGCTCAGCGCCACCGACGGACTCGTGGCCGCGTCGTTACCCCTGCCTCGTCCGACCAGCAGCGCCAGGATGGAGATCGCCGCGTACAGGCCCGTCGAGAAGTCGGCCATCGCCGGTCCCGGTTTGGCCGGCATTCCCGGGTAGCCGGTGACCGCGCAGGATCCCGACTCCGCTTGTACGAGAAGGTCGTACGCCCGCTTGTGGGAGATCGGCCCACCGGGTCCGTACCCGTCGATCTCGACCGGAATCACGTTGGGATGACGGGTGGCCAGGTCGGCGGGGGCCAGGCCCATCCGCGCGGTGGCGCCCGGCGCGAGGTTGGACACGAACGCGTCCGCCCGATCCAACAGGCGGTGCAGAAGGTCCATGCCCTCGGGCGCCTTGGTGTTCAGCGTCACCGACTCCTTGCCGCGGTTGCACCAGACGAAGTGCGCGGCCAACCCACCGGGGCCATTGACGACGTCGTCGTAGTCGCGGGCGAAGTCACCACCGTTGGGGTTCTCCACCTTGATCACCCGGGCGCCGAAGTCGGCGAGCACCCGGGTACACATCGGCGCCGCCACGGCTTGCTCCATCGCGACGACCGTGACGCCGCTCAGTGGCGCTGCGGCGTTCACATCACCATTCCGCCGTCGACCGGCAGCACCTGTCCGGTGATGTAGGACGCGGCGTCGGACGCCATGAACACGAACGCGCCGGCGACCTCCTCGGGATCCGCCCACCGCTTCATCGGGATGCGGTTCATCATGTTCGCCGAGAACTTCTCGTTGGTGCGGATGGTCTCGGTCATCGGTGTCGCGGCCAGCGGAGCCAGCGCGTTGACCATGATCTTCTTGGTCGCCAATTCGCGCGCAAGGGATTTGGTGAATCCGATGATGCCCGCCTTGGCCGCCGAGTAGTTGACCTGGCCGAGCGTGCCCGTCAGGCCGGCCGCCGAGGTGACGTTGACGATGCGGCCGGTGCCGTCGGTCGGGATGTGCGGCAGCGCGGCCTGCGTGACGTTGAACGCGCCCATCACGTGGATGTCGAACAACAGGCGGAACGACTCCTGCGTCGTCTTCTCGAACATCGCCGGCTTGGTCACGCCCGCGTTGTTGATGACGATGTGCAGGGCACCGTCGGCCAGAGCGGCCGCCTGTGCGGCAGCCGCGTCGGCGGACTCCCGGTCGGCGACGTCAAGGGCGGCGGCCTCGGCGCGCCCACCGCCGGCTGAAATGCGTTGCGCCACCGCAGCTGCGGCGTCCTTATCGATGTCGGTGACGAGCACCGCGGCGCCCGCGTCGGCCAGGGCCTGCGCGACGGCCGAGCCGATACCGCCGGCCCCGCCGGTCACCAGGGCCGACCGGCCCGACAAGTCGAAATAGTTGACCATCAGTCAGGACTCCATCGTCAGTAGCTGCGCGGCAGCCCGAGAACGTGCTCGCCGAGGAAGTTGAGGATCATCTCCTGGCTCACGGGTGCGATCTTCATCAGCCGCGACTCGCGGAAGTAGCGGGAAACGTGGTACTCCTCCGAGTAACCCATGCCGCCGTGCAATTGCAGGGCCCGGTCGGCCGCGCCGAAACCGGCGTCAGCACACAGGTACTTGGCCGTATTGGCTTCGCGCCCACACGCTTTGCCGTTGTCGTAGAGCCAGGTGGCCTTGCGCAACACCAACTCGGCCGCATCGAGGCGGGCCAGCGAGTCGGCCAGCGGGAACTGCAGGCCCTGGTTCATGCCGATCGGCCGGTTGAACACATGCCGCTCGTTGCCGTACTTCACGGCCTTCTCCAGCGCGACCCGACCAATGCCCAGCGCCTCAGCCGCGATCAGCATCCTCTCGGGGTTGAGGCCGTCCAGGATGTACTTGAAGCCCTTGCCTTCTTCGCCGACCCGGTGCTCGACGGGCACCATCAGGTCGTCGATGAACACCTCGTTGGAGCTGACCGCGTTGCGCCCCATCTTCTTGATGGGCCGGATGTCGACGTGGTCGGGATCGAGGTCGGTGAGGAACAGGGTCATCCCGTCGGTCTTCTTGGCGCCGCGTTTTTCTAGGTCGGCCGGCGTCTCGGTCCGAGTCAGCAGCAGAATCTTCTCCGACTCCAGCGCTTTGGAGATCCACACCTTGCGCCCGTTGACCCGGTACTTGTCACCTTCGCGCTTGGCGAAGGTGGTAATGCGCGAGGTGTCCAGCCCCGCACCCGGTTCGGTGACGCCGAAGCACACATGCAGATCACCGTTGACGATCCGCGGCAGCGTCTCGGCTTTGAGCTCGTCGGAGCCGTGCTTGACGACGGGTTGCATCCCGAAGATCGACAGATGGATGGCGCTGGCGCCGTTCATTGCGGCCCCGGAGCGCGACACCTCCTCGAGCAACAACGTCGCCTCGGTGATGCCCAGGCCGTGCCCGCCGTACTCCTCGGGGATCGTCATCCCGAGCCAGCCGCCCTTGGCGATCGCATCGTAGAACTCTCGCGGGAATTCGTGCGCGAGGTCCTTTTCCATCCAATAGTGGTCGTCGAACTTGCTCGCCAACTCACGGACGGACTTGCGGATCAGCTCCTGGTCCTCGGTCAGCTCGAAACTCATCCCGCCGGGCACGGTGGTTCTCCTCTTGTCATCGTCTCGCAGAGCAGTGCGCCGGCGCGTGAACGCAGCTTCCGCACCGGCGCACTGATAGACGCTCCTTCCGGCCCCGCGGCCGGAACTTCCGATACTTGCAGACCTCTTTAGTCCTTGTTGCCCGTCACCTGCTTGGCGCTGGCCGCGAAGTCCGCGAACGACGCGCCGGTCTTTTCCTTCTTCGACAGGGCCTGGATCGAGACGTCGTGGCCCTCGGCGGCTTTGCGCAGGGCACCCACGGTGGCTTGTTCGCGGGTGATGTGGGTGAACGGATCCCAGTGATACCAGCGCATCGCGTTCTCGAACGTCATCTTGTTGATCTCGTCGTCGGGCACGTTGTTGGCGGTGAGCACCTCGTCGAGCTGCTCGGGCGCGCCGGGCCACATCGAGTCGCTGTGCGGGTAGTCGGCCTCCCAGCAGATGTTGTCGATCCCGATCGCGTTGCGGGTGGCCACCCCGACCGGATCGGCGATGAAACAGGTCAGGAAGTGCTCGCGGAACACCTCACTGGGCAGCTTGCCCCCGAAGTCCTGCCCCGTCCACGTCGAGTGCATCTCATAGGTGCGATCGACCCGCTCCAGGAAGTATGGGATCCAACCCGTCCCGCCCTCGCTCAACGCGATCTTGAGCGTCGGGTACTCCTTGATCGGGCGCGACCACAACAGATCTGCGGCGGCTTGGACGATGTTCATCGGCTGCAGCGTGATCATCACATCCATCGGCGCATCCGGAGCGGTGATCGCCAACCGCCCCGAAGAACCGATGTGCACGTTGAGCACGGTCTCGGTGTCGACCAACGCGTCCCACATCGGCTTCCAATGGTCGAAATCGTGGAAGCTCGGATACCCCATGGCCGAGGGGTTCTCGGTGAACGTCAACGAATGCACACCGCGCTCAGCGTTGCGCCGGATCTCGTTGGCGCACTCCACCGGATCCCAGATCACCGGCAGCGTCATCGGGATGAACCGCGCCGGGTAGGCCCCGCACCACTCCTCGACGTGCCAGTCGTTGTAGGCCTTCACCAGCGCCAGCGAGAACTCCTGATCCTCGGTGGCGAACAACCGGCCCGCGAAGCCGGGGAACGAGGGGAAGCACATCGAGCCAAGGATGCCGCCGGCGTTCATGTCCTTGACTCGCTCGTCGACCTGCCAGCAGCCGGGCCGGATCTCGTCGAGACCCTGCGGTTCCAGGCCGTACTCCTCTTTCGGACGGCCCGCTACCGCGTTGAGCGCAACGTTCGGGATCACCGTGTCGCGGAACTGCCAGGTGTCCGAACCGTCGGGGTTGTGCACCAACCGCGGGGCCTCGTCGATGTACTTCTTGGGCAGGTGGTTCTTGAACATGTCGGGCGGTTCGACGATGTGATCATCAACGCTGATCAAGATCATGTCGTCCTTGTTCATGCCCGTTCCTTTCGTCGCGTCCCCCGAGGCTAGCTATCCGGACTGTGCCCGATGTGAGGAAACTATCTTCTCACCCTACGAGAATCCATGTCCGAAAACCACCCTATGGCCTCCTGTCAGGGCAGTTAGGTTCGGAGAGGCAGCCTCGTGACCACCGTCGATGACCTCCGGCGTTGACCGTCGGCGCGAAAGGTGGAAATCTATTGGCGAAATATGAGAACCTGATTCTCATCGCCGAGAGCACACAGGAAGGAGGCGCCTTGCGCGTGCCGCCGCTACCCGCACAGGAGTGGGACGATGCCGTCGAGCAGGCACTGTCGAGCATGTCTCCCGAACGGCGCAATCCCGAACGGGCGGGCAATCTGCTGGCGACGATGGTCCGCCATCCGAAGCTGACCCGCGCCTTCCTGCGTTTCAACTTCCACCTGCTGTACGGGTCGACACTGCCGCCGCGGCTGCGCGAGTTGGCGGTCCTACGCGTCGCGCATCTGACCGAGTGCGAGTACGAGTGGCGACACCACGTCGAAATGGGGCGCGACGAGGGCCTGACGGACGACGTCATCGACGCCGTCCAACGGGGTGAGGCATCAGATGAGCTCGACCGGGCCGTACTGCGTGCGGTCGACGAACTTCAGGACAGCGCCAATGTCTCCGACGCGACGTGGGCCGCCCTGTCCGAACACCTCGAGGAACGTCAGCTGATGGACCTCGTCTTCACCATCGGCTGCTATGGCGCACTGGCCATGGCCATCAACACTTTCGGCGTAGAACCAGACGCCGAAAATCTCGCAGAGAGGTAGACATCGTGGCATTTTTCCCGAAACCAGAAGAGGGTAGCTGGACCGAGCACTGGCCCGAACTGGGCACCGCACCGGTCGACTACACCGATTCGATCGACCCGGAGCAGTGGAAGCTCGAGCAGCAGGCCATCTTCCGCAAGTGCTGGCTCAACGTGGGACGAGTGGAGCGGCTTCCCAAGAAGGGCAGCTACTTCACGCGCGAGATGCCGTCGGCGGGCGCGGGCACCTCGGTGATCATCGTCAAGGACGGCGACGAGGTGCGCGCATTCCACAACATGTGCCGCCATCGCGGAAACAAGCTGGTGTGGAACGACTACCCCGGCGAAGAGGTCTCGGGCACGTGCCGCCAGTTCACCTGCAAGTACCACGCCTGGCGCTACAACCTCAAGGGGGATCTGACCTTCATCCAGCAGGAGGGCGAGTTCTTCGACGTCGACAAGGCCGACTACGGGTTGGTGCCGGTGCGTTGCGAAGTGTGGGAAGGCTTCATCTTCATCAACTTCGACAACGACGCCGAACCCCTCACCGAATACCTGGGCGACTTCGCCAAGGGGCTGGAGGGTTATCCCTTCCACGAGATGACCGAGACGTATTCCTATCGGGCCGAGGTCAACTCGAACTGGAAGCTGTTCATCGACGCGTTCGTCGAGTTCTATCACGCTCCGATCCTGCACATGAAGCAGGCGGTCAAGGAGGAGGCCGAGAAGCTCGCCAGCTACGGCTTCGAGGCACTGGCCTACGACATCAAGGGCAGGCACTCCATGGTGTCCTCGTGGGGCGGGATGAGCCCGCCGAAGGACATAAACATGGTCAAGCCCATCGAACGGATCCTGCACAGCGGCCTGTTCGGACCGTGGGACCGGCCGAAGATCAAGGGCATTCTGCCCGAAGAACTTCCGCCTGCGGTCAACCCATCGCGGCACCACGCCTGGGGTCAGGACTCCTTCGAGTTCTTCCCGAACTTCACGCTGCTGCTGTGGGCGCCGGGTTGGTACCTGACCTACCACTACTGGCCCACCGACGTGGACAAGCACATCTTCGAGTGCACCCTGTACTTTGTCCCCGCGACGAACACGCGCGAGCGGCTCGCCCACGAGCTTGCGGCCGTGACGTTCAAGGAGTACGCGTTCCAGGACGCCAACACCCTCGAAGCCACCCAGACGATGATCAACACCCGTGTCGTCAAGGACTTCCCGTTGTGCGACCAGGAGGTGCTGTTGCGTCACCTGCACAAAACCGCGTGGGACCACGTGAACGCCTACAAGAAGGAAAAGGGCCTCACCAATGGACAGGCCGCCGCAACCGCGAGCGAGAAGGACGCGATCAATGCCTAAGCTGCCGGAAGAATTCGCCGACCTGGAGCGGTTCACCGACTGGTGCCTGCCCACCGAAGAGGAGCGCTACCAGAAGCGCCTGTCCTCGACGATGGAGGAGATGCAGGAGTTCTACGACGCCGGCATGGAGCGCCTCGAGGCCGTCATGGAGTACTGCGACGCCCGCTTCCCGCTGGACGGAATGCCCGATGACGCAAAGGCTCTCATCCACATGATGCAGTCGCTGGTCAACGTGTCGTTCCCGATCGAGGTGTGGAAGCAGCCGCGCGTGCTCGACAGCGGAGCCACCTACATCACCTGCATCCGGGAGCCGGTGGTCTGACGTTGTCCGCTCTTCGCGCAAGCGGTCCCCCGCAAGCGGGCGGTGCCCCCACATCGCCGAGCGCAGTGACCCTCAAAGCCGCGGGTCTCCTCGACGTCGACGCCGGCGAGATCGTCCGGCCGGGAATCGTCCGGATCGACGACGACCGCATTGTGGGCGTCGGTGGCTCAGCCGAGGGCGACGTCATCGATCTCGGTGACGCCATCCTGCTGCCCGGTCTGATGGACATGGAGGTCAACCTCCTGATGGGCGGCCGGGGCGAGAACCCCGGCCTGTCCCAGGTCCAGGACGACCCCGCGACGCGGGTGCTGCGGGCCGTCGGCAATGCGCGACGCACCTTGCGAGCGGGTTTCACCACGGTTCGCAACCTCGGGTTGTTCGTCAAGACCGGCGGGTACCTGCTCGACGTCGCGCTGGGCAAGGCGATCGACGCGGGCTGGATCGATGGTCCGCGGGTGATCCCGGCGGGCCACGCGATCACCCCGACCGGGGGGCACCTCGATCCGACGATGTTCGCCGCGTTCATGCCCGGCGCGCTGGAACTGACGGTCGAGGAGGGCATCGCCAACGGCGTCGACGAGATCCGCAAGGCGGTGCGCTACCAGATCAAGCACGGCGCGCAGCTGATCAAGGTCTGCGTATCCGGCGGTGTGATGTCGCTGACCGGAGAGGCTGGCGCACAACACTATTCGGACGAGGAACTGCGGGCCATCGTCGACGAGGCACACCGGCGTGGGCTGAAGGTGGCCGCGCACACCCACGGAGCCGAGGCGGTCAAGCACGCCGTCGCATGCGGTATCGACTGTATCGAGCACGGCTTCCTGATGGACGACGAAGCCATCCAGATGCTCATCGACAACGACCGATGGCTGGTGACCACGCGCCGCCTCGCCGAGGCCATGGATGTGTCCCGGGCTCCGAAAGCGCTGCAGGACAAGGCCGCCGAAATGTTCCCCAAGGCGCGTACGTCAATCAAGGCCGCATACGAAGCGGGCGTGAAGATCGCGGTCGGCACCGACGCCCCGGCCATTCCGCACGGCAAGAACGCCGACGAGCTCGTCACGTTGGTGGACTGGGGTATGCCACCCGCCGCCGTGCTACGCGCGGCGACCGTCGTCGCCGCCGATCTGATTGACAGAACCGACCTGGGTCGCATTGCCGAGGGGTACCTCGCGGACATCATCGCGGTCCCCGGCGATCCCCTGACCGACATAGGGGTTACACGGGATGTCAACTTTGTAATGAAGGGCGGTAAGGTCTTCCGACATGACTCGAACTGACGATCTCGTCGAGATCCAGCAGCTGCTGGCCAAGTACGCCGTCACCATCACCCAGGGCGACATCGAGGGCCTGACATCGGTGTTCACCCCCGACGGGACGTACAGCGCGTTCGGCTCCACCTACACGCTCAACCGGTTCCCCGAGCTGGTCGAGGCCGCACCCAAGGGCCTGTTCATGACCGGCACGTCGCTGGTCCACCTCGACCCCGACGACCCCGACAAGGCGTCGGGCACCCAGCCGCTGTGCTTCATCGAGCATTCCAAGCACGACATGCGCATCGGCTATTACAACGACACTTACGTCCGCACCGACGAGGGCTGGCGGCTGAAAACCCGTGCCATGACGTTCATTCGGCGCAGCGGCGACCACGACTCCGGCCGACCTCACGCGATCGGAAGGCCGGAAGCAGGATGACAGAGCTCTTCGAGCCGGCCGCGTTCCGTACCGCACTGCGGGAATGGCTCGACGCCAACGACCTGACCCCTTCCGACGACGACTCGCTCGACGCGCATCAAGCCCAGCACCTGCGAGTGCTCAAGGCGTTGTACGACGCGGACTGGATGCGCTACGGCTGGCCGGAGTCGGCCGGCGGGCTGGGCGGCCCCGACATCCTGCGCGCCATCGTCGGCGAGGAGGTCGTCGGACGCGGTCTCGACCATCCGGGCCCGTACTCGATGCTCGACGTGCTGACACCGACCATGATCGATTACGCGCGGCCCGAACTGGCCGCCGAGATGGTGCCGCGGTTGCTGTCGGGTCAAGAGTCATGGTGCCAAGGCTTTTCCGAACCCGGTTCGGGCAGTGACCTGGCGTCGTTGACGACCCGCGCTGTGCCCCAAGGTGACAACTGGGTGATCAACGGCCAGAAGGTGTGGACCAGTTTCGCGCAGTACGCGACGCGGTGCATCCTGCTCACCCGCACCGGCGATACGAACACGCCCAATCACGAGGCGATCACCGCGTTCTTCGTCGACCTCGATTCCCCGGGTGTCTCGGTGCGCCCGTTGCGCACCATGCACGACGTCGACGAGTTCTGCGAGGTGTACTTCGACGACGTCGTGGTGCCTGCGGATCGCATGCTGGGCAATCCCGGGGACGGTTGGAAGCTGGCGATGGACCTGCTCCCCTACGAGCGTTCCACCTGCTTCTGGCAGCGCATCGCCTACCTGTACTCGCGCTTCGACGATCTCGTCAACGAAGTCAAAGGCCTTGGCACCGCGTCGGATTCCGACCTCGGCGAGGTGTACCTGGCATTGCACACGTTGCGCTGCCGTTCGCGCGCCACCCAGCACCGGCTGGGCGAGGGACAGAAACTGGGCGCGGACACCTCGATCGACAAGGTACTGCTGGCAGGCGCCGAACAGCGGCTCTACGACACCGTGCGCGATCTGCTGCCCGGTCGCATCGAACTCGACGACAACACCTGGCGGACCGAGTACCTGTATTCGCGAGCGGCAAGCATCTACGGCGGAACCGCCGAGGTGCAACGCAACATCATCGCCCGTCGCCTGCTCGATCTCGGTAAGGAGTGAGGAGTGGAATCCGGTTTGGACGCCGAATCACTGGCGATGCTCGAGGACACCCTGCGCAAGACGATGCTGTCGGTCTCCGGGGCGGAGTTGGACGCGGCACTCGCGGAACTCGGCTGGGCCGAGATGCTGGCCGACACGCCCGACCAGGCGATTCCGCTGGTGTTCCGGCTGCTGGGCGAAACCGGTTCGCACGCTTCCGTTCTCAACGATGTGCTGCTGGAGACCATCGGCGGACTGCCCGGCGGCACACCGCCGATGCCGTACACCGGCGGTGGCTGGGTGGTGTGGGAGCGCACGGCCAACACCGAGCCGACGCTGGGTGACCTGCCGCTTCGCCGCGTGCCCGACGGCGAGTTGATGCGGATGGGCGAGGCCCGTCGCGCGGTGGGCTGGTGGCTGGTCGGTTCGGCACGCGGAATGCTCGCACTGGCCCGTCAGCACGCACTGGATCGCGTCCAGTTCGGTAAGCCGATCGCGTCGTTCCAGGCGATCCGGCACCGGCTGGCCGAGACGCTCGTTGCGATCGAGGGCGCCGAGGCGACGCTGGGCCTGCCGGGAACGGAGAGTGCGGACCTCACGGCGATGCTGGCCAAGGCGGCGGCCGGCAAAGCGGCGATGACGGCGGCCAAGCACTGCCAGCAGGTGCTCGGCGGCATCGGCTTCACCGCCGAACACGATCTGCACCGGCACATCAAGCGGGCCCTCGTGCTCGACGGATTGCTCGGTAGCTCACGCGAACTCACCAAGAGGGCCGGAGCCGGCCTGCGGGCCAGAGGCTCAGTCCCGAGACTCGCCCACCTGTAGCCCGCCGGTCTCCTCGTTCCGCGAGCGTGCGTGTCTGCACACGACACGCCGCGGAATTTCGACGCTTCGCGCACGCTCGCGAACCACCGACCGTGCACAACACCAGATTCATCCACAACCGTGTTCTTCGCGGCCGAGGTGTTGATGCGTCGGCGTGACGATTGCGGTCATGGATACCGCCCTGAGGCAGTTGTTCGATGAGCAAGGTGGCGTGGCGACCACCGGCCAGATTCTGGCGATCATTCCCAGGTACACGTTCGAATCGATACTGAAAGCCAAGTATCTGGAGCGACTCTGTCACGGTATCTACTGTCTCGGCGAGCCGACGGACGACCTGCGGCTGCGCGGCCTGGACCTCTCGTGCGGCACAACCGTTCCGGTATGCCTGTCGACTGCGGCCGCCCTGTTCGGCTTCGACACCGAGGAACCCGCTGAACTTCACGTCCTCAATCCGCCCGGCCACCAGTTGCGGTCGGCAGACGGTGTGATCGTGCACCGCCGCGACGGTGCGCCGCTGGTGCAAACCGCCGGGCGGATCGCCACTTCCCCGGCGTGGACTGCAATCGAAGTGGCCCGCGCACTGCGTCGGCCCCGCGCACTCGCGACGCTCGACGCTGCACTCCGCTCGGGCACGTGCACCCGGGCCGAGTTGTGGCGCGCGGCAATTCGACAGGCCGGTCGGCGCGGCATTGTCGCGGTGCGCGACCTTCTGCCTCTCGCCGACGCGCGCGCCGAGTCACCGATGGAAAGCGAAGCGCGGCTGGCGATGACCGACGGTGGCTTGCCGCTGCCCGAACTGCAGTACGAGGTTGTCGACGGCAACGGACAGCTACGGCGTCTTGACTTCGCATGGCCCGACTTCGGCGTCGCGGTCGAGTATGACGGCATCGATTGGCACACCGAACCCGATGCGCTGCGCAATGACCGTCGCCGTCAACTCGCCCTGCAGGACGTCGGCTGGACCGTCATCGCGATCGTCTTCGACGATGTGCGACACCGGGCGTCGGAATTCGTAGCGAGGATCGACCGACAACTTCGTCACGCTCGCGCCGCGTGAGCGCGCGCAAAGTGTCGAAAATCCGCGGCGTGTCGTGCGCAAACACGCACGCTCGCGGCACAAAGGTAACGCGCGCTCGCGGCACAAAGGGTTACTGGATGCTGGCCTTCATCTCGTCGAGGTTCACCAGCACCGGCCATCCACCGACACTCAGCGCGTTTCCGTGGCCGGTCTGGTGGATGTCGAACACCGACTGGATGGCGGCGTAGAACCCCTGCACGTCGAGCGTCTGGTTCACCGCACGCTTGGCTTGGCGCAGCGCGAACGGTGACATCTTGGCGATCTGCTCGGCCATCGCCCTGGTCTCCGAGTCGAGCTGGTCGCGAGGCACCACCTTGTTCACCATGCCGGTGGCCGCGACCTCCTCGGCCGTCATAGCGCGGCCGGTGAACAGGATCTCCTTGGCCTTGCGCGGTCCGAGTTCCCAAGTGTGTCCGTGGTATTCGACGCCGCCGATGCCCATCAGCACCACCGGGTCCGAGAACTGGGCGTCGTCGGCGGCGATGATCAGATCGCACGGCCAGCACAACAGCAGGCCACCGGAGATGCAGCGGCCCTGAACGGCGGCGATCGACGGCTTGGGCACATTGCGCCAGCGCAGCGTGTACTCCAGATAGCGCTTGGCCTCGTGCTGGATGATGAACTCCAGCGTGATCTTGTCCGGGACCGGTCCCCCGCCGCGTAAATCGTGCCCGGCCGAGAAGTGCTTCCCATTGGCGCGCAACACGATCACCGACACCTCGGGATCCTCGGCCGCGCGGGTCCACGCCCCGTCGAGTTCGTCGAGCAGTTCCGGGTTCTGCGCGTTGGCGGCCTCTGGCCGGTTCAGGGTGATGGTCGCGATGCGGTCGGCGACCTCGTATTCGATGTACACGGTGCAGTCCTTTTAGTTTCGAGGCAGTCCCAGCAAGCGCTGGGCGATGATGTTGCGTTGAATCTCTGAGGTGCCGCCGGCGATCGTGCCGCCGAAGGTGCGAACGTAGCGTTCGAACCACCCGCACCGGTACAGCTCCAGATGCTGTGCGCTGTATGGGCCGGAAAAGTTCGGCGCGGGCAGCGCGTCGGTCCCCGCGGCGGCCAGCGCGTACTCGGCCGCCGACTGCGACGCCTCCGAGCCGAGCAGTTTGAGCACCGACAGGGCGGGCACATCCTCATCGCCGCGCGCGGCACGGGCGAGTGCCACCGAGCCGAGCAGGCGCAACGCCTGGTTGTCCATCACCAGCTCGGCATACCGGTCGCGATCGAGTGCGGAGATGGGACGGAAATCTTCGACCAGTTCCTGCAGGCGGTCCGCATAGCTGAGCCACAGCATGTTTCGCTCGTGCCCGAGCGAGCCGTTGGCGACCCGCCAACCCTCGTTCAACGGTCCCACCAGGTTCTCGGCGGGCACCCGGACGTCGTTGAAGAAGACCTCGTTGAAATCCAGGTCGTCGTTGCCGCACAGCGACGCGAATGGACGTCGCACCACCCCCGGCAGGTTCGTCGGGATCATCAGCACGCTGATGCCCTTGTGCTTGGCCGCTTTCGGATCGGTACGAACGAATGTCAGCAGGACGTCGGCGTCGTGTGCCCCCGAGGTCCACACCTTCTGCCCGTTGACGACGAAATGGTCCCCGTCGCGCACCGCGGTGGTGCGCAGCGACGCCAGGTCCGATCCCGCGCCCGGTTCACTCATCCCCAGCGACGCGGTGATCTCCGCGCGAAGGATCGGCACCGCCCAGCGCTGCTGCTGTTCGGGTGTCCCGAACGAGATCAGCGATGCCGAGATGATCCCGACGCCCTGCACGTTGTAGGTCAGATACACCCGCCTGCGCGCCAGTTCCTCTTGATGGACGTACTGCTGCAGGATCGTCGCGTTGCGCCCGCCGAACTCCGGCGGGTAGCCGGGCAGCAGCCATCCGTTGTCGAACATCAGCCGTTGCCAGTCCCGGGCCCAGCCCGGCACGTCGCTGCTGGACCGCGACCGCTCCAGGGCGACGGCATCGGGGGGAAGATGTTGGTCGAGGAAGGCGTTGAATTCGGCGCGGAACGCCTCGACATCAGCATCGAAGGTGAGCTGCACGGGACTCCCGCCGGATCAAATCTTTGGTAGGACTATTGTTATCTCCAAAATGAGAATACTATTCTCATCGTGAGAAAGTTACAATCTCTGACACGTTGGCCGCGAGGGGGTCGAGGACCGCAATGGCGAGACGTTCTCCGGTACAGTCAGTTCATGTTCTCCCCACCCGGCCGGCGTCTGAGCCGCCGGTGACAAGCCCCAGCGAGGAGCCTGCCTGGAAGCAGCGCGCGGTCGAACGGTCGATCAAAACCGCGAAGCTACGGGCCGCGCAACGCGTACAGCGCTTCCTGGACGCCGCGCAGGCGATCATCATCGAAAAGGGCAGTACCGACTTCACCGTCCAAGAGGTCGTCGATCGCTCGCGGCAATCGCTACGCAGCTTCTACCTGCAGTTCGACGGTAAGCACGAGTTGCTGTTGGCCCTTTTCGAGGACGCACTGAGCCGGTCGGCGGACCAAATCCGCGCAGCCACCACCACCGAGGACGAGCCGATCGAGCGGCTGAAGGTCGCCGTGCAGTTGCTCTTCGAATCCTCGCGTCCGGACCCGACGGCCAAACGCCCGCTGTTCACCGACTTCGCCCCTCGGCTCCTGCTCTCGCACCCCGCCGAGGTCAAGATCGCACACGCGCCGCTGCTCGCGCTGCTGACCGAGCTGATGGAAGAGGCCGGTGAGGCAGGCCAGCTGCGGGAGGGCATCAACCCGAAGCGGATGGCGGCCATGACCATGCAGACGGTCATGTTCGTGGCCCAGTCCAACGGTGCCGAGGACGGCACCACGCACCCGATCACCGCCGACGAGGTCTGGGACTTCGTCTCGCACGGATTTGCCGCCAAGTAGGCGGAGAACTCCGTTCTCACCTCTGGCGCGAGAATCGCGTTCTCGTTCCCACCGCGCCCCGAAACCGAGCCTGACAACTCGTGCGGAGAATCGTATTCTTCTGAGCGAAGAGCTTAAATATTCCGTTTTGAATCCCGTATTGACACTCCTTCGGAGCGAATGCCAGAGTTGTGAGACAAATGCCAGCCCACTGTCTTATGCGACCTGACCGGCGAGAGGCGATCCGGTGACGATCAGCGCTGAAAATCCCGACGTACACGATGCGGAACAGGACGAGTTGTACTACGACCCGTACAGCGTCGAGCTCAACATGAACCCGTACGCGGTCTTCGCGCGCCTGCGCGAAGAGGCCCCGCTGTACTACAACGCCAAACACGACTTCTACGCGTTGAGCCGGTTCGAGGATGTCAACAAGGCCGTCATCGACCACCAGACCTTCATCTCGGGTCGCGGCGCATTGCTCGAGATCATCAAATCGGGGATGGAGATCCCCCCGGGCACACTGATTTTCGAAGATCCCCCGATCCACAACATCCACCGCAACCTGCTGTCCCGGGTGTTCACCCCGCGGAAGGTGCAGGCGCTGGAACCCCAGATCCGCGAGTTCACCGCCGGTTGCCTGGACCCGTTGACCGGCACGGACAAATTCGACTTCGTCAACGATCTCGGCGCGCAGATGCCGATGCGCGTCATCGGAATGCTCTTGGGCATACCGGAAGCCGACCAGCGCCGCGTCACCGAGCACGGTGAGGCGACGTTGCAGAGCGACTCAGTCGATCTGATGGCCAGCGGTGAGGTGTTCGCCGAATTCATCGACTACCGCACCGAGCATCCCTCCGACGACATCATGACCGACCTGCTCAACGCCGAGTTCGAAGACGAAACCGGCACCCGTCGCAGACTGCGCCGGGAAGAACTGCTGATGTACCTGACGGTCATCGCCACCGCGGGCAGCGAGACGACCACGCGCTTGATCGGTTGGGCCGGCAAGACACTCGCCGACTACCCCGACCAGCGCGCCGAATTGGTCGCCGACCCAGCGCTCATCCCGCAAGCGATCGAGGAGATCCTGCGCTGGGAACCGCCGGCGCTGCAGATCGCCCGGTACGTGACCCGCGATGTGGAGTACTACGGCCAAACGGTCCCCGAGGGATCGGCGATGCTGATGCTGGTGGGCGCGGCCAATCGCGACCATCGCCGCTTCCCGCCGAACGGCGACGTCTTTGATATCCACCGAGAACTGCACTCGCACATGACGTTCGGTGCCGGAACCCACTTCTGCATGGGTAACGCGCTGGCACGCCTGGAGGGCCGGATCGCGCTCGAGGAAATCCTCAAGAGGTTCCCGACCTGGGAGGTCGATTGGCCCAACGCGCGCCCATCGCCGACCACCGCGGTCCGCGGCTGGGAAACCATGCCCACCTTTGTCAACTCGAAGTAGAACCCAAACCCCCTGTTACGACAACGAATTGAGGTAACCGATGACCGGACGCGTTGAAGGCAAGGTCGCTTTCATCACCGGCGCCGCCCGCGGCCAGGGCCGCGCCCATGCCGTACGGCTGGCGCAGGAAGGCGCCGATATCATCGCCGTCGACATCTGCAAGCAGATCGACAGCGTGCAGATCCCACTGTCCACGCCCGAAGACCTCGCCGAGACCGCCGATCTGGTGAAGGGCCTCAACCGCCGCATCTACACCGCCGAGGTCGACGTCCGCGACTTCGATGCGCTCAAGTCCGCCGTCGACACAGGTGTTGAGCAGCTCGGCCGGCTGGACATCATCGTCGCCAATGCCGGCATCGGCAACGGCGGAGCCACGCTGGACAAGACCAGTGAAGGCGACTGGACGGACATGATCGACGTCAACCTCTCCGGCGTCTGGAAGAGCGTCAAGGCGGGCGTGCCACACATCCTGGCCGGCGGCCGCGGCGGTTCGATCATCCTGACCAGCTCGGTCGGCGGCCTGAAGGCCTACCCGCACACGGGCCATTACGTTGCCGCGAAACACGGTGTGGTGGGCCTGATGCGGACGTTCGCGGTCGAGCTCGGCGCACAGAACATCCGCGTCAACTCCGTGCATCCGACCAATGTCAACACGCCGCTGTACATGAACGAGGGGACGATGAAGCTGTTCCGTCCCGACCTGGAGAACCCGGGCCCCGACGACATGAAGGTCGTCGCGCAGATGATGCACACGCTGCCGATCGGCTGGGTGGAGCCCGAGGACATCGCCAACGCCGTGCTGTTCCTGGCCTCCGACGAGAGCCGCTACATCACCGGGGTGACGCTGCCGGTCGACGGCGGCAGCTGCCTCAAGTAGGCACCCAGATGACCGCTGCCGAGCTGTCGCTTCCGCGCAGTTGGGAGGAGATCACACCGGGGTGGATGACGGCCGCGCTCGGGAAGCACTTCCCGGGCGCCACCGTCGAGGACGTCAGCGTCGCGCTGCGCGACGACGGCACCAATCGCCGGGCGCGGCTGGCACTGAAGTATTCGACGGGGTCGGGCCCGAAGACGGTGTTCGCCAAGGCCGTCGACCCCGACCACGCCGAGCTGGTCGCTCTCACCAGCGGCTTGTTCCACGAACCGCGGCTGTTCAGCTCGGGTGTGTTGCTGCCGCTTGACCATCCGACCGTCTACGCCGCGTTGATCGACGAGCCCGGCTCGAACTTCGTGATGATCATGGAGGACGTCGTCGCGCGCGGCGCCGATCCACGCGACTCCACCCGGCCGATGTCGGTCGAGCAGGTCGCCAACGGCGTCCGTGGGTTGGCACGTATGCACAGCCAGTTCTGGGGTGAGCGGCTGACCGCGAACCCGGCGCTGGACTGGCTCGAGCCGTTCGTGGCGTTCGAAGGACTCGAGCATGCGCCGCTCGACATCGCCCGCGATCGACTGGGCGACACCGTCTCCTCTCAGATACTCGGCCTCAGCGGCACCGATTTGTTCGTCGACATCTGGGCCCGCTACATCGGCACCCTGACTGGATCCTCGACGTCCGCCCCGACCCTGCTGCACGGCGATCCGCACATCGGCAACACCTACGTGCTGCCCGATGACGAGGTGGGGTTCCTGGACTGGCAGATGGCGCGGCGCGGCAACTGGTCCCTGGATCTCGGCTACTTCCTGCAGGGGGCGCTGACGATCGAGGACCGCAGGCGGGCCGAGCGCGACCTGCTCGACGAGTACCGCGCAGCGCTCACCCTGCCCGCCGCCGAGCTCCCATCGGCCGAGGAAGTGTGGCTGCGGTACCGCGCGTCGGTCGCACACGGGCTGGCCATCTGGATGGCGACGCTCTCCGGCGGCGACGCATGGCAAGGCGCCGACATCTGTCTGGCGCTGGCGCAACGGTATTCGGCGGCGTTCATCGACCTCGACACCCGCGCCGCGCTGGCTGCTCTGGACTAGGCGCACGACCTAGATGTCGATGACGACCTTGCCCAATGCCCTGCGCTCGGCGACGTGACGCAACGCGGCCGCGGCGTCCTCGAGCGCAAACCGGGCGCCGATGTGGGGACGGAGCTTGCCCTCGGCGTACAGGGCGTGTAGTTCCTCGTCGTCGCGTACCACCTCTTCCGGGTAGTCCGACGCAAAGGTTCGGATCTCCATGCCGCGGACTGTAATACCTTTCAGTAGAACCAGATTGAGCGGAACAGATGGGATCTCGCCGGCCGCGTAGCCGAGCGTGACGAAGGTTCCGCCCCGCCCGAGGCCGCGCAGCGCGGGCAGGGAGTACGGTCCGCCGACGGGGTCGACGACGATCTGGGCGCGGGCCCCGCCGGTGATCTCCTTGATTCGATCACGCAGACTTTCGCGGTCGTAGTCCACACACGCTTCGGCGCCGCGCTCGCGGCACAGATCGAGCTTCTCTTGACCCGAAGCCGCCGCCAGCACCCTGCCGCCGAGCAGTCGCGCGATGTCGACCGCGGCGAGTCCGACGCCCCCCGCGGCACCGAGCACGACGACCCAGTCACCCGGTTGCACCGGCGCGACGGTACGCAAGGTGTAGAACGCGGTCTTATAAGTGACGCCGAACGCGGCGGCTACGGCGTACTCGACGCCGTCCGGAATCGGCGACACCGCGCGTGCGTCCACCACCGCCTGCTCGGCGAAGGCGCCGACGAATGTCGTCGCCGTCACTCGGGAACCGACGCGGCAGTCGACGCCGTCACCGACGGCGATCACCTCTCCTGCCATCTCGCTGCCGGGGCTGAACGGTGGCGGCACCTTGACCTGGTAATTGCCGCCGATCAACAACACGTCGGGATAGTTGACCGCGGCCGCGCGCACCCTAATCACAACCTGGCCGGGTTCCGGTGTCGGATCGGGAAGTTCGTCGAGCACCAGATCTTCGGGCTGGCAGTACTCCCGGCACACGATCGCCCTCATCGGCCCACTCCAATCGTTCGACCTACTAACAATAGCCAGGGACAGGCGCTGGCTGCCCGCTTACCGAAACCCCCCGATCATGACCTTCGGAGTGGTTCGATAGACACTTGGGCTCCGAGGCTGCAGGGGGTGGGGATATGAAGCGACTCAACGGTATGGACGCCATGCTGCTCTACAGCGAGACGCCCAACCTGCACACGCACACGTTGAAGGTCGCCATCATCAACGCCGCCGACTTCGACGGCGAATTCACCTTCGACTTGTTCCACCGCACCATCGCCCGGCGGCTGCACCTGCTCGACCCGCTGCGCTACCGGCTCGTCGACATTCCGTGGAAGTTGCATCACCCGATGTGGCTCGAGGACTGCCCGGTCGACCTCGACTACCACCTGCGCCGCGTACACGTGCCGAGCCCAGGTGGCCGCCGCGAGCTCGACGAGGTGATCGGCAAGATCGCCAGCACACCGCTCGACCGCAGCCGCCCGCTGTGGGAGTTCCACTTCGCTGAGGGTATGGCCGACGACCGGTTCGCACTCATCGGGAAGGTGCACCACACCCTGGCCGACGGTGTGGCGTCGGCGAATCTGCTTGCGCGGCTGATGGATCTCGCGGACGGTACGCAGAACGAGCACGAGGACTACGCCGTCTGTGACGCCCCGGGGCGATCCGATCTGGTGAAGGTCGCGATGCGCGACCACGCGTCGAACGTGGCCGCCCTTCCTACGCTCGCTCGCGAGGCGGTGCGCGGGTTCACCAAGTTGCGGCGCCGCGCCAAGGAGCGCGCCGATCAACCGGAGCTTGCCAAGATGTTCCGCACACCGCCAACGTTCCTCAACCACGTGGTCTCGCCGGGACGCACATTCGCCACGGCGTCGCTGTCGCTGGCCGAGGTCAAGGAGACGGCCAAACAACTAAAGGTGACGTTCAACGACATAGTGCTGGCCACCGCGGCGGGCGGGCTGCGCGAACTGCTGTTGCGATACGACGGGCGCGCCGACCGGCCTCTGATGGCGTCGGTCCCGGTGAGCACGGACCTGTCTCCGGACCGGGTCACCGGCAACGAAATCGGTGGCCTGTCGGTATCGCTCCCCGTCCATATCGACGACCCGCTCGAACGAGTGCGGCTGACGTCCGTGGCGACTGCGCGAGCCAAGGAGAACTACGAACTGCTCGGCCCCAAGTTGCAGGGCCAGTTGATGGAGTACCTCCCTCCCCCACTGACACCGACGCTCCTCCGCTGGCAGAGCCAACGCGCCAAGCACAACCCGCTGATGAATGTCGCGGTGTCGAGCGTGCCCGGACCACGCCGCCGCGGCCACATCGGCGGCGCCCCGGTGAGCGAGATCTACTCGATCGGCGTGCTGTCGGCCGGCAGCGCGTTCAACATGACGGTGTGGAGTTACGTCGACCAGGTGGACATCTCGATCCTGTCCGACGACGTGACCTTCGACGACATCCACGAGGCCACCGACGCCATGGTGCACGGCCTCGACGAGATCCGCTCCGCGGCAGGGCTTCCCGCGTTGTCCGTGGTGGGCACGGCGATGGCACCGGCCCCTGCGGCCCGCTAGTCGACCAGGTCGAGCAGGTCCTTCCGAGCCACCTTGCCGGTGTTGCCGCGTGGAAGTTCGTCGAGGACGGTGATCTGCCGCGGCACCTTGTAGTTGGCGAGGTTGTCACGGACGTGCTGTTTGAGGTCGTCGGGGCCTGCGCTTTTACCGTCGTTGAGCACGACGAAGGCGACGAGGCGCTGACCGTACTGCTCGTCGTCGACGCCCAGCACCACCGCCTCCTTGACATCGGAGTGTTGGGCCAGCGCTTTCTCGACCTCGATCGGGTACACGTTCTCTCCGCCGGAGACGATCATCTCGTCGTCGCGGCCGACCACGAACAACCGCCCGGCCTCATCGAGGTAACCGACGTCTCCCGACGCCATGAAACCGTCGTGAAAGTCCTTGGTCTGGCCGGAGGTGTACCCGTCGAATAGCGTGCCGCTGCGGACGAAGATCTGACCCGTCTCGCCAGCGGGGAGTTCGTTGAAATCCGCGTCGTAGATGCGGATCTCGGTGCCGTCGGCGGGGGTCCCGGCCGTGTCGGGAGCCGCGCGCAGGTCGGACGGCGTCGCGGTGGCGATCATGCCCGCTTCGGTGGCGTTGTAGTTGTTGTAGATCACGTCGCCGAACCGGTCCATGAACTTGATGACCACGTCGGGCCGCATCCGCGAACCTGACGCCGTCGCGAAGCGAAGTGACTTGCCGCTGTAGCGGTTCAGCACCTCGTCGGGAAGGTCCATGATCCGGTCGAACATCACCGGCACGACCGCCAGACCGGTTGCCTTGTACCGGTCGACCAGCTCCAGCGTGGCCTCGGGGTCGAACTTGCGGCGGGTGACGATGGTGCAGGCGAGCAGCGCGGCGAACAGCAGCTGCGAGAAGCCCCACGCGTGGAACATCGGCGCGACGATGACGGTGGCCTCCTCGGCGCGCCACGGTGTTCGGTCCAGCACCGCCTTGAGATCGCCTGCGCCCCCACTGCCTTGACCGCGTTTGGCGCCTTTCGGGGTTCCCGTGGTGCCCGACGTCAGCAGGATGATGTCGCTGTTGCGTTCGGTGGCGGCGGGTCGCTTGCCGAGGTTGGACTCGATGAGCTGATCGAGGGTCAGGCCGTCGGTAGCTTCGTCGGTCCAGGCGAGGATCCGCGTCGCGTCGGGTTTGTCGGCCATGGCACGGTCGACGATCTCGGCGAACTCCTCGTCGAAGATGACGACGTCGGCGCCTTCTCGATCAACCACCTCGGCCATGGCCGGACCCGCGAACGAGGTGTTGAGGAGTAGCACGTCGGCGCCGATTCGGTTCGAGGCCACCAGGGACTCGATGAAGCCGCGATGGTTGCGGCACATCACGGCAACGGTTTTCGGTGTGCCGCCGGAAAGGGCTTGCAGCCCGGTGGCCACCGCGTCGCAGCGATCGTCGATCTGCTTCCAGGTCAGGGTGCCGCGCTCGTCGACGAGTCCTGGGCGGTCCGGGCAGCGCTGCGCGGCCGCGGCGAAGCCGACCGTCGCGGTCATGCCCACGCGACGCATCGCCGCGCCCATCCGTAGGTACTTATCGGGCCGCAGCGGCGCGATCAAGCCGGCCCGCCACAGCGTCTGCACGAGTCCGAGAACGTCAGCCATCGGTCAGCCCAGAACCGGGAATCGGCGTTCGGCGGCCAGTTCGTCGAGCGCGGCTTGCATCACGGAGCGCACGTGCGCATCGACCTCCTTCACGTCGGGGTCCTTTCCGAACTGCTCGACCACATTGATCGGCGGCAACACCCGCGTGGTGATCTTGGCGGGCAGCGGGAGGTTCGGCGGGAAGAACACCGACACCCCGAACGGGAATCCGACACTGATCGGCAGGATCTCGGCGCGCAGGCGCTTGAGTCCGATGCGTCGGGCGATCGAGTCGCCACGCGCGAGGAACAGCTGTGTCTCCTGAGCGCCGATCGACACCATGGGCACGATCGGCACGTCAGACTCGACAGCGGTCCGGACGTATCCCGTGCGGCCCGCGAAGTCGATGACGTTCTCGTTGAATGTCGGCCGGTAGGAGTCGTAATCCCCGCCGGGGAAGACCAATACGACGGCGCCCTCGCGCAACGCTTTGGCGGCGTTCTCCCGATTCGCCCCAATGACACCCGCGCGCCGCAACAATGTGCCGACCGGCCCGACGAAGATCGCGTCGTGTCCGAGCGTGTAGACGGGCCGGTCGAAGCCGAACGTCTCATAGAAGGCCGGAGCGAAGACCAGCACGTCGGGCGTCAGCATGCCGCCAGAGTGGTTCGACACCAGCAGAGCGCCGCCGGCAGCGGGCATGACGTCCACGTCGCGCACCTCGGCGCGGAAGTAGCGTTTGATAAGCGGGCCGACCGTGTTGACGATGCCCCGGGTGAACGCGGGATCCCACTTGGCGACTTCCGGCTTCTGCGCCCCGTTGCTGTTCATGGCGTACCTGTCATACCCCGCGCCGCCCCTCCCCTAGACCTGAACATGCTACTTTCGTAAAAAGAGAATGTCATATTCGCAGGTGGGAGGCGCAATGACCGGGGCGATATTGGTGACCGGCGGCTTCGGCCTGGTGGGTTCGGCGACCGTACGCAGGCTGGCCGAACTCGGACGCTCCGTCGTGGTGGCCGACCTGGACACCCCTGCGAACAGGAAGGCACAGGCGAAGCTGCCACGGGGCGCCACCGTACGGTGGGCCGACCTGACCGACGAGGCTTCGGTGCAGCGGCTGGTCGCCGACGTCTCGCCCGACGCGATCATCCATCTGGCCGCGGTGATCCCGCCGGCGATCTACAAGAACCCCGGGCTCGCGCGGCGCGTCAACGTCGAGGCCACCGCGACGCTGGTGCGCATCGCCGAACAACAACCCACGCCCCCGCGCTTCGTCCAGGCGTCGAGCAACGCGGTCTACGGTGCGCGCAACCCGCACAGGTCGACCGCTCCCGTGCGGGCCGACGATCCGATGCGGCCGTGCGATCTGTACAGCGGCACCAAGGCGGAGGCCGAGGCGATCGTGCGCGCCTCGAGCCTGCCCTGGGTGGTGCTGCGCCTGGGTGGTGTGCTGAGCACCGACCCCAATGCGATGCCGTTGAGCGCCGACGCCCTGTACTTAGAGAGTTTGCTACCCACCGACGGCCGCCTGCACAGTGTCGACGTCCGTGACGTCGCGTGGGCCTTCGCCGCCGCCACCACGGCCGACGTCGTCGGGGAGATCCTGCTGATCGCCGGCGACGACTCGCACCGCATCCGCCAGGGCGACGTGGGCGCGGCGCTGGCTGCGGCCCGCGGCCTTCCCGGGGTGCTGCCGCCCGGCAGGCCCGGAGACCCCGACCGCGACGACACCTGGTTCGTCACCGATTGGATGGACACCACCCGCGCGCAGGAAGCGTTGCGGTTCCAGCATTACTCGTGGCCGGACATGCAAGCCGAGACCGCCGCCAACGCAGGCTGGACGCGTTACGCGGCGCGATTGCTGATACCGCTTGCGCCGCTTGCGCGTGCGCTCCTCGAGCGTCGGGGCGCGTACCGCGATACGCCCGGCCGGTATGCGGACCCGTGGGCGGCGATCCGGGCCCGGCTGGGCGAGCCGGCATGGGATCGCCCTCGCGATCTGAGCTGACCGCCTAGTCTTCGGCGGGTGGATACGTTCAACGGACGCACGGCGGTCATTACCGGCGGCGCAAGCGGAATCGGTTTGGCCGCCGCACGCGAATTCGCCGGGCGCGGAGCCCGCATCATGCTCAGCGACATCGACTCGGCCGCACTCGACCGTGCGGTGGCCGATCTGCGCGCCGACGGCGTCGACGCCCGCGGCGTGGTGTGCGATGTGCGCAAGTTCGACGATGTCAACCGGTTGGCCGACGAGGCGTTCGACGTGTTCGGCGACGTGCACCTGGTCTTCAACAATGCCGGGATCGCCTATGCCGGCCCCATCGCCGAGACCAGCCATGACGACTGGCGGTTCGTCATCGACGTGGACCTGTGGGGACCGATCCACGGCGTCGAGGCGTTCCTGCCGCGGCTGATCGCGCAGGAAGCCGACAGCCACATCGCGTTCACGTCGTCGTTCGCCGGACTGATTCCGAATGTCGGCCTGGGCCCCTACTGCGTCGCCAAGTACGGCGTCGTCGCGCTCGCGGAGACGTTGTCGCGCGAGGTGCGCGCCAACGGCATCGGTGTGACGGTGTTGTGCCCGATGATCGTCGACACCAACCTGCTGGCCAACACCGAACGCGTGCGCAGTGAGGACTACGGTCCGGCCACCGCGTCGGGCGCGGACTCGGTTCAGCAGTTGGCGTCGGATCCGAGCGACGACTCCGTGCTCAACGTCGACGAGGTGGCGCGCCTGACCGCCGACGCGATCGAAGCCAACCGGCTCTACGTGCTACCGCACCGCGCGGCCCGCGGCTCGATTCGACGCCGCTTCGAGCGCATCGACCGCACCTTCGACGACCAGTCCGCCGCGGGCTGGACCCACTGACGGGAACTCCGCCGAGACGGCGGTTTCTGACGAAAAGCGTGCGAACTTCGTCAGAAACCGTAGTCGCGCGACGCGACCGGGCTAGACCGGACCCAGCGTCGGCCTTCCCGTCTGCGGGTGGTGATACCAGCCGCCCGCCGCGTGGGTCCCGCCGTCGACGTGGATCGTCTGACCGGTGATGTAGCTCGCCATGTCGGAGGCCAGAAACACTGCCGCCGAGGCGATTTCGTCGACATGTCCCGGTCTGCCCATCGGTATGCCAGGAGCGACGTCGTGGTTCAGCGTGCCGCCGGAGATCTGCATGAGCCCCTCGGTCAGGGTGAGGTCCGGCGCGAGGGCGTTGACGCGGATGCCGTGTGGGGACAGTTCGAACGCCGCGGTCTGGGTGTAGTTGATGACGCCGGCCTTGGCCGCGGCGTATGCGGCGTATCCCGGTGCGGCCCGCACACCCTCGATCGACGTCACGTTGATGACGCTGCCGGGCCTGCCGGCCTCCACGAGACGGCGCGCCACCCGCTGGGTGCACAGCAGCACGTGGCGCAGGTTGGCCTTGTACAGCGCATCCCAGCCGTTCTCTGTGGTTTCGAGCATCGGCGAGAAGAAGGTGCCGCCGGCGTTGTTGACCAGGATCGACACCTCGCCTAGCGCATCGGCGGTCTGCTGAAGCGCCGCGTCGACCTGCGCGCTGTCCCGTACGTCGACCACAATCCCCAGCGCACCGAGACTTTCGGCGGTCGCGGCACAGGTTTCCGGGTCGCGCTCCCAGATCGCGACGGACGCCCCGAAGGCGGTGAGCCCTTCAGCGATTCCCTTGCCGATGCCCGCGCCACCGCCGGTGACGACCGCAACGCGGCCGGTGAGCAGAATGTTCGACGGATCGATGGCCATCGGTCGAGGCTAGCGACTCGCTGCGCGCCTAGCACCGACATTGCGGTGAGGGTCGTTCACCGGCCCACAGCCCTGGCTGCAATCTCGGTGATAGGCGCCCGTTGCGGTCATTCCTGCGCCCGTCAACCGGTCTTCGTCGTGCGAATGGTGAGACCCGCGGGCGCGTTTCCGATGACCCCTTCCTCCTCGAGCGCCGTGATCTCGTCGCCGCTGAGCCCGAGCGCGGTCAGCACCTCGTGGTTGTGCTGTCCCAGCAGCGGTGCGGGACTGCGATGGTAACTCCGGACGGACGCGATGCGCATGGGCAGCGTGCTGTGTCGGGCCGGAGGGTTGACGGGATGGTCGACCTTCTCGTAGAAGCCGCGGTGCACCAGCTGCTCGAGGTCGCCGACGCGGTGCGGTTGCATCACCTTGGCCACCGGAACCCCGGCCGCCCAGAGTGTTTCGACGATATCGTCACCGGTGCGGTCGGCGCACCACGCGCCCAGGTGCTCATCGATGGTGTCCTGGTTGCGCCGACGGCCGTCGGCCGTGGCGAGTTCGTCGGTCACCCATGCCGGCTGCCCGAGGGCATCGACCAGCCCTGCCCACTGCTCGTCGGTGGCCACCGCGATCGCGACCCAGTCGTCGGGGCGGCCGAACTCGTCGAGCTCGCCGGTGCGGTACAGGTTCTGCGGCGCGGCGGTCGGCCCGCGGTTGCCCTGCCGCTGCAGGAGATTTCCGTAGGCCGAGTATTCGATGACCTGCTCGGCGGCGACGTTGAGCGCGGCGTCGACCATCGCGGCCTCGATCCGGACCCCCTGTCCCGTCCGTCGCCGGTGCGCCAGCGCGAGCAACAGCGCGTTGAGACCGTGCACCCCGGCGTTGGGATCGCCGACCGAATAGGGCTCGACCGGGTTCTGATCCGGATGCCCCGTCAGCCAGGTGATTCCGGAGCAATCCTCGATCACGTAGGCGAACGCGGGCTTGTCGCGCCACGGCCCGTCGAGCCCGAATCCCGGCATGCGCATCATGATCGCATCGGGTCGCAGCCGGTGCACGGCATCGAAGTCCAGACCGATCTGGTCGAGCACCCGCGGGGTGTAATTCTCGACGATGACGTCACAGGTCGTGATGAGCCGGCGCAGCAGCTCCACGCCGCGCTCGGAACGGATGTCGAGCGTGACGCTCTTCTTGTTGGTGTTCAAGCCGGAGAAGATCGGCGAGCGCTCCCACCACTGCTCCTCGGTGATCGGCACCCCGGCGATGAGCCGCGTGCCGTCGGGTCGCGCAGTGGACTCGATGTGGATCACCTCGGCGCCCAGCAAGGCCAGCATGTGGGTGCACGACGGGCCCGCCCAGAAGCTCGTCATGTCGAGCACCCGTAGCCCCTCGAACAATGTTCGCGAAACCCCACCCAGGGTCGTGATCTCGGCGGAATCGCGACCCTGGTGTACCGTTCGCGAACGGTACAGGGCGGTGTGCTCGCCGAGCCGGGGCGCGGGTAGCGGCGCGCGCAGCAGCGACGGCGTGGTGCGGTACGGCGGCCCGGGCTGGGTGAATCCGTCGCGCGGATTGGTGACGAACGTGCCGCGTTCGACGAACTGGTCGAAATCCGTGACAGTGGCGCCGTTTCCGACCGGTGCGTTCGGAATCCGAAAGGCGCTGGACAGCTCGAGGATGTCCTCGACGCGGTTCTCTTTGACCCACTCGTAGATCTGCTCGGCGTGGATGTTGGCCTGTTCGGTGATCGACAGGTCACCGCCCTCATCGATCCATTCGTCGTGGCCGACCATCGCGCACAGGTCGAACCACTGTTGCGCGGTGCCGCACCCCAACGCCACCAGCCCGTCGGCCGCGGACGCGACACCTGGCACGGTCAACCGGCGGCGGTCGCGGAACGGGCGTCCGAGCGCATCGTTGAACGACACCGAATAGTAAGTCAGGCAGAGGATCTGGGCCTCGAGGATCGAGACGTCGACCAGACCCGAGGCCGCCGTCGTACCCGCCGCCGCGTATGCGCCCGCCAGCCACTCCCCGATCTGGCCCCCGACGAACAGCGGCGCGCGATCCTGTGCGCCCCGGCCCAGCCCGATCACGCCACCCGACCACGCCTGCAGGGTGAACTCCGTGGCGGGCTTGTCCGCCCACGGCCCCTCGAGCCCGAAAGGGGTGATCGCTGTGACAGTCAGATGACCGTATACATCGGCGAGTGCGGCGGGGGTGAACTCGTCGAGTTCGGCGACCGCCGATCCGCGCGACCACACCACCGCATCGGCGGCTGACAGCAACCCGCGCAGCATATCCAGGTCGGCGGCGACGTCCGGGTCGACGACGACGCTGTGTTTCGAGCAGGCCAGAAAGCTGAATAGCGCCCCGTCACTTTCCGGCTCGATGCGTGCCCCCGACGCGGACCAGGTTCGCAGCGGATCACCCTGCGGCGACTCCACTTTGACCACCGTGGCACCACCGTCGGCGAGTAGTTTGGTGGCGTAGCCTCCCGCGATTCCGCTCGACAGGTCAACGACGGTGTACTCGTCCAGCGCCGGCACTAATCCTTCTTTCTGCGGTTGGCCTTGCTCAACCGGAACTCGGGCGGGAACTTGTCGTCGTTGTCGTTGACGGCGTCCGCGAGGCCCACATCGATCGCGTCGGCAAGCATGAAGTCGTCGCCGTCGGGCCGCGCCGCGCCGCCCATCGACTCGAACATCGCCGACAGCAGGCTGCCGAGGTATTCGCCCTGGAACTGCTTGACCACCTCGAAGAACATCTTTTGCTGAAACACACTGTCCACCGGTCGGTTCCGTGCACACGCGTGGGCGTACTTGGCGACCTCGGCCTCGAGCTGGTCGCGCGGAACCACCTTGTTGAGGAAGTTGCACTCCTTCATCTCGTCTGCGGTGAACGGGCGACCGGTATAAACCATCTCCTGGAACGGTCGCAGCCCCATGGTCATCACCCAGGTCCACATCCGCGGGCCCCAGCCGAAGTACCGGAACGACGGATGGCCGAACAGCGCGTCGTCGCTGGAGATCACCAGGTCCGCGTCCGCGCACTGGTAGAAGTGCCAGCCGTAGCAGTACCCCTTGGCCTCGACGATGCTGATCTTCTTGAGTTCCTGCAACGCCCGGTTGCCCGCCGCGACGTTGGCGTACCACTGCCCCATCGTTGCGCCGTGCCGGAACGATCCCTTTGGTGGATAGGTGACGTTCGGATCGTCCACCCGCAGCTCGGCCAGCCGCGCGTCGTCGTCACCCGCCATGAACTCCGGCAGATCCGCGCCGCTGCCGAGATTCTCGCCGACACCGCGGATCACGACAACCTTCACGTCGTCATCGACGGTGGCGCCACGCAGAAGGTCGGCGTACCGCAACCGTGCAGCCGACGTCGGTGCGTTCAGGTATTCGGGCCGGTTGAACGTGATCGTCGCGATCTTGGTCGCCGGGTCCTTCTCGTAGAGGACGATTTCCTCAGGGGCGGGCCGACTCCCGGGTTCCGACATGTCGCGTCAACCGATTCCGACGCCCGCACCACTCCAGAGCGGGCTGGAGGTCAGCACCTCGGCCCCGTCGGCGGTGACGTGCACGGCGTCGCGGGTGAAGACCGCGCCCACGCCCTGCTGCCAGACGTAGCCGCTGACCGCGAGCACCATGCCGGGTTCGAGCAGTTCGTCGGCGATGGTGGCCCGCAGGGCCGGGGTGACGACGGGCGAGTCGTAGCCCAGACCGAGGCCGTGGGCGACGGGCATCGCGGGCAGCGGCTCACCGGCCGCCTCGTAGGCGGCGAGCAGGCCACTCGCGGGACGACCCGGCTGACAGGCGTCCAAAAGACTGTCCCACAGACGGTTCCAGCGATCGTAAAGCTGTGGGACCGCAGACCCCTCGACCTCTCCGACCGGCCATGTGCGGCCAACTTCGCCGACGTAGCCGTCGGCCAGCGCACCGGCAGAGAACGCCACCAGGTCGCCGTCCTCGATACGGCCGTCGGTGCGAGCGCGCCGCCACGGGTGTTCCTTGCTGGTCACCCAGGCTCCGTCCTGAGTGGCGGGCGTGGTGACCCCACCGGCGGCCATCGCCTCCATCAGCGCACCGGTCAGCGACTTCTCGGTCGTCCCGGCCGCCAACTCGGCGCGCGCGGCGTCGAGCGCCGCCTCGGCCACACTCAGCGCACCGCGGAGCACCGCGATCTCGTCGGCGGTCTTGATCCGGCGCGCGGCCCGCAGCGCCGGTTCGGCGTCGACGATTTCGGCGTCGGGGAACGCCATCGGCAGCAGCTGCGCGAATGTCGGTGTCAGCGAATCGGTTCCCACCCGTTTGGCGGTGGCGGCCCCGGGCAGCGCCTTGAGCACGTCAACGAGCGTCATCGGGTTCCACGCCAGCCCGTACAGGTGGTCGTGGGGAATCTCGTCGGGGATGCCCTCGTCCCAGGTGCTGTTGAGGTGGATCTCACCGGTCGAGCGGACGACCTCGCAGATTGGTCCGAACGGCCGGGTACCCGCCACCCACAGCTGCGGGGCGCCGGTCACGTAGCGCACGTTGGCCTGCCGCCCCAGCACCAGGATGTCGATGTCGCGTTCCTCCATCTGGGCCAGCGCGCGCTCGCGGCGGCCCCGTCGCAGATCGGCTGCGTCAGGGAGAATCTGGAGTGCCATTCAGTTCCGTCCGTAGGGGGCGTAGGGGTAATCGGTGATGGACTGGTATCCGTCGTCGGTGATGACCACGATCTCCTCGCTCCGGTAGCCACCGGTGCCGTCCTCCCACACCACGGGTTCGAGCACCAGCAACATCCCGGCAGGGAACACGAAATTGTCGTCGAACTCCTCGCCCAGATCCGTTCCGATCATGGGCATTTCGGCGGCGTTGGTGCCGATGCCGTGCCCGAGGTAGAAGTGTGGCAGCCACGGCTTGGTGCCACCGTTGGCGGCGATGCCCGCGCGGGCCAGGTCACCACTCGTCGCGCCGGCCTTGGTGACCGACAGCACGGCAGACAGGATCTCCCGCCACTTCTCGAACTGCGCGTGCTGGCGGTCATTCGGCTCGTCGCCGACCAGCCAGGTGCGCCCGAAGTCCGAGCAGTACCCGTTGTAGGTGATGCTGACGTCGGTCCACAACACGTCACCGCGTTCGAGTTCGCGTTCGGTGGTCAACAGCGGCAGCGCCAGGTCTCCGGTGGTGGTCCACACCGAACCGCTGGTCTTCGTCGTCGGCATCACCTGCCAGATGGCCTCGAGCATGTTGGCGGTCGCGCCGAGTTCGAACGCACGGCGCACGAACGCCGCCGAGAGGTCGACCTGCCGCACACCGGGGGCCAGCGCCTTCTGCACGTCGACCATCGCCTCTTCGGTGATACGGCAGGCATGGCGGACGCATGAGATCTGGTCGGGCGTCTTGACCAGCTTGGCAGGCCCTACGACCTGCGCGGCGTCCGACGGCGGACCCGAAGGGAACAGCGCTGCGGATGCGCGGCGCATGGCGCCGGTCAGCTCGTCGACCGCGATCTTGCCGCCAGCGGGAACCAGGTCGGCCAGCACCTTCGCGAATTGTTCGACGCCCTCGTCGAATTCGAGGTAGAGCGGGCCGTGCACATGGTCGTCGGGCACTTCGCACTGCGACGAGGACCCCTCCCGCAGCGGCATGAACAGGTGCGGGTGTGGGTCGTCGGCGAGCACGATCGCCACCGGACGTTCCACGTGTGAGAGCCCGGCGTCGAGCAGCGGCCAGCTGATACCGGTCGCATACACGACGTTGCCGTTGCCGAGCAGGACCAGTGCGTCGACACCCTTGTCCATCATCGAATCACGCAGTCGCGCCCCGCATTCCCGGTACATCCGGGCGAGGTCGGGAAGGTCCGGAATGTCGATCGACGCTGACTGTGGTGCGAATGTGGTCACGAAATCCCCAGGAAGTTCTTGATGTTGGTGCTGACGATCTTCACGGCGTTCTCGGGTCCGACCGCATCGACGACCGTCTTCAGCGATTTCTCCGAGTATCCGAACGTGGACTCGTTGTGCGGATAGTCCGACGACCACATCACGTTGTCGACGCCGATCTTGTCGATGAGCTCCAAGCCGAGCGGGTCGACCATGAACGACGCGCACATGTGGTTGTCCCAGTAGTGGCGCACGGGATGCTCGAGCTGGTGGTTGAACATGTGTCGGTACGACGCAAGCATGTGCTCGGCGTCCTGCAGAGCCGTTGGCACCCAGGCGATACCACCTTCGAACCACCCGATCTTCAATGCCGGGTGGCGGTCGAGGATGCCGGAGAACACGTACTTGGCGAACTGCTCGCGGAACGAGTCGACGTTGACCATCATGCCGACGACGACGCTGTTGTGCTGGCACGGCGTCTTGGGTGGCGTCTCACCGATGTGGTGACTGACCGGCACGCCGGCGGCCTCGATCTCGTCCCACACCGCGTCCATATCGGTGCTGCCGTAGTCGTAGATGTTGCCGTCGTCGTCCTTGCCGGGGTTGAGGGGCAGCAGGAACGTCCGCAGGCCCAGTGACTTCAGCTCCTCCAACGTGCTCCTGGTGCCCTTCGGGTCCCACCAGTTGATCAGGCCGACACCGTAGAAGTGTCCGTTGCTGCGCTCCTGCAGATCGGCGATGTGCTCGTTGTAGATCCGGAAGACACGCTCGCGCAGCGCCTTGTCCGGATAGTGGAACAACGCCAGCACCGCGTTGGGGAAGGCCAGTTCCTTGTCGATGCCGTCCTCTTTGAGCTCACGGACGCGGGCCTCGATGTTGTTCGACGCCGCTCCGGCGAGGTCGTCGTACTGCATCAGCACCCGCCCGAAGTCGCCGCCGGTCCAGGCCTTGCCCTTCATGCCGACCATGTAGGCGCCGTCCTCGTACCAGATGCGCGGCGCGGCGCCCTTGAGCTCCTCGGGGAAGCGGTCGTAGAAGATGTCCTCGGCCACCGAGATGTGGTTGTCCGCCGAGAAGATCTCGGTGCCCTGGGGAAGACCGAAGTCGCCGGTGGCATGGCCCTTGCGGTGCTTGGGCGCGCCGAAACCCTCAGGCGGATAAAGGGCGGGAGTTGTTGGTGCTGACATCGTTGACACTCCAATCGGGCTGAAGAATGGACCTGACTACCAGGTCACCGGAAGTTCGTAGACGCCGTACGCGAGTCGGTCGTGCTTGAAGGGCACGTCCTCGAACGGCACGGCCAGCTTCAGCGTCGGTATGCGCCGCAGCAACGTGTGGAACACGATCTGCAGCTCGGCACGAGCGAGCTGCTGGCCGACGCATTGATGCCTGCCGTAGCCGAAGCCGAGTTGCTGGCCGGCATCGCGGCCGAGGTCGAGCTTGTCGGGTTCGGGATAAGCGGCGGCATCCCAGTTGGCGGGTGCCAGGTCGAGGATGATGCCCTCGCCGGCACGGATGGTCTCACCGGCGATCTCGATGTCTTCGATCGCGACCCGACGCTGGCCGTTCTGGATGATCGACAGGTAGCGCATCAGCTCTTCGACCGCGTTGGCGATGAACTTCGGATCGTCCGAATCCCGTAGCAGCGCGGCTTGTTCGGGGTTTTCGAGCAGCGCCAGCACCCCGATGCCGATCATGTTGGCGGTGGTCTCGTGACCGGCGATGAGCAGGCCGGTGCCCAGCTGTGCGGCCTCTTTGACGGTGATCTCCCCGGCGTTCACCCGCTCGGCGAGGTCGGAAACGGCGTCTTCCGACGGGTTCTCCATTTTGGCCTTGACCAGATCGCTGAGGTACTTGGCCAGGCTCATGGCGCCCTTCTGGCCGTCCTCGGCGGAGGCGTAGCGCGCGAGGCCGACATTGGCGTGGTGCTGGAAGAACTCATGGTCTTCGTATGGCACACCGAGCATTTCGCTGATGACCCGGGTGGGCACCGGCAGCGCCAGTTGGGCGACGATGTCGGCGGGTTGCGGACCGGCGAGGATGTTGTCGATGCACTCGTCGGTCACCTCTTGAATGGCGGGCCGCAGCCCCTCGACCCGTTTGAAGGTGAAGGGCTTGGACAGCATCCGGCGAAACCGGGTGTGCTCCTCGGCGTCGGAGGTGAACACCGAACGCGGCCGCTTGTACACCGTGGACAGCATGTGCTCGTTCCAGTGCGGAAAGCCCTCGATGCGGTCGTCGACACTGACCCGGGAATCGGCGAACAGCTCGCGCGCCACCGCGTGCCCGGTGATCAGCCACGGCGTGGTGCCGTTCCAGATCCGCACCCGCGAAAGCGGTTTGGCCTCACCCATTTCGAGCATCTGCGGCGGTGGGGCGAACGGGCACCGAGCGTCGCGCTCCATCGGGTATTCGGGGACATCCGAGGACACGTCGGGCGTTCCGGTCAAGGTTTCAGACATATGGTGGATCTCATTCCTCGATGTGGATGGCGAGTGCGGGGCATGCCGCCGCCGCCTTGCGGGCGTCGTCGGCCTGGTCGTCCGCCGGGCTGTCGTTCAGCAGGACCACGACGCCGTCGTCGTCGCGCTGGTCGAAGATGTCGCTTGCGTTGAGCACGCACTGACCCGATGACACACACTTGTCTTGGTCGACAGTCAGTTTCATGATGCCGGGCGCTCCGTGATCGGTGCCTGCCACAGCCCGACGATCGCGTCGATGAGCCCGGACGCCGCGGAACTCCAGGTCGTCCGCGGCATGTCGGCCCCCTCGGCGAAGGCACGTTCGAAATCGGCGCAGGTGTGCATCATCAGATTGCGAGCCATGATGTTTCGCTCGGTGACCACCGCAGGCGGTAGGTCCGGCAGGCAGCGGGTGATGCCGTCGACGACGCGTTTCACCGACGGCGACTCCAGAGCACCCTTGACAACGATCTTGTGGTACTCGGGGTCGGCCAGCGCCTGCGCGGCGAAGCGCGCGTACCACGTCGGGGTCCCGATCTGTGCCAGGTGCTCGGTCAGCGAGCGCACCAGGCAGGCAACCCAGTCACGAAGTTCGGTCGAGTCGCCGATCTCGGCGACCATCCGCGACAGCAGACGCTCGGTCGAGACGCGGTGCTTCTGCTCGATGGCCCGCACCAGGTCGGCCTTCGTGCCGAAGTGGTAGCCGACCGCGGCGTTGTTGCCCTGGCCTGCTGCCTCGCTGACCTGCCGGTTGGATACCGCATAGACACCGTGCTCGGCGAACAGCCGCTCGGCGGCGGCCAGGATCGCTTCGCGTGTGGTGCTCGCCCGTTCGGTGCGCACGCTTCTGGCAGTGGTCACCGTCACAGTCAACCGCTCCCAAGCGCTTAAGTCAAGCGACTGATTTAAAGTCGTCATGGCTTCGGCTTGCGGACGATCACCTTCCCCGCACTGGTGCCGCCGTCGATGGGAAGGATCGTTCCGGTGACATACCGGGAACGGTCCCCGGCGAGGTACAGCGCGGCCTCGGCGACGTCGTCGACGGTGCCCTCCCGCTTCAACGGGCGGTCGTTGCGCATCTGTTCGCGGATTTTGGCCTCGAACGCCTCGAGGCGCTCGAGGTCCTCTCCCGTCGCCGATTTGCGCACGATCGCGGTCCGGATGTTGCCCGGCGCGAGCGCGTTGACGCGAACCTCGTAGTGGGCCAGATCGATCGCCGCCGACTTGGTGAACTGGATGACGGCGGCCTTCGACGCCCGGTAGGTCATCACCCCGCCGCCGGCCTGGATGCCGCCGATCGAGGTCAAGTTGATGATCGACCCGCCGCCGTGTTCGGCCATGTGCCGGGCCGCATCGCGCGTACCGGCCATGACCGCAAGCACGTTGATGGCCATCACCCGGTGGAAGTCGGCGAGATCGTCGTCGAGGAACTTCGGGAACATCTTGCCCGACACGCCCGCGTTGTTGACCATCACGTGCAGGCCGCCGAACTCCTCGACCGCCGCGGAAACCAGCCGGTTGACCTGCTCGACCTCGGCCACGTCGGTCTCGATGAAGCGGACGGAGTCACCGAGGTCGGCGACGAGTTGGGCGCCGCCCTCGCGGTCGACGTCGCCGACGACGACCTTGGCCCCCTCGGCGCAGAACCGCCGCACCAACCCTTCACCAAGTCCGGAAGATCCGCCGGTGACGACCGCGACCTTGCCCTCGAGTTCGCCGGTCATGCCGCCCCTTCGTGTGAGTCGGCCAGGAAGCCGAGCAATAGTTCATTGACCGCGTCGGGTTGTTCGATCTGCGGGCAGTGCCCGGCCGCATCGATCACCGCGGACCGGCCACCGCGGATCTGGCGCGCGATCTCGCCCGCCCACCCGCGGGGTAGCAGTTTGTCACCGCCGCCCTCGACCACAAGTGTCGGCACGGTGATGCGCTCGTAGGCGCGGACACTCGACGGCAGCGGTGGAGCCTCAAGGCCCGGACGCCGAAACCGCGCCGCCGCCAATGCCTCCCACGCGCCCGGCGCGATGCTGGCTTCGTAGCGGCGCTGGACGTATTCCTCGTCGGCGGGGTAGGAGGCGTCGTAGAAGAGCGCCGTGACGATCCGGCGCATCCCCGCGAACGTGGCGTCATAGTCGTACAACGCGGCCGAATGCTCGTTGCGCTGGATCTCGCCGCCTCCGCAGATGGTCACCAGGCTGCGGGCGGGCAGCACCGGCGCTTCGGAGGTGGCGTCGACGAACATGTTCACGGCCCCCATCGAGTTGCCGATGAAATGCGCGGATTCCACCCCGAGGACTTCGCAGAACCGTGCGATGTGCCGGATCCGCATACCGCGGCCGTCGTTGAAGTCGATGACCTTCGCCGATTCGCCGAACCCGAGCATGTCGAGCGCGAGCACGCGGTAGCGCGTGGCGAGCGCGGCGATGTTGTGCTCCCAGCCGATCTCGGCGCCGGCGCCGAACTCCCCACCGTGCAGCAGGACGACCGGATCGCCTTGTCCTGCTTCGAGATAACCGGTCACCAGACCGTCGACCAGAACCGATTTGCGTTGGAGCTCGGTCACGCGGTCTCCCGGGCGGCCTTGGCGAAGAACAGCACTTGGGTGGCGAGCATGTCCAGCTGGTTCTGGGTGGCGTCGTGGATCAACTCCCCTGCCTCGTCCCAGATCTGGTCGGCGGAGTTGATCGCCACGCCCAGCGGAGTCGGCCACGCGCGCAGCGCGTGCCCGATGGACCTCAACTGCCCGAGTGTGTTGACCGCAGCCTGCCAGCCGTAGGCGCAACTGATGCAGCCCCACGGCGTGTTGTCCAGATAGACGCGCGGGTCCTCCCGCAGATCCTCGATGTAGTCGAGCGCGTTCTTGACCAATCCAGAGATCGCCCCGTGGTAACCGGGTGAGCCGACGACCACGGCGTCCGCATCGCGCAGCGCACTGACCAGTTCGAGAGCCTGGGGCGTGCGTTCCAGCGAGTGCGGGGCATACATCGGCAAATCCAGGTCGGGTCCCGCGAACAGCCGCGTCCGCCCACCCTGCTGCTCGACCGCCGCGAGGCAGTAACGCAACGCGCGCTCGGTCGACGAATTCGCCCGAAGCGTGCCGCCGAGTCCCACGACGAACGGCGCACCGCCGGTTCTGGTGCTTGCAGTCATATCCTCACCCACTACTTGATTGCGATCGGGCTGACGGGTGCGCCCACCGCGCCAACGACTTTCAAAGGCGGTGCGATCAACTGGAACTCGTAGACACCGTCGGCGGCGCAGTCGGCCGCCAGGCCGGTGAGATCCCAGTACTCGCCGAACATGAGGCCCATGTCGCGCAGGCAGACCATGTGCATGGGCAGAAACGTGCCCTCGACTCCGTTGGCCGGATCGGGGTCCTCGACCATGAGGTTGTCGGCGGCGACCGCGGCGACGTCATGGTCGTGCAGCCACGATGCGCAGGTCCAGTCCAGACCGGATCCTGGTTCGGAGCCGTCACCGGTAGACAGGAACCTCGTCCACCACCCGGTGTGTACGACGACGATGTCCCCCGGCGTGATCGTCACGTTCTGGGCCTTGGCGATATCATCGAGTTCTGCTGGTGTGACAGGGTTTCCGGGTTCGAGGAAGACGTCGGCGCCGCGGTGCCGGACCGCGTCGAGCAGCACTCCTCGGGAGGTGATGCCCTTGACGTCGACCTTCTCAATGCCCAGATGGACGGCCCCGAAGCTGGTCACCGAGTCCGCGGGAAAGCCGTTGTAGAGCTTGTCATCGTAGTAGACGTGGGAGATGGCGTCCCACTGCGTGGCCGCCTGCAGCGGCATCACGATCATGTCGTCGTTGAAGCGAAACGGGTTGTCCACGAAGAACTCGCTGACCTGGTGAGCCACTGAGTTCCGCAGCCACTGGGGACCGTACCGCGCCAGGGTGTTCGCGTCGCCGCCGTCCACCGTCATCACATGGGTGGGGTTCGGCCGGAATTGGAACGCGCCCTGCGGGCCGTTCGAGCCGAAGTCGCCTCCGAGCGGGATCACGGTCCCTTTCTTTACGAGCGCGGCCGCTTCGGCCACCTTCTCGGGCGTGATGAGGTTCAGCGTGCCCAGCTCGTCGTCGTCGCCCCAGCGGCCCCAATTGCGCACGTCGTCGGCGACGCGGCGGAACTCGCTCATGCTGGCCATGGATTACCTTTCACTGTGCCGACTTTCACGTCAACGCCGCCGTACCGATCCCGCGAGGTCCGTCTCCCCCGTGGTGCCTCCGTCCACCCAGATCACCTGGCCGGTGAGATAACTGGCCGCCCTGCTGTTGAGGAAGGTCAGCACGCTGGCCTGCTCCTGCGGTTCGGCGGCCCGGCCCAGCGGGGTCCGGAAGGAGTCGAGAAACTCCTGCCCGTACGCGCTGCGCAACTGGTCGAGGATCGGCGTGTCAGTCACCCCGGGTGCGGTGCAGTTGATGCGAATCCCCCTGGCGCCCAACGCGCTCACCTGTGCCATGCCGTAGAGGATGATGGCCTCCTTGGACAACCGGTAACCGCCGCCGTCGGCCAGCGCCTCGGGATGGCGTCGACACCACTCGATGCCCGCCTCGACCGAGTCCGTGTCGACCAGGCCGGCGGTGACCGGCGCGTTGTCCCGGTACGCCGACGCCGCCAGCGACGACACGTTCGCGATCGCCGATCCAGCGCGCATCCGGGGCACCAGCGCCTCGGTAAACCGCCGGGTGCCCAGGAAATTGATCGTCACGACCCGCAGTGGGTCCTTGATCCCCGACGACACCCCGGCGACGTTGAACAGCGCGTCGACCGAGTCGCCGACGGCGTCGGCCGCCCGGTCGATCGAGCCCTGATCCGACAGATCGAGTTCGATGAATCCGCCGACAGCCTCGGTCGGCGGTTTGATGTCGAGTCCGATCACCTCGCCGCCCAGGTCGGCGACCTGACGGGCGACGTGGGCACCGATGCCCGAGGCGCATCCGGTGACGACCACACGACGCCCGTCGTAGCGCCACAGTTCGTCAGTTCGGCCCATGGCTCATCTCTGGCCGGCGTTCGTCACTGCGCGCTCTTGGCGTCCGCTTCTGGGTTGCGGCTCGCCCACCCTTCTCCTGACTTGAGTTTGGCCGCCGCCGCCTCGATGCCGGCGTTCATCTCGTCCATCGCCAGCGACACCTCGTTGGCCGTGTAGTTCTGGCGGCCGGTGGGCAGTCCGCCGAACGCATAGCTCTCGTCGAAGACGGGTGCCTGCGACGGTTGCCGCCGCGCTTCGACCTTCTCGATGATCGGCTCGAGTCGTTTGGCCTTCTCCGCCTGCGCCTTCTCGTCGCGTTCGATGAACTCGGGCAGCACCTCCTTGCCCATCAACTCGATGGACTCCATCGTCTCTTCGTGCCTGCGCGGGGTCAGCAAAAGGATCAGTTCGTCGACACCGCTTTCCTCGTAGCCGCGCAGGAAGTTGCGCACCGTGTCCGGGCTTCCGATCGGACCGCGGTCGGGTCCATAGACGATGCTGGGGTCCTTCTCGATCTCCTCGAGGTGCCGCTTCCACACCCCGGTCCGGCCCGGTGTGTGCATCCCGGTCATGTAGTAGTGCATGATGCCGAACGCGAAGAAGCCGCCGCCCTTGCCGAGTCGTTCGATCGCCTGTTCGTCGGTGGGGGCCACCATCATCGACAAGTCACCGCCGATGGCGAGGATGTTCGGGTTCATCTGCGGGGTGACCGGCGCGCCGTTCTCCTCGAACTCCTTGTAGTAGCCGTTCACCCGCTCGGTCAGCGGTCCCGGGCCCGTGTAGGCGAAACTCAGTGCACCGAGGCCTTTCTGGGCCGCCATGGCCACCGACGCGGGCCTCGTGCACGCCACCCAGACGGGCGGATGCGGCTTCTGCAGCGGTTTGGGTACGACGTTGCGCGGGGGCATCTCGATGTGCTCTCCCTTGAAACCGGTGAACGGCTCCTCGGTCATACAGCGGATCGAAACCTCCAGCGCCTCTTCCCACATCGCGCGCTTGTCGGCGGGGTCGACACCGAACCCGCCCAGTTCACCGACCGACGACGACTCGCCGGTGCCGAACTCCACGCGCCCGTTGGAGATCAGGTCGAGTGTCGCGACCCGTTCGGCGACACGTGCGGGGTGGTTGACGACCGGCGGCAGGTGCATGATGCCGAAGCCCAGGCGGATGTTCTGGGTGCGCTGGCTCGCTGCGGACAGAAAGATCTCGGGCGCGGTGGAGTGGCAGTACTCCTCCAGGAAGTGGTGCTCGGTCAGCCACACTGCGGAGAAGCCGGCCTTGTCGGCGAGTTCCACCTCGTCGAGACCGTCCTGAAAAAGCTTGTGCTCGTCGTCTTCGCTCCACGGCCGCGGCAGTGGAAACTCGTAGAACAGCGAGATCTTCATTTCGTTACCTTCCGATGTGTATCGAGTGTCGAATCGGTACTAGTTCCGGTCTGAACTCCAGAGCCGGACAGCTGCTCGGCGATGTGCTTGGCCGCGACATAGCCGAAGGTCATCGCCGGGCCGATGGTGGCACCGGCGCCCGCGTAACTGCGGCCCATCACCGCGGCCGACGTGTTGCCGACCGCGTAGAGGCCCTCGATGACGCGGTCGTCGGCGCGCAGCACCCTGGCGAACTCGTCGGTGCGCAGACCTCCGGAGGTGCCCAGGTCGCCCAGGATGATTTGGAACGCGTAGTAGGGCGGCTTGCCCAGCGGGTGCAGGTTCGGGTTCGGCAGGGCGGGGTCACCGTAGTAGTTGTCGTAGGCCGAGTCCCCGCGGTTGAAGTCGTCGTCGTGGCCGTTGCGCGCCAGTTCGTTGAACCGCTCGGCGGTCTGGCGCAGTTGTGCCGGCGGAACACCGATCTTGGCCGCGAGTTCCTCGAAGCTGCTTCCCTCATGCACCACACCGGATTCCAGCCACGCCTTGGGCACCTTCCAGCCGGTCGGCACCGGCGCGAATGGAATCTTGGGGATCGGCAGGTGCCCGGCGACCACGTACCGGTGAAACGACCGGATGTCGGTGATCAGCCAGCACGGAATGTGTGTGACCCCGCTGTTCTGTCCCTCGATCATCGCGTGCGCGAAGTCCATGTAGGGGGCGGCCTCGTTGATGAATCGCTTACCCTCGCCGTTGACCACGAACTGCGACGGCATCATGCGCTCATTGAGCATGAACTGCAGCCGTCCGTCGGGCCAGCAGATCGCGGGAAACCACCAAGCCTCGTCGAGCAGATCGGTCGAGCCGCCCACCTTCTCCCCCGCCCGGATGGCGTCGCCCATGGACGCCGGATTGCCGAAGCTCCAATCCTTTTCGAGAAGCGGCAGGTGCTGGCGGCGCCACTCCATGTCGTGGTCGAATCCACCCGCGGCCAGGATCACGCCGTGCCGGGCTTCGATGCGCTGCTGACGACCGTCACGCTCCACCACCGCCCCGATCACCGCTCCGTCGACGTCGGTGATCAGTTCGCTCATCGGCGAGTTGAGCCACAGCGGAACGTTGTGTTGTTTGAGCGCCAGCCGCATGCGAGCGGCCAGCGACTGGCCGATGGCCGCCATCCGGTCGCCGAGGGCGCGGGCCCGGAACATCCGCCAGATCAACTTGACGAGAACGGCCTTGCCGCGCCAGTTCTGCCGGACCTGGTAGAACAACCGAAGATCTTTGGGCGCGAACCAGATTCCCTTCGGTGCCAGCGCGAGTGGCTGCAGCAGATGCTGCTCCTCGTCGCCCAGCTTGCGCAGGTCGATGGCGGGCACATTGATCGTGCTGCCCTGTGCCGACCCGCCCGGCAGCTCCGGGTAGTAGTCCGCGTAGCCCGGCTTCCACACGAATTCGAACCACGGGCTGCGCTTTTCGAGGAACTCCATCATCTCCGGAGCGGCATCGACGTACTGGCGCAGACGCGCGTCGCTGACCAGTCCTCCGGTGATCTGGCGTAGGTACTCCACGACGCCGTCGGGATCCGGCACGTAACCCGCCTTGCGCTGTGACGGTGCGCCGGGCACCCAGATGCCGCCGCCGGACAACGCGGTGGACCCGCCGAAGTGCGCCGACTTCTCGACGATGAGCGTGTCAAGACCGAACGCGTCAGCGGCCAGCGCCGCCGTCATTCCGCCGCCACCTGACCCGACGACAAGCACGTCGACGGTGTGGTCGAACTTGTTGTCAGACATCCAGAACCGCCGTCCTGATCGCGAACCCTGCGATCAACTCCGGTGCCGCCCGGTAGAACCGCTGATCGGTGCGGTACGGGCCGTGCGTGGCAAGCGCGGCGAAAGCCGCGATCCACGTGCGTACTTCGTGTGCTGAATGGCCGGCCTCGCGCTCGACCGACTCGTTGGACCAGCCGTCCACCTCGGCGAGCCGGTTGTTGTCGATCAGCTCGAGGAAAGCCGCGTCCCACTCCGGGTTGAGCGGCTGCAACGGGCTCTCGCCGTGCGCGAACGCCTGCGCGGCGTCCATCACCGCGACCTGGCGGGCCTGCCGCTGCTCCGCTGTCATGGGCGCACCGTGCACGATCCGTTCCAGTGCGGTGGGCGGCGCGGTCGCCAACGTGGGCACCGGCGGATCGTGCGACAGCCCACCGGAGCCCACGACGAGGACACGTTGGTCGAGGGTCGCGAGGAAGGTGCCGAGCGCCGCGCCGAGCGCCCGCACCCGGCGCACCGGCCCGAGCGGGGTGGCCACCGAGTTGATGAACACGGGGATCGTCGGCACCGACGTCGCATCTCCGAACAGGTTCTGCAACGGTTGGACCGTTCCGTGATCGACGTCCATGCTCGCCGAGATGGCGACGTCGATTCCCGACTCCAGAACCGCTCGGGCACAGTCGGTCGCGACGTCTTCGGGCACGTTCAACGGGCCTGCGTGCGAGCCGTAGTCACCGACACCCTGGGCGGCCGTGCCGATGCAGAACGGCGGCATCGTCCGGTAGAAGAACCCGTTGTAGTGGTCCGGGGAGAATATGACGACGAGCTCGGGGTCGTAGTCGGCGACGAACCGGCGTGCACCCGATATCGCCGTCTCGATGTCGTCAAGGAGATCCCGTGACGGTCCCGGAAGGTTCAGTAGCGGGCTGTGCGACATGCAGCACAGGGCCAGTGTGCCCATGAGAACCGGTGCCTCCTCCCTGGGTCAGACACAGAACGTCGAAAAGAGATTCGCTCAGTTCGGCGGCGCGCTGGGCGATGCAGGCGCCGGCGATGCAGCGGTCGGGCCGCAGGAACAACACCGAGTCGGTGTAGGTGTCGAACCACGCCTTGAGCGCACCGGTCCTGTCACCGATCACCACCACATCGTCGTCGTCGTGACCCGGCCAGTGCAGCTGAGTCATCGGACGCGCCTCGATGAACTCCGCACCCAACGCCTTCCATCGGTTGAACGCGTTGTCGCCCAGGATCGCTCGCAGGTTGTTACTCCAGCACAGCACCGCGAATCCCGGCCCGAGCACGTCGTCAAGCAACGCGTTCTGCTCAGTGCGGGTGTCGACGCGCGGCTGGATGAACAGCGTGCCCGTCGGCGAGACCGCCCCTGCCGCACCGGCACCCGGTGCGGAATGGAACACGGCGCCCTGTTGATAGCGCGGCATCGGCTTGAAACGCATCTCGAGGATGTAGCGCTTCAGCGAGGGAACCACGGAAGCGGCGTGAATGATCCGGTCCCGCAACGCGGCGACCCTGCGGTTGGTCGGCGATATCACGCGGCCGACCATGGTGGACAGGTCGATCATCGCGCGGGCGTGTTTGCGACGCTCGACGTCGTAGGTGTCCAGCAGGGCGTCGTCGGCCTGCCCGGTCACCACCGCAGCGAGTTTCCAGCCGAGGTTGGCCGCGTCCCGGATACCGCTGTTGTATCCCTGCCCCTGCCAGACCGGCATCAAGTGCGCGGCATCACCGGCCAGAAGCATCCGGCCCTTGCGGAATGAACCGGCGATGCGGGAATGGTGCGTGTAGACCCGGTGCCGGATCATGTCGACCTGCTCGGGATACGGGACTCGTTGCGCCAGCATTCTTCTGACGAACGCCGGATCGTCGGCTTCTGCGTCGGTCTCGTGAGGATGGATCAGGAATTCGAAGCGGCGGATGCCGTGGGCGATCGAGATCGACACATAGGGGCGCGCCGGGTCGGCGCCGACCTCACTATTGGGATGGCCGAGTGGGTCGTTGGCGACGTCGACCACCAGCCAGCGGGTCGACGACGTGGTGCCGTCGAACGACACGCCCATCAGCCGGCGAGTGGCGCTGCGGCCGCCGTCGCAGCCGACCACGTAACGAGCCGTGACCGACGGCTTGTCGCCGCCGAACTGTACCGTCACCGCGTCGTCGGTCTCGACGCAGGACTCCATCCGACACCCGAACCGGACCTCCACATTGTCGAATCGGTCCAGGCCGCCGAACAATTCGGCATCGACCATCGGTTGCACGAAGCCGTTGCGTTTGGGCCAGCCGAACCGGGCGTCGGGCGGTGCCATCTCGGCGAGCAGCCTTCGGTTGGCGTCGAAGAACCGCAGGATCTGGTTCGGCACGGTGTGCGGCAGAACCCGGTCGACCAGGCCGATCGACTGGAACGTCCGCAGCGCCTCGTCGTCGAGACCGACGCCGCGGGGGTAATCGATGAGCGTGTCGCGTTCCTCGACCACCAGCGTCCGGACCCGGTGCAGCCCAAGGATGTTGGCCAGCGTCAGACCCGACGGGCCTGCCCCGACGATGACGACGTCGACGTCGGTCGTCGTCATAGCCGCCCCAAAAGGAAGTCCAGGTGCAGGCGGTTGAACGTCTTGGGATCCTCGTACTGGGGCCAGTGGCCGCATCCGGGCATCACCTCGAAGCGGGCGCCCGGGATCATCGAGGCGATGCGTCGCCCCTCGGTCACGTCGGCCGTGGGGTCGTCACTGGTCCACACCACCAGGGTCGGCGCAGTGATCGATCCGTACTCGTCGGGCCCGAGGAGGTTGCGTGCGCGGATCTCCGGGTCCTGCAGCGCCATGATGTCGCGCATCGCCGCGACGAACCCCGGCTGCCGGTACACCCGCTGCCTGCTCGCGACGATGTCGTCGTAATCCTTGGTCTTGTCGGCCATCAGCCACTTGATGCGGGCCTGCACCGTCTCCCACGTCGGGTTCTCGGCGGCGGCCATGGACAGCGTGATGATCCGCTTCATCACCTCGGGATCGGCCTGCGAGCCGCCCGCGGTGTTGAGCACCAGTCGGTCCAATCGGTCGGGGTGGTCGACCGCGAATCGCGCCGCGACCCAACCACCGAGCGACTCACCGCTGATGTGGGCGCGGTCGGTCCCGACGGCGTCGAGGAACGCCATCAGATGGTCGACGTAGTGGCCCACTTCCAGCGGATGGCCGGGTTTGTCGGTGTAGCCGTGGCCGAGCATGTCGATCGACCAGACCGAGAAGTGCTCGGCGTGCGCCTGCAGGTTGCGCACGTAGGCCTCCGCATGCCCACCGGAGCCGTGCAGGAAAACGAGCACCGGCTTGTCGGTGTCACCGGCGTGCAGATAGCGGGTACGGGTCCCAGCGGCGTCGAGGTAGCCCTGAGCGAACGAGACGCCCTGCAGATCGCTCCAGACGCTCTCGAATTCGATTGCCTCCGAACGCCCATCGGCCGCCGCGGACGCCACCAGCGAATCCGATTCAGACACGCTTACCCTCTCTTGACCGCGAGAATCGAATTCTCGTATTTTGTAAGCACTCTGCTCATTTATCGCACACCCACGTGCACTATAGTCAGAGCATCACTCTCACGGCAGCTAGATGTCAAGGGAAGTCGAGGAAGGGACGCCATGCCTTCGGAGGGCGGAGCCCGACATCGGGTGGAGCAGGGCGGAGCCCGACATCGGGTGGAGCAGGGCGGAGCCCGACATCGGGTGGAGCAGGGCGGAGCCCGCCCGGGGCCGGAGCCGATCGGCGCCGTGCCGAACGGGGCGCCCGGCTCGCAGACGCTGGCCAGAGGGTTGGCCGCCTTGCAGCTGGTGGCCAGCTCCCCCACCGGCCTGACCGCCCAGCAGATCGCCGACGACATCGGTGTGCACCGGACCATTGCCTACCGCTTGTTGTCGACGCTGTCGCAGTTCCGGTTGGTGGCCAAGGGCGAGGACGGCCGCTACCGCTCGGCCGCGGCGCTGGCGGTGCTCGGGGCGTCGTTCGACAACAACGTGCGCCAGCTGAGCCTGCCGACCCTGCGGGGTCTGGCCGACGAACTCTCGAGCACGGTGTCGCTTCTCGTCGCCGAGGGCGATCAGCAAGTCGCGATCGCCGTTGTCGTGCCGACCAACGTCTTCTATCAACTGTCCTTCCATGAGGGCAGCCGCTATGGGCTGGACCGCGGCGCCGCCGGAATCGCGTTGCTGGCGAGCATGCCGCCGCGCCCCGGCGAGCGTGATCTGGTGCCGCAGACGCGGGAGCAGGGGTGGGTGATCACCCACGGCGAGATCGAGCCGGACACCTACGGCCTCGCGGTCCCGGTGCGCCGACGGCCACCCGCGCCGCCGACATGTATCAACCTCATCTCGCACCGCGAGGACGTCCTGACGCGCGGCAGAGACGCAGTCATCAGGGCGGCCGACGAGTTGTCCACGATCCTCAACTAGAGGGTCACTCCAGCCGGAAGGAGCAGCACGTGACGGATTGGGATCATGACGTCGACGTGGTCGTACTCGGTAGCGGCGGGGCCGGTCTGACCTCGGCGCTCGCCGCGGCGGCCAATGGCGCTTCGGTGGAGATCTACGAGAAGGCCGGGACCGTGGGTGGCACGACGGCGGTGTCGGGTGGGATCATCTGGATACCCGCGCACAACCGGGCCGCCGCGGGTGAGCTGAGCGTCGATGACGCGATGGCCTACCTGCGCGCCCAATCGCTGGGATACATGGACGACGACCTCGTCGAGACATTCGTGCGCACCGGCCCCGAGATGCTCGATTTCGTTGAGGCACACAGTGATCTGCGTTTCGAGGTTGCCGAGGGGTTCCCCGACTACAAGCCCGAGCTGCCCGGTGGGCGGCCCTCCGGTGGGCGTTCGCTCAACGCGAAGCCTTTCGACTTGAGCCTGCTCGGTGAGTGGCGCGACCGCATCACGTCGTTTCCGGCGGATTTCAGCAACGTCGGCATCGACGCCGAGACCCGTGCGCGCATCCACGCCTCGGTCGACGACGAATCCGGCGACTACTGCGTGGCGGGCACGGCGCTGGTCGCCGGGCTGTTGAAGGGGCTGCTGAACCTCGGTGTGACGCCGCGGACCAACACGCGCGCGGTCGAACTGCTCTCCGACCCCCTCGGCATCACCGGCGCTCGAATCTCGCAGGACGGCAACGAGTTCACCGTGCGGGCCCGTCGAGGCGTGATCCTGGGAACCGGCGGGTTCGAGTGGGACCGCAAGCTGGTCGAGGCGTACCTGCGGGGGCCGATGCGCGGACCCGTCTCACCGCCCAACAACACCGGAGACGGCCTGCGGATGGCGATGGCGCACGGCGCCGACCTGGCCAACATGGGCGAGGCGTGGTGGGTGCCGATCGTGCAACTTCCCGGTGACACGTTCGGAGGTCAGCCGCGCAGCCGCAGCGTCCGTCTGGAAAGGACCCGTCCGCGCAGCATCATCGTCAACCGGGCGGGCAAGCGGTTCCTCAACGAAGCCGGCGAGTACAACTCGATGGCGGGGCCGTTCCACTATCTCGATCCCAAGCTCGGGTATGCCAACGATCCGGCGTGGATCGTCTTCGACTCGCTGCACCTCAAGAAGTACGGATTCCTCGGCATCGAACCCGATGGCCCTGCCCCCGACTGGTTCTCACCGTCGAAGGACCTGGTGGAGCTCGGCGAGAAGACCGGCATCGACCCCGACGGGTTGGCACGCACGCTGCAATCCTGGAACGACGGCGTCGCCCACGATCGCGATCCGGATTTCGCGCGGGGCTCGAGCGCCTACGACGGGTACTGGGGCGACGACAAGGCGCCGACACCCGCCGGCCGCACCCTCGGCCCGATCGACACGCCGCCCTACTATGCGGTGCCGGTGTCGATCGGCGCGATGGGCACCAAGGGCGGCCCTCGCACCGACAGCGACGGCCGGGTGCTGCACGTCAACGGGTCGGCGATCCCGGGTTTGTTCGCCGCGGGCAATGCGATGGCCGGGGCAACCGGCAAGGCGTACGGCGGTGCCGGTGGAACGATCGGCCCCGCAATGGTGTTCGGCTACCGTGCGGGCCTTGCCGCCTCCGCGCGCGTGTAGCTCATGGTTCGAACGCCCGCCGGTGCTCGACTGTGCGACCCGATACGCTCATCGCGGCGTGTTGCGTATCGAACCGCACACTCAGCGTCGAGTGCCGCTCAGGCTACCGCCATTCCGATGAAGTAGCTGCTCAACAGGCAGGTGGCGACCAGAACCACCCAGCCGTCGGTGAGGCGGCGCAGCCAGTCCGGGGCGTGGCGTACCTCCATGAACTCCCGAAAGATGATGCGCACCTTGATCAGAGCGATCACGATCGCGCTGACGGTGACCACGGTGCTGGCCTTCAGGGTGCCGTTCTGATCGACCGCCCCATCCATCCAGACGTAGACGAGCGTCAGCAAGGTCAGGATCGCCCAGGCGATGACGAGTCTCTTGCTCATGGTGTTGCTCACCGGTCACCTCACGATGTAGAGCATTGCGAAAATCAGCACCCACAGGAAATCGACCGTGTGCCAGTACGTTGCCCCCGTTTCGACGAGTTCCTGCGAGCGTCGCGCCGGGCTGCGCAACTGGTAGAGGACCACACCCAACACGATGAAGCCGATCAACACGTGGATGCAGTGCAGCGACGTGAGGAAGAAGTAGTGCTGGAAGAACTCGGCGCTGGTGAACGTGTTCCCCATGCGGATCTCCAGAATCCACTCGAACACCTTCGACACCACGAACGTCACCCCGAGACCCACGGTCACATAGGCGTACGTCGTCGCCGAACGGTACGAACCGCCGCGCGCGGCTTGCACGCACCGGGCGATCGCCCACGAACTCGTCAACAGGACAATGGTGTTGAAGACTCCGATCCGCAGGTCGAGATCGGCTTGGGACTGTAGGAAGAGATCCTCGTTCTGCGTGCGCAGAGCCAGGTAGACCGAGAAGTAGCCGGTGAACAGCAGCGCCTCGAACAACACGAACAGCCACATGTCGGGCTGGCCGGGCACTCGCCGTTGCGGCTGATCCTCGAGCGGTTTCGGCGCGGCGCCAACGACGTCAGTCATCGAGCCGCCTCCACCGCTTCGGTGGCTTCGGTTGAGTCTTTCGGCGGCAGATCGGGCAGCGGTCCCGTGCCGAAATCCTCCCGCTCGATCATTTTGCGCAGCAGCATGATGAACGCCGCGGTGTAGGTGATGAAGACGACCATGTTGATCCACCACGCGATCGCACCGTTCCACGCGAATGCGCCGCGTTGGAAGATCCAGGCCGGTGCGACGACGACTTCGGTCAGCGCATTGCACAGCCCGAGATACGCGAACCATTTCGGGAACACGTTGTTCTTGTCGAGCAGGATCGCCACCAGCCAGACCACCGAGCCGACCAGGAAGACACCCATCGTTCCGCTGAACGACAGGAACGCGAAGTCATACATCCACACGATCAGTTCGGGGTCACGGTCCGGCCGGAGCGCGCCGACGGTCATCGCGATCGCCATCACGAGCATGCCGGGCAGCGCAGCGAGCGAGTACATGATCAGGTACGAGTAGGCGAAGACACGACTTACCGACATCCGCCACATCGAGTATGCGAGTAGGGCATTCATCGGCGCACACATGCCCGAGATCAGGAACACGACGCCGAACCCGCTGAGCAGACCGAGATGGCGATCGGCGAACCACTGCACGATCAACGGCGTGTCCCAGTCGGGGCTCGGCGGCGGTTGCACCCTTGTAACGAGGAAGAACAGCACGCCGTACAACTGGTAGAAGACCACCATCACCCACCACGCGAACCACAGCTCACGCTTGGGGTGATAGCGGAAGTTCCAGACCAGCCTGCCCCACCGTGTATCGTTGGGCGGGTCCGGCGCCGTCACCGGTTCTGCGCTCAACGCGCTCATGCGGCGACCGCGGCTTCGGCACGTTGGCGGCGGATGTTCTGGGCGAGAACGACTCCCATCACCACGATCCAGACGGCGATCGCGATGTTCTTGAGCCAGAACGACAGCACGCCGTCCCACGCGAACGGGCCCTCGAACGTCACCGCCCCGAATGCCGCGGGCACCAATGCGGCGGCGATGAGCAGGTTGAAGTGCGCCACCCATGGCCGGAAGACCGGTTGGTCTCGACGATCCCAGTAGATCGCCAGGGCGAGCACCAGGCACTGGGCGATGAGATAGGGGACCAGCACGGTGAAGGTGACCCAGGCGAGGTCGTTGAGCAGTTGAGTCAGCTCGGGGGAACGCTCGGGCCGGAACGATCCCAACAGCCAGAACATGTTGGCGATCAGGAACAGCGTCGGTGGACCGCCTGCGCACGCGATCAGGCAGTAGGACAGGATCGGCGTGCGGTGCGCCATCTTGCGAACCTGCATCGCGATCAGGATCACCGTCGGGATCAAACCGACCCCGAACCAGTTGAACAGGATCATGCTGTAGCGGATTCGGGCTGTCTCGTCGCGGTAGAAGTCTGCGACCTCCTCCGCGGACATCGTCGGAGACATCGGATGCAGGAAGCCGGGAAACAAGAAGAACGCGGAGGCCCAGATGATCACCATCGCGGGCAGCGCCCACAGCATGAGCAACTCGCCATCAGTTCGCTTCATCGTCCGCCTAATAGTTGGTTGCCGATCGGCTACTCGAACGGTAACCGATCGGCAACCAGGCGGTCAATGCTGGGCTACCCTCGACGACATGGCCGTGGCAGAGCAGAAATTCAGTGCGATCACCCGCACCGCTGCCCAGACCAGGGTCTTGGACGCCGCGCTGGCCTTGATCGCCGAACACGGGGTCAGCGGCACCTCGCTACAGATGATCGCCGATGAAATCGGGGTGACCAAGGCGGCGGTGTACCGCCAGTTCAAGACGAAGGAAGAGATCGTCATCGCGATAACCGAACGAGAGATGGGCTATCTCGAGGACGCGCTCGAAGCTGCCGAGGCGGCCGACCACGGCCTCAAGTCACGCGAGATCCTGCTCGACCGGATGATCGACCAGGCCGTCGAACGACGCGGAGTCGTCAGCGTGCTGCAGTTCGATCCGGTGATCATCCGGCTTCAGGCCGAACATGAGCCGTTCCAACGGTTCATCGAACGCCTGTATGCCGCGCTGCTGGGCACCCAGGCCGGACCGGAGGCGCGGCTGCACGCGGCGGTGCTGTCTAGCGCGATCAGCGTGGCCGTGATGCACCCCCTGGTTTCCGATCTCGACGCCGAAATGCTTCGCGCTCAGTTGATTCGGATGTCCCGCCGGCTGCTCGACCTACCGGAGCAGGCTCAGCGCCGCTCCCGGTCGACGACGAAGAGGCGCTCGGCGGCGGTGTAGGGGTCGTCGGTGCCGTCGGCGACGGCCGCCGCCAGCCGGTCCAGCTCCGGATGCGTGCGCAGCAGCGTCTGCGCCAGCGACAAGATCTGCGTCCTGGCGCGCGCTGCGCGCCGTTCCGGGCTGTCGGAGCGGTGATGCGCATCGATCGCGTCGACGAGTTCAGGAAGGCCGTCGCCTTGTGCGGCAATCAGTTTCAGGACGGGGGCGCTGCTCTCGGCGCGAAGGTCGCGCACGGTCTGGTCGGCCCCCTCACGGTCGGCCTTGTTCACCACCACGATGTCGGCGACTTCCAGCAGGCCGGCCTTGGCCGCTTGTACGGCGTCACCGGCACCGGGATTGAGGATGACGACGGTGGGGTCGGCGACCGCGGCGATTTCGATCTCGGACTGTCCGACCCCGACGGTCTCCAGCACCACCAGCCCGTAGGACAGCGCCGCGAGAACGCGGATCGCCGCGGGCACCGCCGCGGCCAGCCCACCTAGATGCCCACGGGCGGCGACGGATCGGATCAGCACGTCGGGATCGTTGATGTGGGCGGCCATGCGGATCCGGTCGCCGAGCAGCGCTCCCCCGCTGTATGGCGACGACGGGTCGACCGCGAGCACCGCGACACGCACGCCTCGCTCACGGTACGCGCCGACGAGCGCACCGACCGTCGTCGATTTTCCCGCACCCGGCGGCCCGGTCACTCCCACCACTCGCGGCACCTCGACGGACCCCAGCGCGTCGAGAAGTTCGCTGCGCCGGGGGCTCTCGACAATGCTGAGCAATCGGCCGGTCGCGCGGGCCGATCCGTTGCGTGCCGTCTCGATGAGCTCCGCAATATCGTTTGAGGTGGTCATCGTCTGGGAGTCTACGGAGCGCCTGCTTGATGTCGCCGCCGGGCGGCTCAGGCCACCTCGATGACCGTGGCCGATCCCATACCGCCGCCCGCGCACATCGCGGCGACCCCGATCCCGCCGCCGCGCCTGCGTAATTCGTGAACGAGCGTGACGAGCATGCGCGCGCCGGTGGCTGCGACCGGATGGCCGAGTGAGCAGCCGCTTCCGCTGACGTTGACGCGGTCGGGGTCGATGTCGAGCAGTTTGACGGTGGCCACGCACATCGCCGCGAACGCTTCGTTGATCTCGAACAGATCGACGTCGGCGAGCGAAATGCCCGCGCGCTTGAGGGCTTTCGGGATCGCCTCGACGGGCGCCAGCCCGGTGAAGGCGGGATCGACGCCGACCGATGCCCAGGCCTTGACGGTGCCGAGCGAGGGAAGCCCGAGCCGCTCGCTGGCCAGGGTCAGCACGGCGGCTCCGTCGTTGGCGCCGCAGGCGTTGCCTGCGGTGATGGAGAAGCCCTCGATCTCGGGATGCAGCGGCTTGAGCGCAGCAAGCTTCTCGATGCTGGTGTCGCGACGCGGATGCTCGTCGGTGTCGAACTGTCCGTAGGGCGTCTCGATCGGGACGATCTCGTCCTTGAAACGACCCTCGTCGATCGCCTGGATCGCCTTGCGGTGTGAGCCGAGCGCCCACTCGTCCATCTCCTCGCGGCTGACGCCCGCGCGCACGGCGGCGTTCCAGCCGACCGTGATCGACATGTCCATGTTCGGCGCGTCCGCGCGGTCGGGGTGCGTCGGGGGAAACCAGTCGAGCATCGCGGGATCTTTCGCGCTGCTGGCGCGGCGGGTGAAGCGCGGCGTGGTGGAGGCGGAGTTCACCCCACCGGCGATCACCACCTGATCCATGCCGGCGCGGATGCTGGCGGCGGCGCTTTGGACCGCGGCCTGGCCGGCGGCGCAATGCCGGTTGTTCGACAGGCCGGGTACCGAGGTGAGACCCGCGGTGATCGCGGCGTGGCGCGCGATCACGCCGCCGCCGTAGAGTCCCTCGCCGAGGATGACGTCGTCGATGGCCAGCCCGTCGACCTCACCGGCTGCCGCGCCGACCAAGTGCTCGGCCAGCTCGTAGGCGTCGGTGTCTCGCAACGTGCCCTTCATCGCGGTGCCGATGGGGGTGCGCAGGGCAGAAACGATCACGGCTTCAGGCATAGGTATCTCCGTCTCGACGTATGAGAATGTTATTCTCTCAAGCCGAGAGTGCCAGTTGCAAGAAGGGGAACCATATGCAAATCGCGGGTAGCTCGGCAATCGTGGTCGGTGGCGCCGGCGGCCTCGGCGAGGCGACGGTGCGGCGGCTGCACGGCGCGGGAGCCAAGGTCGTCGTCGCGGACATGGCCGACGACAAGGGCAAGAAGCTGGAGAGCGAACTCGGTGTGCGCTACGTCCGTACCGATGCGACGTCGGAGGACTCCGTCAACGCGGCGATCGCCGAGGCCACGGCGCTGGCTCCCCTGCGGATCTCGGTGGACACCCACGGCGGTCCGGCCAGCGGCGGCCGGCTCATCGGCAAGGACGGCTCGCCGCTGGACCTCGACGGCTTCAAGACGACGATCGAGTTCTACCTGACCGCGGTCTTCAACGTGATGCGGCTGGCGGCTGCCGCGATCGCGAAGTCCGAGCCGCTCGAGGAGGGCGCCCGCGGCGTGATCGTCAACACCGCGTCGATCGCCGGTTACGAGGGTCAGATCGGTCAGCTGCCGTACGCCGCGGCCAAGGGCGGCGTGATCGGCATGACGCTGAATGCGGCCCGCGATCTCTCGCCGCTCGGTATCCGCGTGGTCACCATCGCGCCGGGCACCATCAACACCCCCGCGTACGGACAGGCAGCCGACCAACTCGAGCAGTACTGGGGTCCGCAGGTGCCGTTCCCCAAGAGGATGGGCCGATCGACGGAGTACGCGCGACTGGCACAGAGCATCATCGAGAACGACTATCTCAACGGCGAGATCATCCGCCTCGACGGAGCGTTGCGGTTCCCACCCAAGTAGCCTCTCCCCCTGTGCCGCGAGCGTGCGTGTCTGCACACGACACGTCGCGTTTTTACAGCAGTTTGCGCACCGTCGCGCCAGCGTGACGGTGCGCGTTTGCACATGAAATCGCGTGCCGCTGTGCTACTCCCGCTTCGAGGCACCATTGTGTGCACGCTCGCGCGTCACGAGCGTGCCCAAAATGCCGACAAAGAGCGGCGTGTCGTGTGCAGACACGCACGCTCGCGCGGCTAGTGGGGTGCGCTCGTGCCTACTTCTTCTTAGCGTTCAGGCGCGTGACGATCTCGCGGAAGTCGTCCGTCTTGAACGACTGCTCCTCGGCGGTGTTGGCGTAGTCGAGCACCGCTAGCACCGACCGCTCAAGGTGAATGTTCAACAGCCGCTTGGTGCTTTCGACCGCCTGGCGCGGCAGTTCCATGATCTTCTTCGCGCAGGCGATCGCCTCGCTCAGCGGGTCCTCGACGACGTGATTGGCCAGGCCCAGTTCGGCGGCGCGCTGTGCCGAGATCCGCGCACCGGTCAGCGCGTACTCCTTGGCGTGCAGCAGGCTCATCTCCAGCGGCCACACCAACGGTCCACCGTCGGCGGCCACCAATCCGACCTGAACGTGTGGATCGGCAAGGTAGGCATCATCTTTGATGTAGACGATGTCGGACAACGCCACCAGGCTGCAGCCCAGGCCCATCGCGGGTCCGTTGACGGCCGCGACCACCGGGATCCGGCAGCGCGCCATACCCAGCACGATCTCGCGGCCGTGCAGGATCGTCTTTGCGCGCAGGTCGGCGTCCTGGCGCAGCTCCTCGAGATAACCGAAGTCACCGCCGGCCGAAAACGCTCTTCCCGCGCCGGTGATCACCGCCGCGCGAGCTTCGCGGTCCTCGGCCAGCCGCGGCCACAACCACGCGAGCCCGCTGTGCAGGTCGTCGTTGACCGAATTCAAGGAGTCCGGCCGGTTCAGCGTGATGATGCGCAACGCGCCGTCGGCCTGAACGTCGATCTCCGGTGGTAGGTCGTACAACTTAGACTCCTAATCCGAGAATGCGCGAGGCGATGATGTTCTTCTGAATCTGCGAGGTACCGCCCATCACGCTCTGCGCGCGGCTGTACATGTAGGCGCCGAACAACTCGGGATCACCGGTGCCGACGGTCGCCAGCGCGGCGTGCCCGACCGACTGCTCGGTCCAGGTCATCAACAACTTGTCCAGCGAGCCCTGCGGCCCGTGTGTCATCCCGTCGAGCTGTTCGGACAGCCGCCTGCGCACGTGCAGCCGCAGCATCTCGGTCTGCACCCACGCCCACGCCAGCTCCTCGGGAGCCGGTCCCTCGACACGGGAGGCCAACTGGCGCACCAGCTTTCCGTAGCGGGCCGAGAACCCCAGCGTCGACGGCTCGCGCTCGTGGCTGACCACGGTCATGGCCAACTTCCAGCCCTCACCGGGCGCGCCGACCATGTTCTCCGCCGGCACCCGGGCCCCGTCGAACAGCACCTGGCCGAACTCCTTGGTGACGCCGCTGATCATCTTCAACGGCCGCTGTTCTATGCCCGCCTGGTGCATCGACACGATGAACGCCGAAATGCCCTTGTGCTTGGGGACGTCCTTGTCCGTGCGGGCCAGCAGCAGACACCAGTCGGCCACGTCGGAATAGCTGGTCCAGATCTTGTGACCGTGAATGACGTACTCGTCGCCCTCGCGCACGGCGGTGGTGGTCAGCGACGCCAGATCGGAACCCGCGCCGGGCTCGGAGAAGCCCTGGCACCACCGCTCCGTGCCGTTGATCATCCCCGGCAGGAAGCGTTGCCGAAGCTCCTCGCTGCCGTGGTGTGACATTCCGACGACCAGATAGCCCAGGCTGGGCCGCGCCGGCGCCCCCGCCTTGGCGATCTCCTCGTCGACGATCACGTCGTAGACCGGCGGCAGGTCCTGTCCGCCATACTCTTTCGGCCACGACGTGCCGAAGAAGCCGGCCTCGTAGAGCGCCTGGTGCCAAGCTCCCTGGGCGGCCCAGTACTCGTCGCCCGACGTCGGGAACCTGCCCTTCTGTTCGGTCAGCCAGCCGCGTAGACGCTCGCGGAACGCGGCTTCCTCGGGTGAGTCACGAAAGTCCAATGGACAGCTCCTCCAACTTCACGGGCCACGTCTCGGTGGCGGCCAGCACCCGGCGCAGATAGACGTGGGCCAGGCACTCCCAGGTGTTACCGATGCCGCCGTGCACCTGAATCGAGGTCTCGCAGACGCTCAAAGCCGAGCGCGCACAGTAAATCTTGGCGACCCGCGCCGCCTCGATCGCTTCGGTGGGCGGCAATTCGTCGACCGCCCACGCGGCGTGCCGCAGCACGCTGACCGAGCCCTCGATCAAGGCGAGGCTCTCGGCCAGGAGATGACCGACCGCCTGATAGGAGCCGATCGTCGAACCGTACTGTTCGCGCACCTTGGCGTATTCGACGGCGAGATCCTGCGCTCCCCTGGCCGCGCCGACCAGGTCGGCGCACGTCACCGTCAACGCCAGCGCGCGCCACCGGCCCGCGTCTTCCTCGGACAGACCGTCGAGTTCGGCAGGCGACTCGACCACGCCGTCAAGGCTTTTCGTCAGGTCCACCGACTCCGCCGCCTCCCCGACAACCGGCACACGACCGCTGCGCATCTTGAGGTCGTCGGCGAGCACGGGCCCGATGAACGGCACGTCGACAAGCTTTCGGGCGAACTCCTCGGCTACGATCGCGACTTCGACACCCGATGCGCCGTCCGAGCGAAGCGTACGAAAGCCCGTGGCGTCCACGGCCTTCTCCAGCCTGGCGACCCGATTCGCATCGTCGAGGTCGGCCACCGATCCGGGACCGAGATCCTCGGCCAGGCTCGCGGCGGCGGCCCTCAACTGTTGTTGTTCACTGGTCAGACGGACGTCCACAGACGCTCCTTCAGCACTCGACGCAAGACCTTGCCCGACGGCAGGCGCGGGACCTCGGGCACGACGAAGACCCGGCTGGGTCGCTTGTACGACGCCAACCGCTCCCCGACCCACGACACCAGATCATCTTCCAACACCGGTGTATTCACCTTCACGGCGGCGATGATCGCTTCGCCGTTGACGGTGTCGGGCACACCGAACACCGCACAGTCCTCGACGGCGGCGTGCCCGTGCAGAATCGCCTCCACCTCCGCGGGTGCGACCTGAAAACCGCGCACCTTGATCATTTCCTTCGACCGGTCGGTGATGCGCAGCCACCCGTCGTCGTCGAGGAAACCCACGTCACCCGTGCGATACCAGCCGTCGTGGAATGCGCCGGCGGTCGCGGACGAGGGCAGATAACCCGCCATCACCGAATCCGATTGCACCTCGATCTCGCCGGCTTCACCCACCCCGAGGACCGCACCGGTGTCCAGCGACACCACCCGCACGCGCACGCCAGGTACGGGCCGGCCCACGGTGTCCAGGTGTTTGCCGTCGATGTCGTTGCACGAGATCACCGGCAACTCACTGGCGCCGTATGCGGTCACCCACTTCACCCCGGTCCTGGCGGTGACGGCTTCGGCGACGCTGGCCGTGACAGGGGTCGCGCACCACATGATGTAGCGCAGTGACGAAAGGTCGTAGGACTCCAGATCGGGATGTGCAGCAAGCGCCAAAGCGATTGGGGCCACGGCCATCTCGATGGTGATCCCGTCGCTCTCGATATGTCGCAGCATGAGCTCGATGTCGAAGCGCCGATGCAGTCGGACCCATGTGCCGGTGTCGAGCGCCATCACGATGTTGAGCAGGCCCAGAATGTGCGAGGGCGGTGTCATGATCTGCATGCGATCCGACGCAGACAGCTGCAGCGCGTCACGCCAGTGCCGCACCGCGACATCGAACGCCGCATGGGTATGACGTACCGCCTTCGGCATGCCGGTGGTGCCCGAGCTGAACACGAACAGCGCGTCGCTCTGCGGATCGGGTGGGTGGATCTCGCGCCGCCCCGGCTCGATCGGGTCGTCGAGCGACAGCATCGGCATGAGTTCGGCGAGCACGGGGTGGTCGCCGACCGCGTGCGTCGGTCGGGTCAGCGCGAGGGCGTGCTCGATCTCTGCGCGCCGCCACGCCGGGCTGAGCAGTACTGCCGAAGCGCCCAGCTGCCAGACGGCGCGCAGCGCGACGACGAACTCCGGGCGATTGGACGACATGAGCGCAACTCGGTCCCCGGCGTGCACACCGCGCCGCTCCAGGTTGGCCGCCATGCCCGCGGCCAGCGCATCCAGCTGCGACAGCGTGTACTCACGCTGCTCGAAGGCGAGCGCGATCGCCTCACTCACACTCTGTCCTCACTAGTGTCAACCGAGCCGGATTTCGCTTTGAGAATAGCGTATCATTTAACGAGAATGGTATTCTCGCCCAGTTAGAACCGATATGCCAGGAGAGCCATAGATGACGGCGGATCCGATGCCTGACCAGCCAGCACAGGGTGGCGGACAGGTGACGATCGTGCTCGACCGCAAGAAGGTATCGGTATCGCGCGTCGCCAACGAGACGCTACTGGAAAGCGCCAGGCGAGCCGGATTGTCGCCGCCCTTCTCGTGCGAAGCCGGCAACTGCGGCACCTGCATGGGCAAGCTGACCGAGGGCCGCGCCACGATGCGTATCAACGACGCTCTCGACGAGGACGAGGTCGAAGAGGGATACATCCTGACCTGCCAAGCGATCCCGGAAACCGACACGATCAGCGTGACCTACGACGACTGAGCCGCGACATCGCCGTGTTCGTCGACGCGGGGTGCCGGTCGGTATTCGGGGTCGTAGCCGACAATCTGAATGGGGCTGCGCACCAACCGGAAATCCCCCGCGGTGACGACCACCTCGGGCGTCTGTTCCAACGCTTCGGGCAGTGTGCGCACCGCGGCGACGGGAATTCCCAGCGGACGTAACCGCGACTCCCAACTCGCGGCGGTGTCGGTGGCCAACGCCTCGGCCACCACCGCCAGCACCTCGTCGCGCTGGGCTGCCCGTTCGGCCATGGTCGGAAAGCCCTCGATACCCGCTTCGGCCGAGAACGCCCGCCAGAACCCGTCATGGGTGATGAACAGCGCCAGATAACCGTCCGCCGTCGCGAACAGTTGCGCCGGAACGTAATACGAGTGCGCCCCGAACGGATAGCGCAGCGGTTCCGCGCCGTCGTTGAGGTACGCCGACGCGCGGTAGTTCAACTGGGAGAACATCACGTCCCGCAGCGACACGTCGACCTGACCACCACGGCCCGACACGATCTGCGCCAGCAGCCCCAGTGCGGCGGCCAGTCCGGTCGAGTTGTCGGCCGACGAGTATCCCGGCAAGGTCGGCGGTTCGTCCGGATGTCCGGTCATCGCCGCGACGCCGGTTGCGGCCTGGATGACGTAGTCGAACGCCGGATCGTCGCCGCCCTCGAGCCCGAAGCCCGTCATCGCCACACAGACGATGCGTTCGTTGAAGCGCTTGAGCGAGTCATATGTCAGGCCGAGCTTCTTGATCGCCGACGGCTTCATATTCACCAGCAGCGCATGGGAATCCGCGACGAGCTCGCCCAGGCGCTGTCGCCCGGCGTCCGACCGCAGGTCGAGCACGACGCTCTTCTTGTTGCGGTTGAGACTGGCGAAGTAGCTGTCGCCGACCTGCCGCGAGATCTCGCCACCCGGCGGCTCGACCTTGGTGACCTCGGCGCCGAGGTCCGCCAACAGCATGGTGGCGTACGGCCCGGCCAGCATGACGCCGACCTCGATGATGCGAATACCGGCCAGCGGGCCGTTCACCGCACAGCCTTGGCCAGTTCGCCGATCACCTCGCGCGTCCTGTATTTCGACGCGATGAGTTCGTCGCGGTTCTCGCCGATCGGCAGCAGGCGCACCGACAGGTCGGTGACTCCCGCGTCGGCGAACCGCTTGAACCGCGCCAGGATGGCTTCCTCGTCGCCGGCCGCACACAAGTCACCCACGTCACGCGCGTCGCCACAGTCCAGCAGTCGCTGGTAGTTCGGCGACGTCTCGGCCTCGGCGAGAATACGGTTCGCCCGCTCTTTGGCCGTCTCGATCTCCGAATTCGCGCACAGGCACACCGGAATTCCGGCGACGATGCGCGGAGCGGGCCTGCCCGCCTCGGCGGCGGCCTTGTTGATCTTGGGCGCGATGTGCTCGCCGATGGCCTTCTCGTCGGCCATCCACAGCACGGTGCCGTCGGCGCGCTCCCCGGCGATCTGCAGCATCACCGGGCCCAACGCGGCCACCAGCACCGGCAGCGGGCGCTCCGCGCCGAGGACGGTGGGGTTGTGCACCGTGAAGGTGTCGTTCTCGACGTCGACGTCGCCGGGGCCTGCGAGCGCGGCGTTGAGCACCTCGAGATAGTCGCGGGTGTAGGCGGCCGGCTTCTCATAGGGGATCCCAAGCATGTCGCGCACGATCCAGTGGTGTGACGGTCCCACCCCGAGCGCTAGGCGCCCGCCCGCCATCGCATGCACCGACAGGGCCTGACGCGCAAGTGCGATCGGGTGCTGCGCCTGCAGCGGCACCACCGCGGTACCCAGCTCGATCTTCGAGGTGTGGGCGGCCATCAGCGCCACCATGGTCAGGCAGTCGAAGTCGTTGGGCACCTGCGGCATCCACGCGGTGTCCATTCCCGCCGATTCGGCCCACTCGATATCGGAGACCAGCTTGTTGACCTTGCGCGCCATATCGCCGCGTTCGGCCCCGATCATCACACCAAGCCGCATGTCAGTCCATCCTCCGAAAGTTCAGCGCCGAATGTGAATCCTTGGCGAAAAACGCCCGGAAAAATCGCCGACGTTTCACATTCGGCGACACCCTCATCCGTCCACCTGCGACCCAGCGGTCAGCTTGCGGACCTCGTCGACAAGGGTGTCGAGCGAGGTCCCCGTTGGGAACACCGCAGCCGCGCCCGCGGACAGGAGCTTGGGCACGTCGCCCTGCGGGATGGTGCCACCGACGACGACCGCGATGTCGCCGGCGTCGGCCGCGCGCAGGGCCTCTACCGTGCGCGTGGTCAGCGCCACGTGTGCACCGGAGAGGATCGAAAGTCCCACCAGCGCTACGTCTTCCTGCAAAGCGATCGACACGATGTCTTCGATGCGCTGGCGGATTCCGGTGTAGATCACCTCGAAACCCGCATCGCGCAGCGTCCGTGCGACGATCTTGGCGCCGCGGTCGTGTCCGTCCAGCCCGGGTTTGGCGACCAGAACCCGCACCGGGCCGGCCGTCGAAGAGTCCGCCATCAGAACACCACCGGCTGCTGGAACTCGCCCCACACCGACTTGAGTGTCGAAACCATCTCTCCCACAGTGCAGTAGGCGTTAGCGCAGTCGACCAGCTTGTGCATCAGGTTGTCGTCGCCTTCCGCCGAACGCGCCAGCGCCGCCAACGCCTCCTTGACCGCGGTGGCGTCGCGCTCGGCCTTGACTTTCGCTAGCCGCTTGAGTTGCAGATCGCGGCCCTCGGCGTCGAGTTCGTAGGTCGCGATCTCGGGCGGCGGCTCATCGGAGACGAACTTGTTGACCCCCACCACCGGTCGCGTACCGGACTCGATCTCCTGGTGGATCTTGAACGCCTCGTCGGCGATCAGCCCCTGCAGGTAGCCGTCCTCGATCGCACGGACCATGCCGCCGTGGGTCTCGAGATCGTGCATGATCTCGATGATCTTCTCCTCCGTCGCGTCGGTGAGCGCCTCGACGAAGTACGACCCGCCGAGCGGATCGGCGACCTTGGTCACGCCGGTCTCGTAGGCGAGGATCTGCTGCGTGCGCAACGCCAGCGTGGCCGACTCCTCGCTGGGTAGGGCGAACGGTTCGTCCCACGCCGCGGTGAACATCGATTGCACGCCACCGAGTACCGCGGCCATCGCCTCATAGGCGACGCGGACGAGGTTGTTCTGGGCCTGCGGCGCGAACAGCGATGCGCCGCCGGCCACACAGCCGAACCGGAACATCGACGCCTTGTCCGACGACGCCCCGTAGCGCTCGCGCACGATCGTCGCCCAGCGCCGCCGGCCGGCGCGGTACTTGGCGATCTCCTCGAAGAAGTCCCCGTGGGTGTAGAAGAAGAACGAGATCTGCGGCGCGAACTGGTCGATGGTCATGCGTCCGCGCTCGACGACGGTGTCGCAGTACGTGACGCCGTCGGCGAGGGTGAACGCCATCTCCTGCACCGCGTTGGCGCCCGCGTCGCGGAAGTGCGCCCCGGCCACCGAGATCGCGTTGAACTTGGGCACCTCGGCCGCGCAGAACTCGATGGTGTCGGCGATCAGGCGAAGCGACGGCTCCGGCGGCCAGATCCAGGTGCCGCGCGACGCGTACTCCTTGAGGATGTCGTTCTGGATGGTGCCGGTGAGCTTGGCCCGCGGCACCCCCTTCTTCTCCGCGGCGGCGACGTAGAACGCCAGCAGGATGGCGGCCGTGCCGTTGATCGTGAAGCTGGTGCTGATCTTGTCCAGCGGAATGCCGTCGAAGAGGATCTCCGCGTCGGCGAGGGTATCGACCGCGACACCGACGCGGCCCACCTCCTCGCCGTATTCGGGGTCGTCGGAGTCGTAGCCGCACTGCGTGGGCAGATCAAGCGCCACCGACAGCCCGGTGCCGCCCTGGTCCAGCAGGTATCGGTAGCGCCGATTGGACTCCTCAGGCGTACCGAACCCCGAGTACTGGCGGAACGTCCACGTCTTCCCGCGGTACCCCGTGGCGAAGTTCCCGCGCGTGAACGGATAGGAACCGGGCGGAGGCGGCTCGGTCTGCTTGTCCGCAGGTCCGTAAACCGGCTCGAGCGGGATCCCCGACGGGGTCTGTACTGGCTCGCTCATCACGGATAACGTACTTGCAAAAAATGAGAATGCCAATACCGCAGGCCGGAAACGTGCACCGAGGACGGGGCGTCACCCGGCAGTAAAAGATGCCGAAGGCGCGGTACACAGCGAATATGGCACTTGCGTAAAATGAGAACGCTAATACCGGTCACATCCGGTGTCGGCTAGCATCGTGGGGCGACGCTGGTCGCAGACAAAGGAGGTCCATGTCCGCCTTCACTGACCGCACACTCGTCGTCTCCGGCGGCAGTCGCGGCATCGGTCTCGCGATCGGCCTCGCCGCGGCCAGGCGCGGCGCCAACGTCGTCCTGCTGGCCAAGACCGCCGAACGGCATCCGAAGCTGCCGGGCACCGTGCACACCGCGGTCGCCGAGGTGGAGGCCGCCGGCGGCAAGGGCGTGGCGGTGGTCGGCGACGTCCGCAAAGAAGAGGATGTGCAGCGCGCGGTCGACGCGGCCGTCGAGCATTTCGGCGGCGTGGACGTCGTGGTCAACAACGCCAGCGCCATCGCCACCGAGCCCACCGAGCAGCTGGCGGCCAAGAAGTTCGACCTGATGATGGACATCAACGTGCGCGGCACGTTCCTGCTCACCAAGGCAGCGCTGCCGTATCTGCGCAAGTCTGCGGCGCGCGCCGAAGGAGCGGAGCCGGCGGGAGCGCACGTGATCACGCTGGCGCCGCCGCTGAACATGAACCCGCACTGGCTGGGCGCCCACCCCTCCTACACCCTGTCGAAGTATGGGATGACCCTGCTGTCGCTGGGGTGGGCCGCCGAGTACGCGGAAGCAGGCATCGGATTCAGCTGCCTGTGGCCCGAGACCTACATCGCGACCTCCGCAGTCGCCAACGCTCCCGGCTTCCAAGAGATGCTGGAGCGGTCCCGCGACCCTCAGATCATGGGCGACGCAGCCGCGCTGATCCTGTCCCGACCTGCGGCCGACGTGAACGGCAAGTGCTTCATCGACTCCGAACTGCTCGCTGAAGCCGGCGTGACGGACCTGTCGCGCTACGGCGGTGGGGACGACCCCATACTTGATATCTTCGTCGACAAATCATGAGCATCTCACTGCTGCTCGAGATGGCCTCGAGCAATCCGGACCGCACCGCCGTGGTGTCGGGCGAATTGCGGCTGACCACAGGTGAGTTGAGCGCCCTGGCCGACGGCGGCGCAGGCGTCATCGCCGCCTCGGGCGCGTCCCACGTCGCATACGTCGGCATGGGTGGGGCGATGCTGCCCCTGCTGCTGTTCTCGTCCGCGCGCGCCGGGGTGCCGGTGACGCCGCTGAACTACCGGCTGTCCGCCGACGGGCTTCGTGAGCTCATCGATCGCCTCCCCCAGCCCCTCGTCGTCGCCGACGCCGAATACCGCGAGATGGTGGCCGGCGCGGGCAAGCAGGTGATCGGGTCCGACGAGTTCCTCGACGCCGCGCGGAATAGCGAGCCCGGCCCCGATGTCCCTGTGTTCCCCGACCCCGAGGACGTGGGGGTCGTGCTGTTCACGTCGGGAACCACGTCGCGGCCGAAAGCCGTTGAGCTGACGCACAGCAACCTCACCAGCTATATCACCGGCACGGTGGAGTTCGACTCCGCCGAAGCTGGCGACGCCGCGTTGATCTGTGTCCCGCCGTATCACATCGCCGGTGTCAGTGCGGCGCTGTCCAACCTGTACGCCGGCCGAAAGATGGTGTACCTGCCGCAGTTCGACGCCCGCGAATGGATCCGGTTGGTGCGTGATGAGGGCGTGACGTCGGCGACGGTCGTGCCGACGATGCTGGACCGCATCGTGGCTGCCCTGGAGTCGGACAACGTATCGCTGCCGACCCTGCGCAGCCTGGCCTACGGCGGCTCGAAGGTGCCACTTCCATTGGTGCGCAAGGCGCTTTCGCTGCTGCCGGAGGTCGGCTTCGTCAACGCCTACGGCTTGACCGAGACCAGCTCGACCATCGCCGTGCTCGGACCCGATGACCACCGCGAGGCGCTCGCCTCGTCAGTCGAGTCCGTGCTGCGCAGGCTGGGCTCGGTCGGCCAGCCGGTGCCGGGGATCGAGGTTCAGATCCGCGACGCCGACGGCGAAGTGCTGGGCCCCGGCCAGACCGGGGAACTCTTCGTCCGCGGCGACCAGGTGTCCGGCCGCTACACCGAGATCGGATCGGTGCTCGACGCCGACGGGTGGTTCCCGACCAAGGACATCGCGATGCTCGATGAGGACGGCTACCTGTTCATCGGTGGGCGCTCCGACGACACGATCATCCGCGGTGGCGAGAACATCGCACCGGCCGAGATCGAGGACGTCCTGGTCGAGCATCCGGCGGTGCGCGACTGTGCCGTGGTGGGGCCCGAGGACCCGCAGTGGGGACAGATCATCGTCGCGGTGGTGGTCCCGGCCGACACTCCGGACGGCCCGGCCACCCCGGACGCCGACGAACTACGTGAGCATGTTCGCCGCCAGTTGCGTGGATCGCGAACGCCCGACCGCGTCGTGTTCCGCGACGAGTTGCCGACCAACGCGACCGGCAAGGTGCTGCGTCGAGAACTGATCGCCGAATTGACAGCCACCAAATAGCAAGGAGCCCAGCATGATCAAGAACGGCACGCGACTGCAGAGCCAGGTGTGTGACACCCAGGTCATCGTCGTGCGCAGCTCGGACAGCCTCGACGATCTGCGTGCGGGCGGTGTTCCCATGGTGCCCCTCGACGCCGAGAAATCAGCCGACGCCCAGATCGACCCCGACCTCTCCGGCGGCAATGCGATGGGCAAGCGCTACGTCGACGAGAACGGCGCAGAGGTCCTTGTGACCAAAGCCGGGGCCGGAACACTGAGCGTGGGCGCCACACCGTTGTCTCTCAAAGAAGCCAAGCCGCTACCTGCGAGCGACTGATACCTTCCACGGGGTGAGGCCACGCCGCCTGCTCACCCGGTACGTGGTCGGCCTTGCGTCCGCCTACCTGCTGACGGCGATCGAGGTCGTCGTGATCGTCGGACTGCTGGCCGGACGCAGCGTGGTGAATCTCGGCAATGCGGTCACCGCGGCGGCACTGCTCGCGGTCGGTACCGCCACCGTCGGTATCAGTGCCGCCTACATCTTGCGTCCGCCGTTGCGTTATCTGCGTGAGGGGCGCCCTCCCACCGCCGACGAACGGCACTCGACGCTGAGGATGATGCGTCGCCAGGCCGCGGCCACGGTGACACCGTGGATCCTCACAGCCGCGGTCCTGGTACCGCGGAACCTCGACGCCGGATCCGAGGCGCTGGGGGTGATCGGATCGGCGATGCTCTTCGGAACGATCGCCACGGTGTGCACCGGCTTCCTGTTCACGCTGCGGACGTTACGACCCGTATTGGCCAGCGTGGCAGTGGATTCCAGCTCATCGCGGTTGACAGCACCCGGGGTCCGGGCACGGCTGCTGCTGATGTGGACCGTGTGCACCGCGCTTCCGGGTGTGGCGATCGCCGCGCTGTTGGTGATGCGGAACAATGGATGGCTGATCGAGGAGACGGCTCCGATCGAGTTGGCGCTGATCGTGCTCGCGTTGGTGGCGGTTGTGCTCGGTCTGCGCTCGCTGATCCTGACCTCGATGTCGATTTCGGACCCCGTACAAGAGGTCGTGCAGGCGATGGGAGAGGTCGAGCGCGGTCACATCGAGCGGTCCGTCGAGGTCTATGAGTGGTCCGAGATCGGCCGCCTGCAACGCGGTTTCAACAGCATGGTGGCCGGGCTGCGCGAGCGTGACAGGCTGCGCGACCTGTTCGGCCGCCACGTCGGTGAGGACGTGGTCCGGCGAGCCGTCGAGGAGAATGAATCGTTGTCAGGCGACGAACGTGACGTCGCGGTGCTGTTCATCGATCTGGTCGGGTCGACCCGGTTGGCGGTCACTCACGAGCCCGCCGAGGTCGCCGAGCTGCTCAACGAGTTCTTCCGTATCGTCGTCGCGGCCGTGGATCAGCGGCACGGCTTGATCAACAAGTTCCAAGGCGATGCGGCGCTCGCCGTGTTCGGCGCTCCCCTGCGCGCCGACGATCCGGTGTCCGCGGCGCTGACCACCGCACGCGAACTGGTCGCCGACCTGCAGCGCCTACCACTCGACTTCGGAATCGGCGTCTCGGCCGGACCGGTGTTCGCAGGCAACATCGGCGCGGAGAACCGGTACGAATACACCGTTGTCGGGAACGCGGTCAACGAGGCGGCCCGACTAGCCGACCGCGCCAAGGAGTTTCCCGCACGAGCGCTGTGCTCGGGTGGCGCGATCGAACGTGCCGGTGAGGCGGAACGACGGTGCTGGGAGGCGCAGGGATCAGAAACCCTGCGCGGTCGATCGGCACCCACCGAGATGTGGACACCCACCGCCGAGCCTGGTTAAAGACGCGGAGGGTCGGGGAATACAGCGGCATGGCTGTGCGCACCGCGGAGCCCCGAGCCGTTCGCAAAGCGGTTACCGGCGCGTCGATCGGCAACGCCGTGGAGTGGTTCGACTTCGCCATCTACGGGTTGTTGGCGACCTATATCGCCGACAAGTTCTTCCCTCCGGGTGACGAGACCGCCGCGCTGCTGAGCACTTTCGCCGTCTTCGCGGCCGCGTTCTTCATGCGGCCGTTGGGCGGCTTCTTCTTCGGTCCGCTCGGCGACCGGATCGGCCGTCAACGCGTTCTCGCGCTGGTCATTCTGCTGATGTCGGCCTCGACCCTGGTCATCGGCCTGGTCCCCAGCTACGACTCCATCGGCGTCGCGGCACCGCTGATCTTGCTGTTTCTGCGGTGTCTGCAGGGCTTCTCAGCGGGCGGCGAATACGGCAGCGGGGCTTGCTTCCTCGCCGAGTACGCCACCGACAAACACCGCGGCTTCATCGTGTCGTTCCTGGTGTGGTCGGTGGTCGTCGGTTTCCTTCTGGGGGCGCTGACGGTCACCGGTCTCGAGACCGTCCTGTCCGAGCCGGCGATGGATTCCTACGGTTGGCGGATCCCCTTCCTGATCGCCGGTGTGCTCGGTGTCGTCGGCCTCTACATCCGACTGCAGTTGAGCGACACACCCGAGTTCGAAAACCTGCGCGAAAAAGGCGAGGTAGCCACGTCGCCGCTGCGCGAGGCGCTGCGCACATCGTGGCGCCCCATCCTGCAGATCGCCGGCCTGGTCGTCATCCACAACGTCGGCTTCTACATCGTGTTCACCTATCTGCCAACGTATTTCACCGAGTCCCTCGAGTTCACCAAGGTCGACGCCTTCATCTCGATAGCCGTCGCCAGCATCGTGGCGATCCTCCTGATCCCGCCACTCGGTGCGCTGTCCGACCGGATCGGACGCAAACCGCTGCTGTACTCGGGTGCAATCGGTTTCGCCGTCTTCGCCTATCCGCTGTTCCTGCTGTTGAATTCGGGCTCGCTGGCCGCTGCCGTCACCGCCCACGCCGCCCTGGCGGCGCTGGAGTCGGTGTTCGTGTCGGCATCCCTGGCCGCCGGCGCCGAGTTGTTCGCCACCAGGGTCCGCTCCAGCGGCTACTCCATCGGATACAACGTGTCCGTGGCCATCTTCGGCGGGACCGCGCCGTACGTGGCGACATGGCTCGTCGACCGCACCGGCAACCAGATCGCCCCGGCTTACTACGTGATCGCCGCGGCCGTGATCAGCATCGCGACACTCTTGACGATGCGGGAAACCGCCCGACAGCCGTTGCGGGCGACGGTGCACACATAACGCACACAGGCGGGGTGATTTCGGCGTATTTGGTCGCGCTCATCGCAACCGGGTGCACCGAAATCGGGCATGGCACACAATCGATGCATGTCGACGGTGTCTTCACCGGTCTCGCCGATGCGCGTTGGACTGGCCAGTTTCATCGGAACAACGGTCGAGTTCTACGACTTCCTCATCTACGGCACCGCCGCCGCGCTGGTGTTCCCGAAACTGTTCTTTCCCGCAGTGTCACCTGCCACGGGATTGCTGTTGTCGTTCGCCACCTTTGGCGTCGGGTTCGTCGCGCGCCCCCTCGGCGGGGTGGTGTTCGGCCACTTCGGCGACCGCGTCGGGCGCAAGAAGATGCTCGTCTACTCGCTGCTCGTGATGGGGACCGCGACGGTGCTCATGGGGCTTCTGCCGACCTACGCCCAGATCGGCCTCGCCGCCCCGATCCTGTTGACCGTGTTGCGGCTCGCGCAGGGTTTCGCGGTCGGAGGCGAGTGGGGCGGTGCGACGCTGATGGCCGTGGAGCACGCCTCGGACCGCCGCAAAGGGCTCTACGGGGCGTTCCCTCAGATGGGTGCGCCCGCCGGGACGGCATGCGCGACGCTGGCCTTCTGGGCGGTGTCACGGCTCCCCGACGACCAGTTTCTGGCGTGGGGGTGGCGCATCCCGTTCGTGGCCAGCGCCCTGCTCATCGTCATCGGCCTGGTGATCCGGCTGTCCATATCGGAAAGTCCGGACTTCGCGGCTCTGCGGCGGCGCGAACAGGTGGTGCGCATGCCGATCGCCGACGCGTTCCGCAGGCACTGGAAGCAGATACTGCTGGTCGCCGGGGCGTACCTGTCTCAAGGAGTGTTCGCATACATCTGCGTGGCCTACTTGGTGTCGTACGGCACGACCGTCGCCGGGATCGACCGCACGCAAGCGCTTTTCGGGGTGGCCGTGGCGGCGGTGGTAGCGGTCGCTACCTACCCGATGTTCGGGGCGCTTTCTGACCGGCTGGGCCGAAAGCCCGTCTTCCTGGCAGGCGTGATCCTGATGGGCATCTCGATCGGCCCGGCGTTCGCTCTGATCAACACTGGCAGCGCGCTACTCTTCGGTGCCGCGCTCCTGCTGGTCTTCGGCCTCGCGATGGCGCCGGCCGCGGGCGTGACCGGCTCGCTGTTCAGCCTCGCGTTCGACCCCGACGTCCGCTACAGCGGCGTGTCGATCGGTTACACCCTGTCTCAGGTGGTGGGATCGGCGTTCGCTCCGACAATCGCCACCGCCCTGTACACGGCGACCAGAACGAGCAACTCGATTGTGGCCTATCTCGTTGCGGTTTCGGTGATCTCGGCGATATCGGCCTGCTTCCTACCGGGCGCGTGGACGCGGCCGGCGACGGATCAACCGCGAGAACTCGACCGTCGAACGGCGGACCGAGTCCAGTTCGAGTGACACCAGCAGCGTGTCGACCATCGCGAACGGCAGAGTCGTCGCCACTGCACCGCGCCCGTATTCGAGGTGCCACGACCCGGGATGGATGGTCAGGCCCCGCGCCTGCCCCTTCTCCAAGCATGTTCGCTCACCCGGAAGCAATGCCATTGCGGTGTTGTCGTCGGATTCGAGGTCGTAGGAGTCGATGCGGCCCGCCATCAAGAACTTATGGATCTGCACCCGCTTGTAGCGACCGGAGAAACCCTGCGTGCCCGTCGGGGAACCGAAGATCACGATGTACTCACGCGGGCTGAAGTACACGAACCGCACCTTGCCGAGGATGCCGCCTGCTTTGCTCGCCACCCACCGTCCCGGTGCCGCATCGATGAGATCGGGGTACGCGTCGGCGAGCAGTTCGACGGCGCGCGTGGTGAGTTCGCCGCTGTCGACGGGCAATCCGACCACTTGCTGCGCGACCCCGTGCAGCACATCGGGGTCGATCCTGTACCGCATCAACCGAACTCTATCGGCAGGCTCGTCGGTCCGCTCATACCCAGCAGCGGCTTCCATGGTGCCGGTCCAGCAACGCGCGGATTCGGCATGCGTCGCGCGATGATGACCAGGGCCTCGCAAAGCTCGCGCCGGGCGAGGTTGGCCCCCAGGCAGTAGTGCGCGCCGCCACCGAAGGTGAGGATGGGCGGCGGATCGCTACGGGTGATGTCGAAGCGGGCCGGGTCGTCGTAGACGGTCTGATCGCGGTTGGCGGCGTAGGTGTTGACGATGATGAACGTTCCGGCGGGAAACGTGACTCCACCGACCGTGACGTCGTCGAGCGCACTTCGGACGGTGCTGCACATCGACGGTGAATGTCGCATCGTTTCTTCGACGGCGCGCATCGCCAGGCCGGGGTCGTCGCGTAGCAGTTCCCACTGCTCTGGGTGCTCACACAACACTTGCATGGACGCCGCGAGCTGGCTTCGGGTGGTGTCGGTTCCGGCGATCAGCACGCTGAAGGCCAGCATGCGCAGCTCGCTGGCGTCGAGCCGGTCGCCGTCGTCCTCGGTGCGGATGAGCTCGGAGAGCAGATCATCGGTGAGGTCCTCGCGCCGGTCGGCGATCATCTGGTCGATGTAGCCGTCGAACTCGTCCCAGGCCCGCAGAATCATCGGTTCCTCTTCGACGAGATCGCAGTCGAAGCTGACGATTTTGAAGATGCCCTCGGCCCAACGCGAAAACCGCTGCCAGTCCTGCCTGGGCGCACCCAGCAGGGCGCAGATGATCGGGATCGGGTAGGGCCTCGCGATGTCGTCGACGAACTCGCACCGGCCGAGGTCCGCGACGCGGTCGATGAGCTCGTTGACGACGGTGTGGATCGTGGGGTCCATGCGAGCGGTCGCCCGCGGTGTGAAGGCCTTCGAAACCAGACCGCGCAACCGGCGGTGTTCATCGCCGTCCATATTCAGGATGCTGCGAGTCACCCTGTCCCACAGCTCCCCTGAGGTGATGCCGTGCGCCGACAGGTGAATGCCCCGCGGAATCCCGAACCGCGGGTCGCGCAGAACGGTCCTGGCCAGTTCGTAGGACAGCACCTCCGGTCCGATCGGGCCGAGCGCGACCGGCGCTTGCTTCTGCGCTGCCTGGAACTGCGGGTAGATCTCCTGAGGTGTCGCGGTGATGTCGTAGGTCAACGTCGGCAGCCCGGCATCGAAGACGCTCGGCTTGGCCGCCTCGACAATCACGGTGTCCTCTCGATCCTCAGCGGCAGTTCGCGCAGTGCGCACGTCGCCGAAGGCCACGTGATCTCGGGAACGTAGCCGGGGACGAGGTCGAACCGGGGTATGCGCGACAGCCATTCGGTCACGACGAGTCGCAGCTCCATCCTGGCCAGGTGGGCGCCCAGACACCGGTGCGGGCCACCGCCGAAGCCCCAGTGCTTGTGCAGTTTTCCGTCCATGACCAGATCGTCACCGGAGAGCGGATCGCTTCCGTCGCGGTTGATGGCGCCGACGCAAAGCCGCACCTGCGCCCCGGCGGGCAACGTGACCCCCGCGACCGTCACCGGTCGGGTGGTCACCCGCCCGAGCACCGGCGCGGCGGGTTCCAGCCGGATCACCTCCTCGACGAAGGCGCCGACGTCGTCGGGGTTGTCCCGCAGGTGCCGGCGCAGATCGGGGCGGCGGGCCAGCTCCAGCATCGCGGCGCCGATCGAGGCGGTGACGGTGTCGAGGCCCGCGAGGACGAACACCAGCGACATCCCCGTCGCTTCGGCATCCGACAGCGCATCCTCGGCGTGCAGAACGTCAGACAGTATGCCGTTGCGTGGCGACTCCCGCTGTGTCTGAACGGCTTCGGTGAGATAGCCGAAGAGCTCGGCCGCCGGGGTCAGATCCACACTGGTCGGATCCGTGGCCAGGCTGACCGCGATGATCGCATCCTTCCAGGCGATCAGGCGTTCGCGGTCCTCGAGCGGAAGGCCGAACAACGTGAGAAACACCTGCGACGGGTATGGGACTGCGAGATCGGCCATCACTTCACACTCGGTGCGCCCGGCGATCTCGTCGATGATGTCAATCACCTGTGCCTGCAGCGTCGGCAGCAGCGCGCTCAGTGTCTGCGGGCTGAGATACGGATGCAGGAGCCGGCGGTAACGGGTGTGCTCGGGAGGATCGAACCCGAGCGGTACCAGGGGCACCGGGCTGATCATGTCGTCGTAGTCGGTTCTCGACGAGAACGTCTCCGGATCACGCAGTGCCGTGAGCACATCGTCGCGCCGCGTGAAGTAATACCAGCCCTCGCCGTGGAGCACCGGGCCGAGGCCCCGCAGCTTGGCCCAACCCTCACCGCGGTCGCGCGCCATCGGCAGATCCTCGTAGAGGACCTGCGTCAACCCCGGGACCTCGGTCATGACACGTTGGTGGCCAGAAGCGTCACTGGGAGCCCCAGAACCGACAGATCGATCTCGTCGAGATATGAGCCCTCTCCCGAGAATCCCTGTCGGAAACGGATACTCGAACCGTAGCGCTGCGCGACGGATTCGGCGGCCGCGGCATCCGGCACCCGCAGCACGACGGTGTACACCCCGTCGCCGTGGCGCTCGAGGAAATCGTTGACGTGCGCTGCCACCGAAGCGGTCGATCCGGGTACCGGGCTGATCAATTCGATGCCGCGATCCCAGTCCAGATGTACGCGCACACCGAGTTCGGTCAGTTCGGCCTCCTGAAGGGCGAACCCGAGCTCGGTGAACAACGCGGCCGCCTCGGCGCGACGTTCCGGCGCCACCGCGAACACGACGTGGTGCAAGCGCGGCTCCGCACTGGCCGTCATCTGCGCACCAGCCCGCGCGGTTGGATCAGGCCCAGGTCCAAATGGGTCAGCCAGCCCGGCGCCGCATCGCAGACATCGGGGATGGCGTTGATCGCGCCCATCGCCGTCCAGGTGTATCCGGGGTGGGTCATGGTGCCGTCCGCGGCCACCCGCCCGTGCATCGTCAGCTCGGTCGGGGGATCTCCCTCGATGACGATGCGGTACCGCGTCCGTCCCCAGTCCCACGGCGGATCGAGTTCGTCGGGTCCGCCGGTCAGGTAGATGGCGTGGAACACGATCAGCGGCGCGCCGTCAACCATCGCGGTCCACGTATGGTGTTGTGCGGCCACGGTTCCGCGCGGGATGGCGCCCTCGTCGTGCGGGATATCGCGGGTGGCTGTCGCGGCCTTGACGTCTGCGGTCACGTCGTCGATGGTCACGCCGAGACCGTCGGCGATCATGTGCATCGACTGGGCGAAGAAGGGGACGCCGAGACCGAGGATCGTCGGCTCCGAGAGGAACTTGTCCTTGTCCTTGCCGAAGCCCATCCAGTCGATGTGATCCATCGGGGCGTCGGTGAGCACGTTGACGACCTCCCACACCTCGACCCTGTCGACGCGGGAGGCGACCCGAGCGAGCGTGAGTGGCAGGATGTCACCGGCGTAGCCGGGGTGGATGCCGCCAGCGTGAAACGACGTGCCGCCGTCCACGCACGCGGCGCGGATCTTGTCGCCAGCTTCGCGGAAATGTTCTGTGGGATGGAAGAATCCGCTTGTGGTGACGATGTTCTTGCCCGACCGCAGCAGCCGGCACACGGTGTCGACGTCCATGATCACCGGGGTGTAGAAGACGCAGTCTGCGTCGAGCGCCATGACCGCCTCGACGTCGTCGGTGGCGATGACCCCGGTCGCCCCGATGCCGGCGATCTCCCCCGCGTCCTTGCCGACCTTGTCCGTGCTGTGCACCAGCACACCGACAAGCTCGAACACCGGGCACTGGGCGAAGTGTCGAACTCCGACCTGGCCGACGTCGCCGGTCATCCACTGGATCACGCGATACTTCCGTTCAGACATTGAGGACTCCTCTCGGGAGCAGCAGCGGCAGATCGGTGTAGGTCGCGATGCCCGGTGGAGCGGCCACGACGGCCGGGATCGCGGTGATCGCGGGCATCGCGACGATCGACAGGCCCAGCATGATGTAGTCGTCGATGGTCTCACCGACGAAGCCTTCCGGGGGAAGGAAACTCAGGGTGGTCTTGATCGTGGGTGTGCCTTGAACCTCCACGGTGTAGCCCATGTCGAGTTCCCAATCCGGTTCGAGTGTCTGCCCCTTGCGCCACCGGCCGCGGATTTCGATGACCTCCTTGCCGCCGACGATTCCTTTCCAGCCGACATCGACTCCGGCGACACAGCCTTTGGCGATCAACCAGTCGCCGGGCAGTCGGAGGTCAGCGGTGGTCTGGGCGTATGCGACGTCGCATCGGACCTCGTCGAGTTGGACGCCGAGTGCGTCAGCGACGAGCAGGACACCGTCGCGGAAGATGGCCGAACCCTTCTCGGTGATCGACTTGAGGTCCGGATGGTCGATCGGATACCCGAAGCCCATCGGCTTCTCGGTGTCCGGCGAGTTGTAGATGGTGGTGTCGATGGCCTCCACGACCGAAACCTTGTCCACGCGTTCGGAAAGCCCGGCCGAAACGACGGCGAAGAGTTGGATGAACCCGGGGTTGATCCCGCTACCGAAGATGGTCGAGCCGCCGTCCTGACAGGCTTCGACGATGCGGTCGCGGTCGTCGCCGAAGAAGTGTCCGGTGATGAACTCGGACGTGGAGACGATGTTGACGCCCCCGCGCAGAATCCGGACCATCTCGTCCACATCGGCGAACATCGGGTTGTAGACAACGCAATCCGGCGCCAGCGCCAGCAGGGCATCGACGTCATCGGTCGCGGACACGCCGAGCGCGTCGATGCCGCACAGCTCCCCCACGTCGCGACCGACCTTGTCCTTCGACCACGCGTAGCACCCGACCAGTTCCAGGTGCGGGTTGACTGCGACCGCGCGGACGGATCGCTTGCCGACGTTGCCCGTGGTCCACTGGACGATGCGATAGGTCATGCGGCCGAGGTTTCGGCTGGGTCGAACATGACGGGAAGTGAGCGGAAGCCGCGGGTGATGGAATTGCCGGTGAACACAGGTGATGTCGCCTGGTCCAGCGTGAAGTTCGGCATTCGCGTCAGCACCTGCTCCAAGCCCACCTGCAATTCCAGCCGGGCCAGGTTGGAGCCCAGGCACCGATGCACACCGGCGCCGAAGCCCAGATGGCGGTTGTCCCGGCGGTCCAGGATGCAACGGTGTGCATCGACGAACGCCTCTTCGTCGCGGTTGGCCGAGGCGTAGTTGACGATCACCGAGTCGCCGGGGCGGAAGGTCCGGCCGCCCAACTCGACTTCTTCGGCCACGGTGCGGGGTATGCCGTGGATCGATCCGCCGAAACGGATGAACTCCTCCACCGCGCGCGGCAGTAGCTCCGGCTCGCCGATCAGCCGGTCCCGCTCGGCGGGGTGGGTCGCCAGATAGTGGAACGACCACGACATCGCGCTGGCAGTCGTCTCCAGACCGGCCTGGACAAGCAGCATGGCGTTGGCCACCACGTCGTTGAACGGCAGTCGCTCCCCGTCGATCTCGGCGCTGCGCAGCACGTCGATCATGTCGTCGCGGGGCGGTGCGTCGGTGCGCGCGGTCACCGCGTCGTGGATGTGTTGATACAGCCCGCCCCAGGCGGGTGCCCGTTCCTCCTCGGTGGCGCCGTTGAGCGCGGTATCGGTGAGTTCGATGCACAACGGCACGTCCTCGACCGGCATGCCGAGCACATACTTGAAGAACACGATGCCCGGCTGACGCCACGCCACCTGCGCGAGATCGCCGCGCCCGGTGGTGATGAAGTTGTCAATCAGCCGGTCGGTCTCATCGCGAATCTGGGGCCGTAGAGCCTTCATCCGCGCCGGCGAGAAGTAGGGGTTGAGCACCTTGCGGAACTTCTGCTGCCGGGGCGGATCAAGCGTGATCACCAGATCACCGCCGAACGCCTCGGTCGCATCCGGAGTCGGATTGCTCGAGAAATGCTGCCAGTCCTGCAGGATTCGGTAACACTCGGTGTACCGCGCCGCCACCCACGCGCTGTCCGGCATGGTGGTGAGAAAAGGGGTGTCGGTGTGGGTGAAAGGGGCTTTCCGCCGCATCACCGTGTACACGTCGTAGAGGAGATCGTCGTCGTTGAAGTCCTCGTGGCGCAAATCCCAGTTCTCCGCGTGTTCTGCCGCCGACTTACCGCTCACGGAGCCGAATCTTCCTGCTGCTGTTGGGCGGCCTTGCGGGCTTCGCTCTCTTCGTGAATACGCACCAGTTCGCGGAACCCGATCCGGTCGTACTTCGGCACCGGCTGGATCCCCCATTCGTCGCGTGCGGTGTCTTTGCCTTCGGCACCCTCCGGGGGGCCTAGCGGCGGATACGGAACCTTGCACTCGAGCGTGTCGTCGGAGTAGCGGACCTTGAGCAGGCCGCTGCAGATCTCGGTCAGGCTCAGGGTCGGGTAGCCGTACCACACCGCCATGAAGGGCAGCGTGAACGCCCCCTCGATGACAAGGGCGATGAGGCAGACGAGCACCGCGCGCTTGATGTACTTGTGCATGCGCGCGTAGTACGGCGTGGTGCCCGGGGGAAGGTCTTCGGCCGGGTCTTTCTCATCGGTTGTCGATGAGCCCGCAGGTGGTGTCATGACGTGCTCCTTTTGTTCAGTCCGAGAAGATTTCGCGATTGACCGTGTGCAGATACGGGATCGCGAGGAACGGGGTTATGTAGAAGATGTCGTAGAGCCACCACCCGATGACCGGGAACAGCACACCGGCGTACCGGGCGTCGGCATACATCGTCATGTTGAACACGTAGGCACACCAGATCACCACGCCCATCCAGCAGGTGATGATCATCCACTGGTGACCCCAGCGTTTCATCTGCAGGAAGCCGATCGCCGCGGCGCAGCGCATCGCGAAGACGGTCAGGATCAGCCCGGCGACATACGCCTTCTCGCCCGGCACCGCGGAACCGCCGACCCACGGCTCGTTGTAGTGCCAGAAGTAGGCGGCATCGAACATGTGGCCCCAGCCGATCATCAGCACCCGGTTGATCAGCGTGTGGTTGGCCACCAGATCCAGCGCCCAGCCGAGGCTGTTGAGCATGCCGTCGATCAGCACCAGGTAGCCGATGAGCGTGACAATCATCGGCCGCACCGACAGGCCCGCGCGTGCAGCCTGCCGTTGCAGCCAAACCCCGCGCATGAAGATGGGGAATCCGATCAGCCCGGGCGCCCACATGCCCATCAGCGCGGCGCCGATGATCATCCACTTGTCGGCTCGGCGTTGCGCGACCCGAGATTCTTCGTGGTGGTCTTCGAGACTGACTGTGGCGGTCGCGGTCACAGTGACCACCAGCCACGCTCGATCGACATGTAGAGCTGAATGAGGAACATCGCCAGCAGATAGCCGTAGATGACGATCTGCAGGATGATCAGCGCTTTCTTGCGTTGCTTCTCCTTGGGGTCCATCTAAACTCCCTTTCTCACTGGGGGTTGCTCGAGTTGTTGGCGGCGGCCAGGCTGGCTACGGCCACTTCGCGCAGGCCGTCGGTGACCGCACCGTCGCTGGACAGCGGCGCAAGGATGCAGGCTTCGGCGGCATCCAATTCGGTTGCGCCCGCGGCGATCAAGTGTGCGGCGGTGACCAGCACGCGGGTGGACGGCGGCTCGAAGTGAAACGCTTCGTCGGCGGTGCGGATCGCGGTGGCGCATGCGACGAGCCGGCTCGCCGCCGGCAGTGGTATGCCCGTTTCGGCGACGATCACCTCGGCCTCACGGTCAGGCGGGAGATATCTCATCGGCAGGGTGACGAACCGCTGCCGAAACGACGGCTTGAGTTCCTTGAGCGAGCTTCGGTAGGCGGGGTTGTACGAGCACACCAGCATGAAGGACTCCGGCGCCTGGACGATTTCGTCGGCCCGGTCGAGGTAGAGCGTGCGGCGGTGGTCGGTCAACGAGTGCAGCACGGCAAGTGAGTCGTGGCGCGCCTCGACGACCTCGTCGAGATAGCAGATCGCGCCGGCCTTGACCGCGCGGGTCAGCGGTCCGTCGGTCCACACCACGTCACCTCCGGTGACCATGAACCGGCCGACGAGATCCGAACTGGTCAGGTCGTCGTGGCAGCTGATCGTGACGACTGGGCGGCGCAGCAGCGCCCCCATGTGCTCGACCAACCGCGTCTTACCACAACCCGTCGGCCCGGTGAGCATGACGGGCAGGCGCTGGTGGTAAGCCTGCTCGAACAACTGGACCTCGTTGTTGTTCGAGTAGTAGGTGTCGTTGGTCATCCGTGCTCGAGCTCCTTCGATTGGTTTGTGCACTCAGGCGGCGACAAGTTCGCGGTGGACATGGGCGAGCACCCGCGGCAGGTCTTCGACGCGCCGGATGCGTTGGGAGCGGCGAGGTCCGAAGACCTCGGGCAGCGGGTCGACCCGGGTGGGTCCGACACCGACGTAATACATCGAGACGCCGGCGTCGTTGGCTTCCTCGACCGCGTGGGCGGCGTCGGCCCATGCGTAACGGCCTTCGTAACCCTCGTCGGAGATCAGCCCGTCCCCGATGACGATCAGCAGGCGACGTTCCGAGGGCTGCGCCAGGAGGCGGCTCGTCAGGTGCCGCAGCGGTGCACCGAGCCTGGTGTAGCCACCGGTCGACAACCCGAGGCGGCTGGGCGGCACGAAACGCCGGTCCTCGAAGTCCTTGAGGCAGTTGACCTCGACCCGGTGTCGGGTGTTGCCGGTGAAGACGAAGATGCCGTGTCGTTCACGGGCGAGCGTCATCGCGCGTGACAGTGCGTCCGCGCAGGCCAGTTCGAGTTTGAAGATCCGGCCGCCGTGCACCCCCAGCGACGAACTGCCGTCCAACAGCAGCGCGGTGGTGACGTCGCGGCTGCTGGGGAGCAGTTCGCGGAAGATGCGCGGTTCGATGGCCTCCCCAGTGGTGAGGTCGATGTAATGGTTCACATACTGCTCGACATCCAGGTCGGACCCGTCTTCGAGTCGGTTCTTCATCGAACGGTGGGTGTGTTCGCTGAACCACTTGCGCAGATCGGCCGACACCGTTCCGGGTTGCCGGTTGCGGCTGGACTGAGCGCGTTCCAGCACCGCGACGTGGTCGCGCATGAAACTCTTTGTCCATTCGTTCCATTCCGGATACGGAATGCCGGGCCGGTGATCCGGGGTTAGATCGAGGTCGTTGTCCTGGGGTCGGCTGGGCGGCGGCAGGTTGGGGTTGCGGACTCCCCCGTCGCCGCCGACGGGAACGGAGTACGGACGCGGCAGCCTCTTTTGCGTCGTGGTCCACGGCATCCGGCCGAAGCTGCGCCGTAGTTTGTCCGACAGGCCCTGCGGCACCGTGTACGCCAGCGGCAGCCTGCCCACCACACCCGGGACGTCGCCGACCGGCTGTCCGTTGCGCGACAACGAGATCGCGTGTTCGAGCATCGCGTCGGCTGTCATGTCATCGGGCAGCATTTCGAGATCGGGTAGCAATCGCCGCGCTTCGACCACCAGCCCGGGCCAGTTGGCCGCGACCCAGCCCAACGCGACGCCGGCTTCGACCAGCGTGAGCGCACGAAGCTCGCGCGCGGTGAGTTCGTTGAGCCGGTAGTGGGCGAGGCGCTCTTTGGAAGGTGAACATTGAAGCGCGACACCGCATGTCAGCGTTCTGCGGGTCCAGTCGCGGCCCAAAGACGGGTACGGCACGAGCACGTAGTCCAGTCCCGGGTTCAGACTGAATTGGCGATGCTCACCGGTCACCAGGCGCACCCCTTCGCGGCGTTGGCCGCTCAGGGCGACAGCGGTGACGGCGCAACTGCGTTCGACCGCCAGTGCGTGAGCGTCGGACAGATCAGTCATCGCTGCCCTAGAACGTGCCGAGGCTGGAGAACATCCAGTACCAGAACCAGATGACCAGCGCGGCGCCGCCCCATGCCCCTACATAGCGCAAGATCTCCCATATCCAAGCCCACACGTCGAACTCCTCGGTTGTTGTGTCGTTGCCTGTACGAACCCGTCATCGCACTTCCAAGCCGCGCATGGCGGTCGAGACCAACTTGGCCAGCATGATCTCTCGGGTCTTCGGGTTGTCGGTGGTGGTCAGCACGCCGTAGATGCCGAGCAGAAAGAAGGTCGCGCTGTAGAAGGCGTCGACCTCCGGATGGACCTCGCCGTCGCCGCGGGCGCGTTCCAGTTCGCGCACCAGCAGGACGACCACCGGATGGTCGGTCCAGTCGTCTTTGTGCGGCCTCGTCGGCGAGAAGTGCAGCGCCAGCAGTTCCTTGAAAAGCACGGGGCCGAAGCGGTGTTCCAGATCGGTCACCAGGTCGACCACCGCGGTCAACGTGGTCACCAGATCGTGGCGGGACTCAAGGAAGTCGGCGAACTCCGCGGCTATACGCGCCTCCTGGCGGCTCTCCAACTCGAGCAGTACATGTTCCTTGCTGGGGAAATGGAAGAAGAACGTGCCGTGTGCGACACCGGCCGCCGCCGCAATCACATTGACGTCGGCACCGGCCATACCGGACTTCGTGAACTCGGTGATCGCCGCGGCGAGGATGCGTTGGCGCGTCTGCAGCCGTTGAGCTTGACGCGCCGACACCTTCACCTGTGACGTCATGGTCCGCTCTTTGTAACGCACATGCTGACTGAAGTCAATGAGTTCAGTCAGTCGTAAAGTTAGTCGGAGAAGATTTCCCTGTTCACCGAATGCAGGTACGGAATCGCAAGGAACGGGGTGATGTAGAAGATGTCGTAGATCCACCAGCCGACGACCGGCAGGATAACCCCGGCGTAGCGAACATCGGCATACATCGTCATGTTGAACACGTACACACACCAGATCACCACGCCCATCCAGCAGGTGATGATCATCCACTGGTGACCCCAGCGCTTCATCTGCAAAAAACCGATGCCGGCGGCAATGCGCATACAGAAAACGGTGAGGATCAGGCCGACTTCGAGCGCCTTCTCCCCCGGTCCGGCCGCACCGCCGATCCACAGTTCGTTGTAGTGCCAGAAATATCCGGCATCGAACATCGCGCCCCAGCCGTTCAACAACACTCGGGCCAGTATCGTGTGGTGGGCGACCAGGTCCAGCGCCCAGCCGAACACGTTGATCGCGGCATCGACGATCACGCAGTATCCCAGCAGCGTCACCAACATCGGCCGCACGGACAGCCCGCTACGGGCAGCCTTGCGCAGCAACCACACACCGCGGAGAAACAAGGGGAGCCCGAAGATCCCCAGCGCTGCGGTGCCAATGAGCACGCTGCCCGAGATGAGCCACTTGTCGGCCTGACGTTGCGCCAGTCGCGAGGCCTCTTCATGTTCGTCGAGCCCGCTTGCGGTTACGGTCATTGCGGGCGGATTCACAGGCACCTCCTGTAGCCGGTAAGTGCCATGAGCTTGTCAGTGGAATTGACTCAAGTCAACCGATCAGCGCACCTCGATGCCTCGCAACGTCCTGGCGATGTAGTCGTCGAGCATCGCGCTCTGGGTCGGCCACTGGGTCGTGGTGGTCAGCAGGGCGTACAGGCCGAGTAGGAAGAACACCGCGCTGTTCATCGGATTGACGTCAGGGGCCACCCGGCCGGCTTTCTGAGCGCGTTCGATCTCGTGGGCCACCCTGACGATGACCGGGTGTTCCTGGCTCTCATCGGCGGGTCGGCTCTGCGAAAAGTGCAGTGCGAGGAAGTCTTTGAACAGCTCCGCGCCGAGACGGCGTTCCAGCCCCAGCACCAACCGGACCGCCTCTTTGAGAATCGCGGGCAGGGTGCGTTTGGAATCCGCGTACCGGCCGAGTTGTTTGGCGATGCGCTCCTCCTCGCGGCGCTCCAACTCGAGTAGCACATGTTGCTTGGTCGGGAAGTGGAAGAAGAAGGTGCCGTGGGCAACTCCGGCAGCAGCGACGATCGCTCCCACGTCGGCATCGGCCATTCCCGCTCGCTTGAACTCGGCGATGGCCGCGCCCATCAGTCGCTCTCGCGTCTGTAGTCGCTTGGCCTCGCGTGCCGATGGCTTGTCTACCACTGCCATACGTCGACGATATCAATACTTTCGTTGGCTTCACATTTGTGATTGACTGCGGTCAGTTTGACGGAGGAGGCTCAATGGCGTTGGAGCAGTTCAATCTCGACGGGCAGGTGGCGATCGTCACCGGAGCCGGCAAGGGTGTCGGACAGGGCATCGCGAGAGTCCTCGCCGAAGCGGGCGCCACCGTCGTCGGCACGGCTCGCACCGAATCCGACATCGCCGCGACGATCAAAGGCATCGAGGATTCCGGCGGTAAAGGACTCGCCCTGGTGGCCGACGCGATCAGCCGTCCAGACGGCGAACGTGTGGTGAACACGGCGATGAATGAGTTCGGGCGCATCGACATCCTCATCAACAATGTGGGTGGTTCGACATTCGGCTCGTTTCTCGACATCACCGACGAGGACTTCCGGCACACCTTCGACTGGTGTGTCACGTCAGCGTTCATCATGAGTCAACTCGCCGCCCGTCACATGATCGAGGCCGGACATGGCAACATTGTCAACATCTCCTCGGGATCAGCACGTTTCGGCATCCGCGCGCTTACCGCGTACTGCGTCGCGAAGGGTGGGCTCGAAGCGCTCACCCGGGCGATGGCCCAGGAGTTGGCGCCGAAGATCCGCGTCAACGCCATCGCACTCGGCTCATTCGCAACCGAGGGACTGCAAAGCGGCCTCGATATGATGCCAGGGGCACTGGACACGATGCTCTCGCTCACTCCGCTGCATCGGCTCGGCGACGTCGAGGATCTCGGTCGGCTCTGCGTCTACCTATCGACCAAGGACTGCTATGCGACCAACGCCATCTTCCACGTCGACGGCGGAATAGACTCGAACAATCTGCCGCTGCCCATCCCCGACTACTGACCGAGAACGGATACCAGATGCGCAGAGTAGTCCAGTTTTCCACCGGCAACGTCGGACAGCACTCGTTGCCCGCGCTCATCGGCCGGCCCGACATCGAACTCGTCGGTGTGCACGCCGCCAGCCCCGACAAGATCGGCAAGGACGCGGCCGAGCTATGCGGCCTGACCGAACCGACCGGGGTGATCGCGACCGACGATATCGACGCGCTCATCGCGCTGAAGCCCGATTGCGTGGTCTACACCGCGCTGGGCGAGCCGCGCCCGATGGAGGCCATCGCCGAGATGTCGAAGTTCCTGGCCGCGGGCATCAACGTCGTCGGGACGTCGATGGTGTGGTTGGTGACACCGAATCAGGCCGACGACTGGCTGCGCAAGCCATTGGAAGAGGCCTGCGCGGCGGGCGATTCGTCGCTCTACGTCAACGGCATCGACCCCGGCTATTCCGGTGATACCGCGCCACTGGCCGCGTTGAGCCTGGTGACCCGCGCGGAATCGGTCACCGTGGCCGAGGTCTTCGACTACGCGAACTACGACGACTACGAGTACACCGGCACCGCAATGGGTTTCGGTGCATTTCCAGGCGACGAGTTACCGATGGCGTTTCAGCCCGGCGTCATCACGTCGATCTTCGGCGGGCTGGTGCGCAACCTCGCCCGCCACCTCGGTGTCGAACTCGACGAGGTCCGCGACCGCTACGAGCCGTGGTACACCGACAAGCAGATCACCTGCAAGCTGATGACCGTCGAACCCGGGGGGTTGGCCGGGATCCGGTTCGCCGCAGAAGGTGTGCGCGGCGGAGCTCCCGTGATTACCGTGGAGCACACCACCCGCCTCACCCCCGCAGCCGCTCCGGACTGGGAGTATCCGCCCGACGGCCACTCCGGAGTACACAAGGTGATCGTGGAGGGGGAGCCTCGCGTCGAGGTGAACACACTGCTGTCGCACCCGACGTTGGACGTCACTGAAGCCGGTTGCGTCTCCACCGCGGCACGGGCGGTGAACGTGATCGACTGGGTCTGTCGTGCGCCGCAGGGCATCATCGCCGTGGAGGACATTCCGCCGCCCGAGATGGTTCGCGGACTGATGTGGTGAACAGCCTGGTACCGCCCACTGTGCGCCAGGCGCGGTGGCTGATCCTCGGCGGGATATTTGCCCTCGTGCTCGGTGTGCTGCGCGGATACGCGTTCTTCGCGCACGGTGGCCTGACATTTCTGATGCTGAGCGTACTTTTCGTTGGCATCGGGGCGGCGTCGATAATCGCCTCGGTGCTGAGGCTGCGGCTGGGCGACCCGCCGCGTGACGGCGACGCACGCCGCTGACCGAACGTCAGCGGCGTGCGTGAACGCCTGGTCTCACGCCTTGGCGAGTTGTTTCTGCTCGTAGAGCCGCGCCCACTCCTTGCGCGGCCGGATCGACACGTCGACGTCGGTTGCCTTGGCGCGCAACGCACCCGCGGTCGCCTGCTCCTTCGGTGTGAGCTTGAACGGATCCCAGCTGAAGAACCGGCAGGAGTTCTCCCACGTGATCTTGTTGATGTCGGAATCCGACGCGCCGGCCGCATTCAGTTCGGCAAGTACCTGCTCGGGCGCGTCGGGCCAGAAGCAGTCCGAGTGCGGATAGTCGCACTCCCAGGCGATGATGTCGATGCCGATCTCGTGACGCAGCTTCAGTGACGTCTTGTCGGTGACATAGCAGGCCAGCGAGTGCTCGCGGAACACGTCGGAGGGCAGCTTGTCCCCGAAGTCGCGTCGCAACCACTTCTGGTTCGTGTAGTGGCGGTCGCTGCGGTCCAAGTAGAACGGGATCCAGCCGATACCGCCTTCGGAGAAGGCGAATTTCAGGTCCGGGTAGTTGCGCATCGCCGGCCCCCAGAGCAGGTCCTGCGCGCACATCGCCGACACCTGGGTGGCCAGGATGATGAGGTTGTCGATCGGGGCGTTGGGCGCCATGCTGATCGCACCGAAGCCGGTCCCGATGTGCAGGCACATCACCACGTTCTCTTCGGAGAGGGTGCGGAACACCGGGCCCCAGTACTCCTCGTCGTGATAGCTCGGAAGGCCCTCGAGGTGCGGCAGTTCCGGCATCGTCACCGCACGGCAGCCCTTGGCCGCGACACGACGAATCTCGTCGCACATGGCTTGCGGGTTCCACGTCGGCATGATCGCGATCGGGATGAACCGGTCCGGATACGAACCCGCCCACTCGTCGATGTGCCAGTCGTTGTAGGCCGAAACCATCACCAGCGTGGTGTCTTCGCGGTGCATGTTCAGATGCCGGGCCGAGAAGCCGGTGAATGTCGGGAAGCACATCGACGCGAGGATGCCGTTGCGGTTCATGTCGCGCACGCGCTCGTGCACGTCGTACACGCCGGGACGCATCTCGGCGAAGCCCGCGGGGTCGCGTCCCCACTCCTCGGCCGGCCAGGACACCACGGCGTTCAGCCCGCTGACGCCCTGTGGGCGGCCCTGATACATCCACTGGTCGACACCCTTGTCGTCGGTCACCACGATCGGCGCCTCGTCCTTGTACTTGGCCGGAACATGCCGAAGGAACATGTCGGGCGGTTCCACAACGTGGTCGTCGATGCTCACCAGGATCAAGTCGTCAACGTTCATACCCCAGTAGTACCGTCTAGCCCTGTGACCGTCTCTGCGCTATCGGACAGAGGGTTTGCCCGACCGGCCAACCTGGCAGCCGGCGCGAACCGACGCGTCATCGACCTACGGCGCGGTGGTCGGGCGTTGGGCGGCAGCTACTTGTACGAGGGCGATGCGCTGATCACCGGTTGGCACTCACACGATGTGCACCAGATCGAGTATGCGCTCGGTGGAGTCGTCGAGGTGGAGACCGACTCGGCGCACTACCTGCTACCGCCCCAGCAGGCCGCGTGGATTCCCGTCGGTCTGGACCATCAGGCGACCATGAATCCCGACGTCCGGACCGTCGCGGTGATGTTCGATCCACAGTTGATCGCGCACGCGGGCGACCGGGCGCGCATCCTCGCGGTGTCCCCGCTCATCCGCGAGATGATGATCTACGCGCTGCGCTGGCCGATCGACCGGCGGCCGGGGTCCGCGGAGGACGAGGAGGTCTCCGAGGCGTTCTTCCGCACCCTGGCCAACCTGGTGGCCGAGGCGCTCGACCACGAGGCGCCGTTGAGCCTGCCCACGTCCGAGCATCCGATCGTCGCCGCCGCCATGGCCTACACCAAGGAGCATCTCGACGGAGTGACCGCCGAAGAGGTGGGCAGGGCGGTTTCGGTGTCGGAACGCACGCTGCGGCGGCTGTTCCAGAATTCGGTCGGATTACCTTGGCGCACATACCTTTTACACGCTCGCATGCTGAAAGCGATGGCGTTGCTGGCCGCACCGGGTCAGTCGGTGCAGGAGACGTCGTCGGCGGTCGGCTTCGACAGCCTCAGCTCCTTCACCCGGGCGTTCGCCCAGTTCTGCGGGGAGACGCCGACGAGCTATCGAAAGCGGGTCGGCGGCACCTCACTGTAAGGAGGGAGCGTCACGACTCGTCGCGCATCTGGCCACCGCGAAGCAGCGCGTTCACCGCGCTGCTCCATCGCTCAAGTTGTGCGGGGGTGTCGAACGGTTCGGGGAGGTGACGCTCGATGTGTTCGCGCAGGATCCAGGCACCCAGCGCCAACACCAGCGGGTTCAGTGCGCCCCATGTCCGGTCGAGGTCGGGTCGGGTCAGCCCGGCGTTCCGGCGCGCCTCCCACCGCTCGGCGCCGAGGTCGGCCAACGAGTCGAAGACCTGCGTGCCGAGCGAGCTGCCGTCGGTCAGCGCGCGTACGACATATGCGACCACGTCGGGTTCGTCGGCGACCAGGGACGTCACCCGGTCGCCGACGTCGGTGATCGAGTCGACTGCCGCTTCGGGCATGCGCTGCACGAGGGCGGTGTTCATCACGCCGAGCACGTGATCGTCGACGGCCTTGATCAGGTTGGCCTTGGTCTCGAAGTGGTGCTGTACCAACCCGAGCGATACGCCGGCTTCGGCCGCTACCGCGCGCAGCGACGTCGCCGACGTGCCCCGGGCCGCGAAGCATTGCAGAGCCGCATCGCGGATCCGTTCGACACTCGAACGCTGATAGTCGCCGGAGCTGCGGTGCTCCGTCGGCGCCGCCGTCATCGATACCCGCAGGTCTGAAAGCTCACCCCCACACAGTAGCCAATACGCCTGTATCGTAGGAAACCGATACACGTGTATTGTCGCCCGCGTGGCGCATAACCGTCCCGACCGAAAGGAAACGCAGATGCCCGTCGATGAGCGGCCGAACGGCCGGACGGCGCGCCCCGTTCCGGTCAACGCAACCCAGGACACGGCACTCGGCGCATGCATTCAGGACCCCGACCGGTGGGCCCTCGGAGCCGATGAGGGCGCCAAGGAACTGTGCCGGACCTGTCCTCGCCGGTGGCTCTGCGCCCAGGAGGCGTGCCAGACGCCCGGAGCCGTCGGGGTGTGGGCCGGCATCTACATTCCCGACACCGGCCGAGCACGCCAGTTCGCACTGCGGCAACTGCAGTCGCTGGCCGAGCGCAACGGGTTCACCGTCCGGAAGGCGGGCTGAGCCGCATCTTCGAAGCCGCGGGTTTCACCGGCGTTGCCAGCGGGCAACCTCTGCGCAACCGATTCCGCGAGCCACCAGGAGACCTCGATGCGCGAGCGCGCTCTCGCCCCCGCCGACGACCCGACCGCCGAGGCGATCGCCACCACAGGCCTCTTCCTCATCTTCATCGCGATCATCGCGGTGGCCGTGAGCCTGTCGAGTTGGGGCGCCTCCGACGCACCGCTGGCCGCCGCCGCCGGACTGGTCGCCGCAATCAGCTTCACCGCCAGCTTGGTCTGCTTCGGCAAGCAGAGCGCAGACGACTGACGCGCGCCGTTACAAGCCTGCGATGATTGCCACTTATGGCCCGCTGGTTTCCGCTGCTGTCCGCCGACGCTGACTCTGGCTTCGGCGCCCCACGTCTTCCGCTACGAGAAGCGCTATGCCGCCACCCCGGAGCAGGTGTGGGAGTCGCTGACTTCGGACGAGTCGCTGGCGGCGTGGGGACCGGCAGTCAAGAACGTCACGTGGACCTCACCGCGGCCGTTCGGAGTCGGGACCACCCGCGACGTGACCGCCCTCGGCGGCGCCGTCCTGCGTGAGCGCTTCTTCGGTTGGAACGAGGGCCATCAGAAGTCCTTCTACGTCTATGAGTCGACGATGCCGCTGTTCAAACGCTTCGCCGAGGATTACATCGTCGACGCCGACGCCGGTCAGACACGGTTCACGTGGGTGGTCGCCATTGAACCGAAGAACGCGATGAGCCTGCCGGTCAAAGTGTTGGCGCCGCTACTCAAGGCAGGCTTCGGGCGGATCCCCAGCGGCGGGCAGCGCTACTTCGCTAGCAAGTGAGTTTGTGCGGGCGGTGGGACTCGAACCCACACGTTCTTTCGAACACCGGCACCTAAAGCCGGCGCGTCAGCCGATTGCGCCACGCCCGCGACGCGTATCGATGCTACCTGCCGCCGGTCGGCCCGCCGCGATGAGTTCGTCGGGCCGAAGGACGTCGCGGTACCGTTGGAAGGTGTCCACTACGCAACGTAGGAGGCCGGCGCTCATCGCTTTGGTGATCGTCGGCGCCGTCGGCTGCCTTGCGCTGGCCTGGTGGCAGTGGACCCGCTTCGAGTCGGCCTCGGGCAGCTTCCAGAATCTCGGCTACGCGATGCAGTGGCCGCTGTTCGCCGGCTTCGTGGTGTACGCCTACTACAAGTTCGTGCGCTACGAGGAAGCACCACCCGAGCCGGTCAGAAGCGACATCACCGAGATCCCCGAGGACCTGCTTCCGCAAAAGCCCTCAGCCGCAACCCGATTCGACGATGACGTCGACGACCCCGCACTGCGCGAGTACAACGCCTACCTGGCCGAACTCGCCGAGAAGGACAAGGAACACCCGGCCACATGACCGAACCGCCGATCACCTCCGCCGACAACGTCCGCAAGGCACTTCTGGGCTACCGGGTGCTGGCCTGGACGACGGGCATCTGGCTCATCGCGCTCTGCTACGAGATGGTGATGAAGTACGTCTACCACGTCGAGGGTCTGAACTGGATCGCGGTCGTCCACGGCTGGGTGTATTTCGTGTACCTGCTCTTCACCGCCAACCTCGCGGTCAAGGTGCGCTGGCCGATCGGAAAGACCATCGGCGTACTGCTCGCAGGCACCATTCCGCTCGTCGGCATCATCGTCGAGCAGGTCCAGACCAGGGAGATCAAGGACCGCTACGGCCTGTAGCCAGCACCAGATCGAGGTCTGACTCGTTCATTTCACCGGCCTTCGGGATGGCCAGCGCGGTGAGCGCGGCGACGACGGCCGCACCTGCCGCGATCAACAGCGCGACCCGCAAACCGGCCAGCGACGGCACCTCGTGCCCGGCCACCGTCGTCGTCATCACCGTGAGCACCGCACCGATCACCGCGCTGGAGACCGACGTGCCCAGCGAGCGCGCGAGCGCGTTGATTCCGTTGGCAGCGGCGGTTTCCGAGACCGGGACGGCCGCGTTGATCAACGCGGGCAACGACGAGAACGCGAAACCGACGCCGATGCTGACCATCATGTTGAACACGCACAGCTGCCACGCGCTGTTCATCAGGACCAGACCCGACAAATAGCCGGCGGCTACCACCGTCGACCCGACGAACAGGGTGAACCGCGGACCGCGCACATCGGCGATCCGCGCCGCCACCGGAGACGTCAGCATCATCGCCAACCCGCCGGGCGCCATCCACAGACCCGTCTGCAACAGCGACTGGCCGAGGCCGTAACCCGAGCCCGCCGGTAGCTCGAGAATCTGCGGCGCGATCAACGACATCGCGAACAGCGAGAAGCCCACCGCGATCGAGGCCAGATTCGTCGTCAGCACCGGCCGTTTCAGCGTCGTGCGCAGATCGACGATGGGGGCGACGGTCCGGAACTGCCATAGCGCGAACAACCCGAAGACCACCACCGAAGACGCGAACATCGTCACGGTGATCGCGCTGGTCCAGCCCCAGCTTCCGCCCTTGGAGATGCCCAGCAGCAGCGTGATGAGCCCGCCCGCCAGACCGATCGCGCCCAGCGCGTCGAAGCGGTCGGCCGACACCGAGGGCAGCCGCGGTACCAGTGCGGCGAACGACACCGCCGACAGCACCCCGAGTGCGGCGCCGAACCAGAACAACGCGTGCCAGTCGAAGCGATCGGCAATGATCGCCGACAGTGGAAGGCCAAGCGCCCCACCGACACCCAGCGATGCGCTCATCAGTCCCATCGCGGTGCCGACCCGATGAGCCGGCACCGATGCGCGCATCACGCTGATGCCCAGCGGGATGATCGGCATCCCGAAGCCCTGCAGCCCGCGGCCCACGATCACCGGGACCAGCGATGTCGTCGTCGCAGCGATCAACGATCCCACCGTGAGCAGTACGGCGCAGATGATCAGGATGGGCTTGGGCCCGTACATGTCGCCGAGCCTGCCGAACATCGGGGTGGCGACGGCTGCCGTCAGCAACGTCGCGGTGATCACCCACGACGCGTTCGATGCGCTGGTGCCCAGCAGCGTGGGCAGTTCCGGGATGAGCGGGATGACGAGCGTCTGCATCAGGGACACGCTGATGCCCGCCGCCGCGAGCACCGCCACGACGATCGCCGGGTGTCGCGTCCTGCCGACATCAGATTCGACGGAGGGGCGGCGCACCTCGGGGATGCTACCGCTTAGTTGAGCTATACAAAATTTGGGTGCCGAACGTGGGCTCGTGATCGAAAACTTCGACGAATATCGCGCACAAGCTCACGGTCGAGCAGCCAACTCGCGCAGCGCGGGCAGCAGTGCCGTCAGGGCACGGCCTCGGTGCGAGGCCGCGTCCTTCTCGGCGGCGTCGAGTTCGGCCGCGGTCCGCGTCGACCCGGCGGGCAGGAACACCGGGTCGTAGCCGAACCCGCCGTCCCCGCGCGGCGCGCGCACGATGCTGCCCGGCCACTCCCCGCGCACCACGACCTCGCCGGCCGAGTGCACCAGCGCGCAGGCCGATACGAACGCCGCGCTGCGCCGCTCGTCGGGTACGTCCGAAAGCTGCGCCAACAGCAGCGCCGTGTTCGCGGCGTCGTCCCCGTGCCGGCCCGCCCACCGCGCCGAGAGCACCCCGGGCATTGCGTTCAACGCCGCGACTTCCAACCCGGAATCATCGGCGATCGTCGCCAGGCCCGTCGCGCGGTGAGCATCGCGCGCTTTGGCCAACGCGTTCTCTTCGAACGTCGCACCGGTTTCTGGCGCCTCGTCGAAGGCGGGCACGTCGTCGAGCGAGAGCAGCGTCAGCCCCGACACCCCCGCCGCCGCCAGCACCCGGTGCAACTCGGCCAGCTTCTTCCGGTTGCGGCTGGCCACCAGCAGCTCGGTCAGCTTCCGAACGCCTTCTTGGGCGGGTCTTTCGGCTCGGGCAGCACCCCGGGATAGGGCAGCTCCAACGCCTCGCGCTGGATCTCGAAGATCTGCTCACACGCCGTCATCGCTGCGTCGAGCATCTTGTCCAGCGTCGAGCGCGGGAACGTCGCGCCCTCGCCGGTGCCCTGGATCTCGACGAGGGTGCCGGTGTCGGTGGCCACGACGTTCATATCGACCTCGGCGCGCGAGTCCTCGGTGTACGGCAGGTCGACGCGGATGCGCCCGTCGACAACGCCGACGCTGACCGCGGCGATCGCGCACGACAGCGGTCGCGGATCGGAGAGCTTGCCCGCCGCCGACAGATAGGTCACCGCGTCGGCAAGCGCGACGTAGGCCCCGGTGATCGCGGCCGTTCGCGTACCCCCGTCGGCCTGCAGCACGTCGCAGTCGATTGCGATCGTGTTCTCGCCCAGCGCGGCGAGGTCGATGCACGCCCGCAACGACCGGCCGACCAGCCTGCTGATCTCCTGGGTGCGGCCACCGACACGGCCCTTGACCGACTCGCGATCGGACCGATCGTGCGTTGCGGCGGGCAGCATCGCGTATTCGGCTGTCAGCCAGCCTTTTCCGGAGCCCTTGCGCCAGCGCGGCACACCCTCGGTGACGCTTGCCGTGCACATGACGCGCGTCTCGCCGAATTCCACCAGCACAGAACCGGCGGGATGGGTGGTGAAACCGCGGGTGATGCGGACCGGCCTCAGCTCGTCGTCAAGCCGGCCGTCTTCTCTTCGGGACACGAGCCAACCCTATCGGCTGACTCCGACCCCATCGCTTGAGACCATCAGGCCGTCGCGCGCACGATGTCGAACGTCTCGTTGCAGACGACCGCGTGCACCGGACCGTCGAACTCGGCCTTGGCCTCGCTGATGACGTCCTCGCGCGACGTCCACGGCGGAATGTGGGTCAGCAGCAACTCGCCGACGCCGGCCTCGGCGGCGGCACGGCCCGCTTCCGTGCCCGACAGATGCAGTCTCGGCGGCCGGTCGGGCGAGTGCGTCCAGGACGCCTCGCACAGAAAGACGTCGGCGCCGCGGGCGAGCTCGATGAGTTGCTCGCAGTAGCCGGTGTCGCCGCTGTAGACGAGCGTGGCACCGTCCTGGTTGGTGATGCGCATGCCGTACGACTCGGTCGGGTGGCAAACCAATTTCGGTGTCACGCTCAGCGAGCCGATGGTGACCGCTTCGTTGTCGACCCAGTGGCGGATCTCGAAGACATCGGAGAAATCGTCGATCTCCCCACCCTCGGGCGACGACGCCGCACCGAGCCGGGCCCAGGTGTTGGCCGGGCCGTACATGATTCCGCGTTCCTGCGCCGGCGACGGGTGGTAGCGCCGCCACACGAACAGGCCCGGCAGATCGAGGCAGTGGTCGGCATGCAGATGCGACAGCAGCACGTGAACGTCGTTGGGATCGGCGTGGCGTTGCAGCGCACCGAGCACGCCACCGCCGAAGTCGAGCACCAACGGCGGGGTGTCGGGTGCGGTGACGAGATATCCGGACGCCGGCGAATCTGGCCCGACAACACTGCCGGAGCAACCGAGTACGGTGATTCGCACAGTCACTAGCTTGCCATGCCCGGTCCATACTTGACGAAAACATGGCCGCTTTGAGCGACCGAAGTCATGTCTGCGCGCTGACGTGACGTTGAACAGGTCGAACGCCGTCGAGCGTCGGGCCGAGAAACCGTGCGGCAAGGGTGGTGAAGGCATCTGGGTCGCCGGTCGCCTCGAAGATCCGCTGCGGCGGCGCCGAGTCGTGCGGCCGCAGCAAATCGAGTTCGGTGAGCACCCTCAGCAAGTCCTTGGCGGTCTCCTCGGCGCTCGACACCAACGTGACGTTCTCGCCCATCGCCAACTGGATCAGTCCCGACAGCATCGGGTAGTGGGTGCAGCCCAGCACGAGCGTGTCGACCTGGGCGCGTTGAAGCGGTTCGAGGTATCCCTCGGCGAGCCCGAGCACTTGGCGTCCACTGGTCACACCCCGCTCGACGAAGTCGACGAACCGCGGGCAGGCCACACCGATCACCTCGGTGTCGCGGGCCGCCGCGAACGCGTCCTGGTATGCACCGGACGCGATCGTCGCCGCGGTGCCGATGACACCGATGCGACCGTTGCGGGTGGTGGCGACCGCGCGGCGCACCGCGGGCAGGATCACCTCGATCACGGGCACCGGCGCATAGCGTTCGCGGGCGTCGCGCAGGCAGGCCGACGACGCCGTGTTGCAGGCGATGACGAGAGCCTTGATCCCGCGCGAGACGAGATCGTCGCCGATCGCCAGGGCGTGTGCGCGGACCTGCGGGATGGACAGCGGCCCGTACGGCCCGTTGGCCGTGTCGCCGACGTAGACGATGTTCTCGGCGGGCAACTGGTCGATGATCGCGCGGGCGACGGTGAGCCCGCCGACGCCGGAGTCGAAGATGCCGACGGGCGCCTCGGCCGACACGGCCGGGTTCACGACGGCAGGTACGGGTTCGACGTCACGCTTTTGCGCTTCTCGCGAGCCTTGCGCTCCGGACCGGACAGCAGATACGCCGCGATGACGCCCGCGACCGCCCCACTCAGGTGGCCCTGCCACGACACCCCCGGCGTGCCGGGCAGTACACCGAGCAGAACGCTGCCGTAGACCAGCATCACGATGACGCCGACGATGATCTCCCAGGCCTTGCGGGTGAAGAACCCGAACACGATGAGGAATGCCAGCCAACCGAAGATCAGCCCCGAAGCGCCGATGTGGTTGGCCTCGCACCGCACCCCCACGTACGGGCAGTGCATGCCGACATTGCCGATCAGCCACGTGCCCAGCCCGCCGAGGATCCACACGATCGCGGTCGCGAAGATGAATCGCGACATCCCCGCCAGCGTCATCAGGAAGCCCAGCACCAGGGCCGGAACGGTGTTGGCGATGAGGTGGTCCCAGTTCGAGTGCAGCAGCGGGGCGAACAGGATGCCCACGAGCCCGTCGGACTCCAATGGCCGGATGCCGTTGTCGTCGAGGCGATGGTTCGACAACGAGTCGAACAGTTCGATGACCCACAGCAGCACGACGAAGCTGAAGACGGTGAGGGCGCCGATCATCCACGCGGGCCGCTTGCGCGGTTGCGACGGTGTGGTCCCCGGATATCCGGTCATGCCCATAGCTGCCCTTCGAGCGCGTCTTCGGCGTCATCAAGGCTACCGGCGTACGCACCGGTCGACAGATACTTCCAACCCGCGTCGGCGACGACGAACGCGATGTCGGCCTGCTCGCCGGCCTTGACCGCCTTGGCCGCCATGCCCAACGCCGCGTGCAGTACCGCGCCGGTGGAGATGCCCGCGAAGATCCCCTCCACCTGAACCAGATCGCGGGTGCGCCTGATCGCGTCGTAGGAGCCGACGGAGTACCGCGTGGTGAGCACCTCCGGGTCGTACAGCTCGGGGATGAACCCCTCGTCGATGTTGCGCAGTGCGTAGACACCCTCGCCGTAGCGCGGTTCGGCGGCGACGATCTTGACGTCGGGTTTGCGCTCGCGCAGGAACCGCCCGGTCCCCATCAGGGTGCCGGTGGTGCCGAGGCCCGCGACGAAATGAGTGATCTCCGGCAGGTCCGCGAGCAACTCGGGGCCGGTGCCCTCGTAGTGCGACAACGAATTGGCCGCGTTGCCGTACTGATAGAGCATCACCCACGAAGGATTTTGCAGCGCAAGCTCTTTCGCGTGGGCGACGGCCGTGTTCGAGCCGCCCTCGGCGGGCGAGTAGATGATCCGCGCACCGTACAACTCGAGCAGCTGGCGGCGTTCTATCGAAGTGTTCTCCGGCATCACGCAGATCATCTGGTAGCCCTTGAGCAGGGCCGCCATCGCCAGCGAGATGCCGGTGTTCCCACTCGTCGGCTCCAGGATCGTCGCACCGGGTTGCAGCAGGCCCTGCCGTTCGGCCTCCTCGATCATCCGCAGCGCCGGCCGATCCTTGATGGAGCCGGTGGGGTTGCGGTCCTCGAGCTTGGCCCACAGCCGCACATGGGGCGCCTCGTCCCAGCGCGGTGAGAGCCGGCGCAGGCCCACCAGCGGCGTACCACCCAGCGCTTCGAGCAGCGAGTCGTATCGCGCCATCAGCCGCCTGCGACCGCGGGCAGGATCGTCACCGAGTCGCCGTCGGCGACCGTGGTGTCGAGTCCGCCCGAGAATCGCACGTCCTCGTCGTTGACGTAGATGTTGACGAACCGATTGAGCTTGCCGGGATTGTCCTTGTCCATCAGGCGCTCGGAGATGCCGGAGTAGTTGGCCTCCAGGTCGCTGATCACGGCCGCGACGGTGTCGCCCGACGCGGTGACGCGCTTCTCCCCTCCGGTGTGGGTGCGCAGGATGGTCGGGATGGAAACGTTGACTGCCATCGGTGAAGCCTTTCTAGTACTGCTCGACGATCTTGACGGGTTCCTCGGTGACGACGCCGTCGACGATGCGGTAGCTCCGCAGTTCGTGCTCGTGGGGGTCGCGGGTCGACACCAGCACGTAGTGGGCGTCGGGTTCTTGGGCCAGTGCGATGTCGGTGCGGCTGGGATAGGCCTCGGTCCCGGTGTGCGAGTGGTAGATCACGACCGGGACCTCGTCGGCGTCGTCCATCTCCCGCCACACCCGCAGCTGCTCCATCGAATCGAACCGGTAGAACGTCGGCGAGCGCTCGGCGTTGGTCATCGCGATGAAGCGCTCCGGTCGGTCCGAGCCCTCGGGTCCCGCGATCACCCCGCAGGCCTCGTCGGGATGGTCAGCGCGGGCGTGGGCGACCATGGCGTCGACCAGATCCGCTCGGATCACCAACACAGCAGCTACCCCTTTCTCCACGAAACTGTATTCCAGCAGCGAAAAATCGAGTAAACGGCTGCTGGAATGCAATTTCGCGATTACTCGAACGCTCCAGGCAACAGGTCGCGATACGCCGGTATTCCGGCCACCGACTCGGCGGCCAGTACCCCGATCATCACCGCGCGGGCCAGACAGTCCGCCGCGGCGGCGCCGACCTGCGTGATCAGCGGCATCTCAGGGGTCATCGACGCCGGGGTCGTGGGATCCAGCGGCACCTCGACGGCACCGGTGGCCAGCGCGAACACCGTGTCCCCGTCGTGCGGCGTATGGCACGGCCGGATGGTGCGCGCCAAGCCGTCGTGTGCGGCGACGGCCACCCGCCGGCAGGCCGCGGGGCTCATCGCGGCGTCGGTGGCGACCACCGCGATCGTCGTGTTGAGCGGGCTGAACTCCTGGTGTCGGTCGGCGTAGGCGGCGATCTGGTCGGCGGGCGGCGAGACCAACCCGAACTCCTCGATCTGGTACGCCAGCCAGGGCAGGCCCGTCGTCGTGTCGAAGACCTCGCCCGCGGAGTTGACGATCACCAGCGCGCCGACAGTGACGCCGCAATCCAGTTGCATCGACGCCGTGCCCACACCGCCCTTGAGCACACCGGCGCGCGCTCCCGTGCCCGCCCCCACGGTGCCGGTCGCCACCTCGGTCCCCGCGCTTGCGGCCGCTTGATAGCCGAACTCCGCGGTCGGCCTGCACTGCCAACCGCCGACCGGGAGGTCGAACACCACCGCGGCGGGCACGATCGGGACCACGCCGCCGTCCAGTGCGACGCCGCGACCCTGCTCCTCGAGGTACTGCATCACGCCGTCGGCGGCCGCCAGCCCGTAGGCGCTGCCGCCGCTCAGAACCACGGCGTCGACGTGCCGGACGGAATTGATCGGGTCGAGCAGGTCGGTCTCTCGGGTGCCGGGCGCCCCTCCCCTGCCGTCGACGCCTCCCACGGTGCCCGGCGGCGTCAGCACCACGGTTGTGCCGCTGGCCCAACCCGAACCCAACGTCACGTCCGGATCGAGGCGGTGGTGTTGTCCCACCCGGATGCCGGCCACGTCGGTGATCGAGTTCATCTCGATTTCCCCATCAGTCCCAGCACCAGATACTCCTGCAGCACGGTCAGCCACTGGTAGACGTCGAGGTGCCCGGCCATCGGATGGTCGGGCGGCAGTTCGTCGGGCCCCTCCGGTGAGATCGCGAGCATGGTGCCCAGCGCCAAGCGCATGTCGTTGACGGCGGCGGCCCACGCGTGCGCGTCGTCCTCGCTCAGCTCGAACTTGCCGCCCTGCTCCGGCATGGTGTCCAAAAGTGTCTGCGCCGCTTCGCGTTTGGCATCGATGATGTCGGGCTCATGCAAGCCGCGCAGTGCACTGTTGAGGCTCTCGGCGGCACTGGAGCCGGCGGGGTGCTCGGTCTGCGGCCGGTAGAAGTCCGGCAGCAACCGTTTCATCGTGTCGTCTTCGGGTGGCGTCGAATTGCCGGTACGCATGCCGGTGATCGCTTCGAGTTCGTCTGCGGGCGCGGATGATTCGCGCTCCTCCAGCATGCCCACCACCGAGGTGGCCAGGCTTCGCAACAGGGCGGCCTCGTGCGGTGCGATGGCCGACCGGAAACGCGCTCCATCGGCAGTGTCCACCCGCTTCCACTTACGCACGTGTCTGTCAGCGGTCCTGCTGCATGGTGGCCCACAGCCCGGCGGCGTGGAGCTTGGTCACGTCGATCTCCATCGCCTCGCGACTGCCCGCCGAGACGACGGCCTTGCCTTCGTTGTGCACCTGGAGCATCAACTTGGTCGCGTGCGCCTCGGGGTAGCCGAACAGCTTCTGCAAGACGTAGGTCACGTAGGTCATCAGGTTCACCGGGTCGTCCCACACGATGGTCACCCAGGGCGTGTCGACGGCGGCGTCTTCAGTCGCGACGGACTTGACGTTCCGCTCTTCGCGAGTCCCCGGTCGAGCCTTCGCCGGCGTAACCATATCGTTCAGGATAGCCAACGCATATCCGGCACTTCGAGCTACTACGGTGACGGTGTGACCGCCGCATCCCCGGCCCTGCTCACCGACAAATATGAGCTGACGATGCTCGGGGCCGCGTTGCGCGACGGCACCGCGCACCGACGCACCACCTTCGAGATCTTCGCACGCCGACTACCCGAAGGCCGCCGCTACGGCGTGGTGGCAGGCACCGCACGGTTCGTGGATGCTTTGGCGCAGTTCGAATTCGACGACGCGGCGTTGTCGTCGCTCGCCGACTTCCTCGATGCCGAGACGCTCGCGTACCTGGCCGAGTACCGATTCGGAGGCGATGTCGACGGATACGCCGAAGGGGAGCTCTACTTCCCGGGTTCACCGGTGCTCTCGGTGCACGGCACGTTCGGCGAATGTGTCGTCCTGGAGACATTGGCGTTGTCGATCCTCAACCACGACACCGCGATCGCATCCGCCGCCGCCCGCATGGTCAGCGCCGCCGAGGGACGCCACCTGATCGAGATGGGCTCGCGGCGCACCCACGAGCACGCCGCCGTCGCCGCCGCTCGTGCGGCGTACCTGGCCGGCTTCTCCGGATCGTCCAATCTGCAGGCCCAGCGCGACTACGGGGTCCCGGCGCTCGGCACCAGCGCGCACGCGTTCACACTGCTGTACACCACCGGCGACGGCCCCGACGAGCGTGCGGCGTTCCAGGCGCAGGTCGAGGCGCTCGGTGTGGACACGACGCTGCTGGTGGACACCTACGACATCACCGCGGGGGTGGCGACGGCCGTCGAGGTCGCCGGTCCGGAACTCGGTGCGGTGCGCATCGATTCCGGAGACCTCGGCGTGCTCGCGCGCCAGGTGCGCGCTCAGCTCGATGACCTCGGCGCCACCGACACGAAGATCGTCGTCTCCGGGGATCTCGACGAGTTCGCGATCGCCGCACTGCGCGCCGAACCGGTCGACACCTACGGCGTCGGCACATCCCTTGTCACCGGTTCCGGCGCCCCGACAGCCGGGATGGTTTACAAGCTGACCGAGGTGGACGGCCTTCCGGTGGAGAAGCGCAGCAGCCACAAGCAGTCTCACGGCGGACGTAAACAGGCGATGCGAATGGCCAAGGCGACCGGCACGATCGTCGAAGAGGTCGTCTTCCCCTACGAGCGCCCGCCGGCTGACCCCGACGGCCTCACCGCGCGGGTGCTGACCGTTCCACTGGTACGGCATGGCGAACCGGTCGCCGATCTGGGCCTCGACGCAGCCCGCGCCCGGGTCAGAGAAGGCCTGACGAGCCTGCCGTGGGACGGGTTGAAACTGTCCCGCGGCGAACCCGCCGTGCCGACGCGGCTGATTCCCCCCGGCGCGTAGGAGGTCACCACGTCGGACATCACCCAGTTGCTGGCCACCGCCGTCGCGGCCCTCGGTGGACGCGAACGCGCGGGCCAGGTCGAGATGGCGAAGGCCGTCAGCAACGCCTTCGACACCGGTGAGCACCTCGCCGTCCAAGCCGGGACGGGCACCGGGAAGTCGCTGGCCTACCTCGTGCCCGCACTGGCACGTGCCGTCGGCGCCGACGAACCCGTCGTGGTGTCCACGGCGACCATCGCGCTGCAACGTCAACTCGTCGACCGCGACCTTCCGCGGCTGGCGGAATCGCTGGCCGACGTGCTGCCGCGCGCCCCCGAGTTCGCCCTGCTCAAGGGCCGCGGGAATTATCTGTGCCTGAACAAGATCCACAACGGAAGTTCAGCCGGCGGTGTCACCGAAACCGGAGACCGTCCCCAAGAAGAACTATTCGAACCGGTGGCGACCAGTGCCCTGGGCCGAGATGTGAAGCGGCTCATCGCCTGGTCGTCGGACACCGACACCGGTGACCGCGACGAGCTGACCCCGGGCGTTCCGGACCGGTCCTGGTCGCAGGTCAGCGTGTCGGCGCGCGAATGCATCGGAGTGGCCCGGTGCCCGTTCGGCACCGACTGTTTCGCAGAAAAGGCGCGGGAGAAAGCCGGCCGTGCCGATGTCGTCGTCACCAACCATGCCCTGCTGGCCATCGATGCGATCTCCGACGCCGCCGTACTCCCCGAACACCACCTGCTCGTCGTCGACGAGGCGCACGAGTTGGTGGACCGCGTGACGTCGGTGGCCACCGGCGAGCTGTCCGCAACCTCGCTCGGCGTCGCCCACCGCCGGGCCGCGCGCCTGGTCGACGAGGAACTGGCGCAACGGCTGGAGGCGGCGACGGCCACGCTGTCGTCGGCGATCCACGACACCGAGCCTGGCCGCATCGACGTCCTCGACGACGAACTGGCGACCTACCTGACCGCGGTGCGCGACGCCGCGTACCGGGCCCGGTCGACGATCGACACCGCGCCGAGCGACCCGGCGGCCGCATCCGCGCGCACCGAAGCCGTCACCGCGTTGACCGATATCGGCGACACCGCCTCGCGCGTCCTCGACTCCTTCCTGCCCGCCATCCCCGACCGCACGGACGTGGTGTGGATCGAACGCGAGGACACGCGCGCAACGGTGCGGACCATACTGCGCGTCGCCCCGCTTTCGGTCTCGGGTCTGTTGCGCACCAGGCTCTTTGAGAACACCACGACGGTTCTGACATCGGCGACGCTGACGATCGGCGGCACGTTCGACGCGATGGCATCGGCGTGGGGGCTGACGGGCGGGGAGACCGAGTGGAAGGGCATCGACGTCGGATCCCCGTTCGAGCACGCGAAGTCCGGCATCCTCTACGTCGCAGCGCATCTGCCGCCGCCGGGACGTGACGGCACTGGATCCGCAGAACAACTCGACGAAATCGCCGCGCTGATCACCGCGGCGGGCGGCCGCACCCTCGGGCTGTTCTCCTCGATGCGTGCGGCCAAGGCGGCCGCCGAGATCATGCGGGAGCGGCTGGACACCCCGGTGCTGTGCCAGGGCGAGGACACCACGTCGGCGTTGGTCAAACGATTCGCCGACGACCCCGAGACGTCACTGTTCGGCACGCTGTCGCTGTGGCAGGGCGTCGACGTGCCCGGCCCGTCACTGTCGCTGGTGCTCATCGACCGGATTCCGTTCCCCCGTCCCGACGACCCGCTACTGACGGCGCGGCAACGGTCGGTGGCCGCCCGAGGGGGCAACGGTTTCATGGCCGTTGCCGCCAGCCACGCCGCGCTGTTGTTGGCCCAAGGTGCGGGTCGGCTGTTGCGCACCGTCGACGACCGCGGCGTGGTCGCCGTGCTGGACTCGCGAATGGCCACCGCCCGCTACGGCGGCTTCCTGCGAGCCTCTCTGCCACCGTTCTGGGCAACGACCGACTCGCACCGCGTGCGTCAGGCGCTCGAACGTCTCCGCGCGCGGTGATTGTTTTCTATTCTGACAACGGTTCAGTGCGCGCCCTGCGGCCGCCTCGACGCGAAAGGCGGCGTCCATGAATCGACGACACGTGTGGGGCGCCGTGACCGCGATGTCGGCGGTGCTCGTCATCACCGGATGCACCACAACGCTTCGCGGCGAACCCGTATCGGTGTTCAACGATCCGTTCCGTGTCGCAGGCATGCCTGCGACCGACGGCCCCACCGGTTTACGGCCGGACCCGCGCGATCCGACGCGAGTGGTGGTGGGCACCAACGGGAGTGACTCCGACGAGCTGGCCCGCCAGGCGATCAGCGACATCGAACAGTTCTGGGAAGGCGCCTACGGCGCCGCGTTCGACGGCCGGTTCAAGCCGGTCGACCGCGTCTATTCCTGGGACGCCAACGGATTCGACAGCACCGGGTTCTGCGACACCGACACCTACGCCTTGGTCAACGCCGGCTACTGCACCACCGACAACACCATCGGATGGGATCGCGGCGAGCTCCTGCCCAGCCTGCGGCAGGAGTTCGGCGACATGGGAGTGACGATGGTGCTCGCCCACGAATACGGCCACGCCGTGCAGAGGCAGGCGGGCCTGGTCGACGACGACACCCCGACGCTGGTGTCCGAACAACAGGCCGACTGTCTGGCGGGCGCCTACATGCGCTGGGTCGCAGAAGACAACTCGCCGCGGTTCACGCTGTCGACCGGCGAAGGGCTCAACAACGTGTTGGCGTCCGTCATCGCGTTCCGGGATCCGTTGTTGAGCGAGTACGACCCCGAGGTCGGCGTCGACGAACACGGTTCGGCGTTCGAACGCCTGTCGGCCTTCCAGTTCGGCTTCACCGACGGCCCGTCGGCCTGCGCGGCCATCGACATGCGCGAGATCGGCCAACGCCGGGGCGATCTGCCGGTGCTCCTGCAAGAGGACGAGACCGGTGAATGGCCGGTCTCCGAAGAGTCGGTGCGCGCCGTCATGGACGCGATGGACATCCTCTTCACACCCGCCAACCCACCGCAGCGCAGCTTCGACCCCCCGCAGTGCGCGAACGCGCGACCGAGTCCGCCGGTGTCCTACTGCCCGGCGACCAACACCATCGCCGTCGACCTCGACGAGCTGGCGGTGATGGGCGCCCAGTCCGACATCGAGGACCCGGTCAGCTTGGCCACCGGTGACAACACCGCGTACTCGATACTGGTGTCGCGGTACATGCAGGCGATCCAGAACGAGCACGGCGGTGTCGCTCTGGACAACGCCGAGGCCGCGCTGCGCACGGCATGCCTGACCGGTGTCGCCACCACCAAACTCTCGAAGAGCGTGACCACCGCGGACGGCAACACCGTCGCGCTGACCGCAGGCGACGTCGACGAAGCCGTGTCGGGCATCTTGATGAACGGCCTGGTGGCCAGCGACGTCAACGGCGAATCGGTGCCGTCGGGCTTCTCCCGCATCGATGCGTTCCGCGTCGGCGTCCTCGGGGACACCGAACGCTGCTTCAAGCGCTTCGACTGATCAGATCTTTTTCGTCACGCCGTACCAGGCGACGATCGCCTCGGACTGGTCGGTGGAGTGGCTGAGGTACGCATACGAACGGATGAAGGACTCGCCGACGCAGCCGTCGATCTTGACCCGGAAGTTGCTCACCATCACCCATGGCTCCGCGCCGGTGAACTTCTTCTTCGTCACCGGCACCACGTTGACCAGACCCGGTTTGAGGCCCACGGTGATACCGCCCCCGACATTGCCGCCGAGGCTCGGCAGGATTCCGAAGTCCTCTCCACCACCGACCACGGTGAGCCCCAGAAGCCCGATGGACGGGTTGATGCCTGCGGTGCCGGTCAGCGAGACGCCGTTCGAGGTGCTCATGTCGATGCCGCAGCCGATCTCGTAACCGACTTCCAGGCTGCCCTCCGGCGCTTCGCCTCCCCCCGGGCCGATCAGCCGACCCTTATAGGTGCCTCCGACGACATATTCGCGCGACGACAGTGCGGTCGTCAGCGGAGGTGTCGGTGCCTGGGTCTCTTTCTCGGCGCTCATTTCCAGGCGCCAACCGTCGGGTGTCTCGGTCACCGCGGGCGGGGTGGATTCGACGGCGCCGTCCGGAGGCGGCGGCGGAGGGGGCGCCCCTTCGGCGGGCACTTCGGCCACGACAGGCTCGGCCTCCGGATCGGCCGACGCGGATGCGGCGCCCAAACTGCCGAGCACCCCCGCGACCGTGATCACGGTGAGGCCTCGCCGCAGCACAATCCCAATCGTCACTGGCCACCCTCCGTCGTTAGCAACGCTTGGGAACCTACCGCGCCCGATGTGCGACGCGTGCGGATGCTCCCAGAATCGTTCCGATTGCCTGGTCAGGTCGGCATTCGCAAGACGTGACCGGCTTCCAGGGCGACCCAGACGGCGCCATCGTCGTCCAGCGCGAGCCCGTGCGGTTCACTGCCCGGCGGCAGGTCGATCGTCACGATGTCACCGTCGCCGCCGACGCGGGCGAGCTGGCTGGAGCCCCACAGCGTCACCCACACGCCGTCGCTGGGATCGGCGATCACCGCATGCGGCTTGCCGGGCAGGTCGATTTCCTGGATGGCATCGTCGATCGGTACCCGGCCGAGGCGTTCGGCGACGATCTCGGTGAACCACACGGCGTCGTCGTGGGTTGCTGTGATGCCGACGGGACCCGAAGCGGCAGTGGGTGTTTCGCGGATGGTCAGGTCGCCGCCGAGGGTGAGGCGGCCGACGGCGCCGGCCTGGTTCAGCGTGAACCACAGCGCGCCGTCGGGACCCGTGACGATCATCGACGGCGCACCGCCGACCGGGTGGACCTTCGAAACCTCACCGTCCGTCGACATCCGGGCGACCACTCCGGAGCCCATCGCCGTGAACCACAGCGCCCCGTCGGGGCCCGCCGTGATGCCGTATGGAGCGCTTCCCGCAGGGAGTTCGAATGCGCTCACTTGGCCGGCGGTGGTGATGCGGCCGATGTGGTCGTCGCCGTTGCGGGTGAACCACAGCGCTCCGTCGGGGCCCGCGGTGATGAGCGACGGCCGGCAGTCCGCCGCCACGGGATACGTCGCGACCTCGCCGCTGTCGGTGACCCGCGCGATCGCGCCGTGGTGCACCAGCGTCACCCAGAGCGCGCCGTCCGGACCTGCCGCGATCCCGTAGGGCCCGCCGTCGAGCGCGACCTTGAGCGCTTGTGTCACGCGAGCGTGACGAGGCCGAGCTCGTTGTCGCCCGCCAGCAGGGGGTGGTGCGGCAGGACGCGCACGGTGTAACCCACCGGCCCGGCGACGGGCAACGGGGCGGTCACGGAGAACACGTCCCTGCCGGCGTCGGCGGTCCCTGTGTGCGTCATCGGCACCGTCACCGGTTCGACGAGTTGATCGCTCGCGTCGACGCGACCCAGCACCGCTTGCACGGCAACCTCTTCGGGGCGCAGGCCCGCCAGGTACACGGTGGCGGTCAACGTGAGCTCCGAACCCAGCAGCGGGGTGTCGGGCAGCCCGTAGCTGTCGACGTCGGTGATCTGGATCTTGGGCCACGATTCCTGGGCACGCAGCCGGTAGCCGGCCAGATCCCTTGCGGCGCCGAACGGTTCACCATCATCGCCGGGTTCGACGGTCCGTCGAAGAGACTGCGCCGCCGGCGCGTAGTACTTCTCGGTGTAGTCACGCACCATCCGCGACGCCAGCACCTTGGGACCCAACACGATCAGCGTGTGCCGCACCATCTCCACCCACCGCGCCGGAACGCCACGCTCGTCGCGGTCATAGAACTTCGGCGTCACCGTCGCCTCCAGCAGGTCATACAGTGCGGCCGCCTCGAGGTCGTCACGCCGGTTCTCGTCGGCCAGACCGTCGGCAGTGGGGATTTCCCACCCGTTCTCGCCGTCGTACCACTCGTCCCACCACCCGTCGCGGATGGACAGGTTCAGCCCGCCGTTGAGCGCGCTCTTCATGCCCGACGTGCCGCACGCCTCCAACGGCCGCAGCGGATTGTTGAGCCACACGTCGCATCCCCAGTACAACTGGCGGGCCATCGACATGTCGTAGTCGGGCAAGAAGGCGATCCGGTGCCGGACCTCGGGCCGGTCCGCGAACTTCACCACCTGCTGGATCAGGGTCTTGCCGCCGTCGTCGGCGGGGTGGGACTTGCCCGCGACGATGAGCTGGATCGGCCGCTCGTCGTCGAGCAGCAGCCGCTCCAACCGTTCGGGGTCGCGCAGCATCAACGTCAGGCGCTTGTAGGTCGGTACCCGTCGCGCAAACCCGATCGTCAGCACGTCGGGATCGAAAGCCGTTGCGATCCAGCCCAATTCGGCTTCCGCCGCGCCGCGTTCCAGATAGGAACGGCGCAGCCTGGCGCGCACGTCCTCGATGAGCTGCTCGCGCAGCTGCGAGCGGATCCACCACAGGTGGCCGGTGTCGACCTGCTGCAGGCGGCCCCACACCGCGGGTTCGCGCGCACTGGTGAGGTCCTCGCTGCCGAGCAGTTCGCGCCCGAGCTCCATCCACTGCGGCGCCGCCCAGGTCGGCGCGTGCACACCGTTGGTGATCGATCCGATCGGCACCTCGCCGGGATCGAAACCCGGCCACAGCTCGTTGAACATGTGCCTGCTGACGTTGCCGTGCAGCATCGAGACACCGTTGGCGCGCTGCGCCAGGCGCAGCCCCATGTGGGCCATGTTGAACTTGGTCGGGTCGTCCTCCTCGCCGAACGCGATGATGCGATCGAGCGGAAGGCCCGGAAGCAGCCGCGACATCGCACCCGAAGGGCCGTCGGTCGAACCGCCGAAGTACCGGCGCACCATCTCCACTGGGAACCGGTCGATCCCCGCGGGTACCGGGGTGTGCGTGGTGAACACCGTCGAGGACCGCACCACCGTCAGCGCGGTGTCGAAGTCGAGGCCGGCGTCGATGAGTTCCCGGATGCGCTCCACACCGAGGAAGCCGGCATGTCCCTCGTTCATGTGGAACACCTCGGGCGAGGGCCGGCCTTCCAGCTCGATGAATGCGCGGATCGCCCGCACCCCGCCCACACCGGCGAGAATCTCCTGTTTGATCCGGTGCTCCTGATCGCCGCCGTAGAGCCGGTCGGTAACACCACGCAGGTCGTGGTCGTTCTCCGGGACGTCGGAATCCAGCAGCAGCAATGGAATTCGGCCCACCTGGGCGATCCACACCCGCGCCTGCAGGTGACTGTCGTAACCGTTCTCGCTCGGCATCGCCACGGCGACGAGAACTCGTTGCCCGTCGCGGTCGGTGAGCAGCCGAAGCGGCAGCCCCTGCGGGTCCAGGGCCGGATAGCTCTCGTGCTGCCAGCCATCGGCGGTCAGCGACTGGCGGAAGTAACCCGAACGGTAGAGCAGCCCGACCGCGATCAGCGGCAGGCCCAGATCCGACGCGGCTTTGAGGTGGTCGCCGGCGAGGATGCCCAGGCCCCCCGAGTAGTTCGGGAGGGACTCGGCCACCCCGAACTCCATCGAGAAGTACGCGATGCCGTTGGGCAGTTGGACACCGTGTTCGAGCTCCTGCTGGTACCACAGCGGCCGGTTGAGGTAGTCGTCGAGATCGGCGGCCAGCCCGTCGAGGCGGCGCAAGAACTCCTCGTCACCGGCGAGCGCATCCAGGCGCTGCGGACTGACCTGCCCCAACAGGCCGACAGGATCGCAGCCGACCCGCTTCCACAGCTCGGGGTCGATCGTCTCGAACAGATCCTGGGTCGGTCGGTCCCAGGACCAGCGCAGGTTGATCGACAACCGTTCGAGCGCAGCCAGCCGGTCGGGCAGATGCGTTCGGACGGTGAACCTTCTCAGCGCTTTCATCGGGCTATCACGCGGAACAACATTACTGACAATCCGGCGGCTCGCAGGGCGCCCGGTCGGACTGCTTGGCCCGCTTCGGGTTGGGCTGCGCACTAACGTGGGTATAGGGCGCGACGAGGCTTATTCATCTTGACTGTGAACGCGACCAAGACAACGCAGCGGCCACGCCGGCGGTGCCGGCAGAGCACTTCGGCGGCCGCGCCAAAAGGAGGAGTGATAGGTGGCCGGTCGAATCGAGATCGATGACGTCGCGCCTGTCGTCTCCGAGGGGCGGTACCCCGCAAAGGCGGTCGTCGACGAAATCGTTCCGGTTGCGGCCACCGTTTGGCGCGAAGGCCACGACGCGGTCGCCGCGACCCTGGTGGTGCGCTACCACGGCACGGCATATCCCCAGCTCGCCGACGATCCGCCGGGGCTGGTGACCGCCGAAGCGGTGCCGATCGAAACCGTGCTCGGCGCTACGCCGCGCAAGAAGCCGCAGCATCTGCCGATGACGACGGGGCGGACTCCCGACGTCTTTCACGGTGCGTTCACCCCCGACTGCCCCGGGTTGTGGACGTTCCGGGTGGACGGCTGGGGTGATCCGGTGGCGACCTGGCGCAAGAGCGTCACCGCCAAGCTCGACGCGGGTCAGAGCGAATCGGAGCTGTCAAACGACCTGCTGGTCGGAGCCCGGCTGCTGGAGCGCGCCTCGACCGGTGTGCCGCGTCAGCATCGCTATCCGCTGATCGAGGCCGCGGCCCGGCTGCGCCAGCCGGGCGATCCGTTCACTCGTGCCGGCGCTGCGCTGGCACCGGAGGTCACCCGCCTGCTCGACGAGTATCCGCTGCGCGAGTTGGTGACCCGCGGCGAGCAGTACGGCGTCTGGGTCGACCGCCCCGAGGCGCGGTTCACCGCATGGTACGAGTTCTTCCCCCGCTCGACCGGCGGCTGGGACGCCAAGGGCAACCCGGTGCACGGCACCTTCGCCACCGCCACCAAGGCGCTGCCCCGCATCGCCCGGATGGGCTTCGACGTCGTCTACCTCCCGCCGATCCACCCGATCGGCAAGGTGCACCGCAAGGGCCGCAACAACAGCGTCACCGCCGCGCCCAACGACGTCGGCTCGCCGTGGGCCATCGGAAGCGACGAGGGCGGCCACGACGCGGTCCATCCGGACCTGGGCACGATCGACGACTTCGACGACTTCGTCGCCGCGGCTCGTGACGACGGCATGGAGGTGGCGCTCGACCTCGCGCTGCAGTGCGCCCCCGACCATCCCTGGGCCAAGGAACACCCCGAGTGGTTCACCGTGCTGCCCGACGGCACCATCGCCTACGCGGAGAACCCCCCGAAGAAGTACCAGGACATCTACCCGCTGAACTTCGACAACGACCCCGCCGGGCTCTACGAAGAGGTGCTGCGGGTGGTACGTCACTGGATCTCGCACGGCGTCAAGATCTTCCGGGTCGACAACCCCCACACCAAGCCGCCGAACTTCTGGGCCTGGCTGATCGGCCAGGTGAAGAACGAGCACCCCGACGTGCTGTTCCTCTCCGAGGCGTTCACCCGTCCCGCACGGCTGTACGGATTGGCCAAACTGGGCTTCACACAGTCGTATTCGTACTTCACCTGGCGCACCGCCAAGTGGGAGATCACCGAGTTCGGCCAACAGATCGCCGAACACGCCGACTACGCGTGCCCGAACCTGTTCGTCAACACGCCCGACATCCTGCACGAAAGCCTGCAGCACGGAGGACCCGGGATGTTCGCTATCCGCGCGGTGCTGGCGTCGACGATGAGTTCGGCATGGGGGATGTACTCGGGATTCGAACTGTACGAACACCGTGCGGTCCGGGAAGGCAGCGAGGAGTACCTCAACTCCGAGAAGTACGAGCTGCGGCCCCGCGACTTCGACGCGGCGCTCGCCGACGGTGAATCGCTGGAGCCGTTCATCACCCGGCTCAACGAGATCCGTCGACTGCACCCCGCTCTACACCAGTTGCGCACCATCACGTTCCACCACGCCGACAACGACGCGCTGCTGGCCTACAGCAAGTTCGATCCCGCCACCGGAGACCAGGTGCTGGTGGTGGTCACGCTCAACCCCTTCGGACCCGAGGAGGCCACGCTGTGGCTGGACATGCCCGCCCTCGGGATGGAGCCCTACGACCGGTTCTGGGTCCGCGACGAGATCACCGGCGACGAATATCAATGGGGACAGTCCAATTACGTGCGCCTGGACCCGGTGCGTGCGGTGGCACACGTGTTGAACATGCCGCAGGTGCCCGCAGACCAACGACTCAATCTGCTGCGTAGGGAGTGACGACATGACGCAGACCAAACAAGCGAGCAGCCCACATCTTCGGCCGCACACCGCGGACCTCAACCGGCTGCTGGCCGGCGAGCACCACGACCCGCATTCGGTGCTCGGTGCCCACGAGTACGACGACCACACCGTGATCCGCGCCTACCGGCCCCATGCCGTCGAGGTGGTCGCGGTCGTCGGCGGTGAGCGGTATGCGTTCCAGCACATCGAATCCGGGCTGTTCGCGGTCGCGTTGCCGTTCACCGGGCTGGCCGACTATCGGCTCGAGGTGCACTACTCCGGCGGCGATGGCTCGACCCAGGTGCACACGGTGGCCGACGCGTACCGGTTCCTGCCCACGCTCGGCGAGGTCGACTTGCACCTGTTCTCCGAGGGCCGCCACGAGCGGCTGTGGGAGATCCTCGGCGCACACCCCCGCAGCTACACCACCCCCGACGGCGTCGTCGACGGTGTCTCGTTCGCGGTGTGGGCTCCGAACGCCAAGGGCGTCAGCCTGATCGGCGAGTTCAACCACTGGGACGGCAACGAAGCCCAGCTGCGTGTGCTCGGGTCGACCGGCGTGTGGGAGGTGTTTTGGCCGGGCTTCGAGATCGGCGGGTTGTACAAGTTTCGCATCCACGGCGCCGACGGTTCGGTCAGCGAGCGCGCCGACCCGATGGCGTTCGCGACCGAGGTGCCGCCCAAGACCGCCTCGAAGGTGACCCGCAGCGACTACACGTGGGTCGACGACGAGTGGATGACGCGCCGCGCGGCCCAGAACCCGGTGTTCGAACCGATGAGCACCCTCGAGGTGCACCTGATGTCGTGGCGTCCGGGCCTGAGCTATCGCGAACTGGCCACCCAGCTCACCGAATACATTGTCGAGAACGGGTTCACCCATGTCGAGCTGATGCCCGTGGCCGAGCATCCGTTCGGCGGCTCGTGGGGTTATCAGGTCACCTCGTATTACGCGCCGACGTCGCGGCTGGGCACCCCTGACGAGTTCCGCCACCTCGTCGACACGCTGCATCAGGCCGGCATCGGCGTGATCATGGACTGGGTGCCCGCCCACTTCCCGAAGGACGCCTGGGCGCTCGGCCGTTTCGACGGCACCGCGCTCTACGAGCACTCCGATCCCCGCCGCGGCGAGCAATTGGATTGGGGCACTTACGTCTTCGATTTCGGCCGTGCGGAGGTGCGCAACTTCCTGGTGGCCAACGCGTTGTACTGGCTGCAGGAGTATCACATCGACGGCCTGCGGGTGGATGCGGTCGCCTCGATGCTCTACCTCGACTACTCGCGCCCCGAAGGTGGGTGGACCCCGAACATCTACGGCGGTCGCGAGAACCTCGAAGCCGTGCAGTTCCTTCAGGAGATGAACGCGACCGTACATAAGGCCGCCCCCGGCATCGTGACGGTCGCCGAGGAGTCCACCTCGTGGCCCGGCGTGACCAGGCCGACGAACCTTGGCGGCCTTGGCTTCTCGATGAAGTGGAATATGGGCTGGATGAACGACACGCTGGAGTTCATCAAGCGCGATCCGATCCACCGCAGCTATCACCACCACGAGATCACTTTCTCGATGCTCTACGCGTTCAGCGAGAACTATGTGCTGCCGATCAGCCATGACGAGGTCGTGCACGGCAAGGGCACGCTGTGGGGCAGGATGCCGGGCAACGACCACAACAAGGCCGCCGGGCTGCGCAGCCTGCTGGCGTATCAGTGGGCGCATCCAGGCAAGCAGCTGCTGTTCATGGGCCAGGAGTTCGGTCAGCGCGCCGAGTGGTCCGAGGAGCGCGGCGTCGACTGGTATCAGCTCGACGAGAACAGCTTCTCGACCGGCATCCAGCGCATGGTGCACGACATGAACACCGTCTACCGAACCCGGCGGGCGCTATGGTCCCAAGACACCCGACCCGAGGGCTACAGCTGGATCGACGCCAACGATTCGGCCAACAACGTGCTGAGCTTCCTGCGCTACGGCGACGACGGCTCCGTGCTGGCGTGCGTGTTCAACTTCTCCGGCGCCGAGCACTCCCGCTATCGCCTGGGCTTACCGCACGCAGGCACCTGGCGCGAGGTGCTCAACACCGACGCCGACATCTACAACGGGTCGGGCATCGGTAACTACGGTGCGGTGGAGGCGACCGACGAGCCGTGGCACGGACGTCCGGCGTCGGCGGTCATGGTGCTGCCCCCGCTGTCCGCGCTCTGGTTCGAATACGTCGCCGAGTAGGGGACGCCAGGTTGCGCCGAAACCGACGCAATGGCGGAAAAACACAACGAGAAACCGCCAATTCGTCGGCTTCGACGAAAGGAGTCGAAGGTCAGTACAGCGCGTTGGCCAGCTTGCGCCGACCGGCGATGACCTCGGGATCGGCCGGATCGAACAGGTCGAACAGCTCGATCAGTCGCGTACGCACGGTGGTGCGGTCGTCGCCGGACGTCCGCTTGACGAGGTCGATGAGCCGGTCGAAGGCCGCCGCGATGTTCTGCTGGAGGACCTCGACGTCGGCGGCGGCGAACGCCAGCTCGATGTCGCCGCGGTCCGCGTCGGCGGCGGCGATCGCGTCGGGCGTCCGGGTGGTGGCCCGCTGCAGGAAATCGATCTGGCGGACGGCGCCCTTGGCTTCGGCGTGACCGGGGTTGGCGTCCAGAATCGCCTGGTACGCGGTGCGCGCGGCGTCGAAGTCACCGGCGTCCAGGTGCGAACGGGCTTGCGCGAGTTCGGGATCGACCTCTTCGGGCTCCCCCTCCTCGGCCCCGCCGGACAACTTGCCGGCGACCGCGTTCAGCAGCGAGTCGATCCACCGGCGCAACTGCTCGGGGGGCTGCATGCCCTGGAAACTCGACAGGGGTTGTCCGGCGGCCAGCGCGACCACGGTCGGGATCGCCTGCACACCGAACATCTGCGCCACTCGGGGGACGACGTCGACGTTGACCGTCGCCAACGCCCATTTCCCGCCGTCGGCTGTGGCCAGTTGACCGAGGGCATCACCCACTTGGACGCTGGCATCGCTACGCGGTGACCACAGCAGCACCACGACGGGAACTTGATTGGACCGGACCAGCACCTCGGCTTCGAGGTTCGCCTCGGTGACTTCCACTCCACCGGCGGGCGCCGACGATTCGCTATCACCCGTCGAGGGCCGCTGCTTGAGGGCGGACAGATCAACCGCACCGGCCATCGAGGCCGCGATAGAAGGGCGTGGACGACTCACGCCCATAAGTTTGTCACGTCGATTCACCGACCGGCTGCCCCGGTTGCGCGATCGGCGCGACGACGGACTCCGCTCCCAGCCGGCCGGTGCGCTCCACCCACATGAGGAAGACCACACTGGCGAGCGGCACGATGCTCGCGACGATCCCCAGCAACCACGTACCGGTCGCCCATTTGAACATCACGGCCGCGAGCAGCCCGAGCGCGACGAACGCCACGAAGACGGCTCCGTGGGCGGGCCCGAACACCTTGACGCCGATCTCGGTGCGCGGGGTGCCGAGGTACTTGAAGTACATGCCCACCAGCAGGCCGACCCAGCTCACCGCCTCGAGCAAGGCGACGAATCGAAACCATCTCGCGACGGTGCGCTGGTTCAGCAGGCGGGTCATGGCCGCCATTGTGCCCGAAACACGTGTCGATTACTACACGACGTCGTAGGCGCTCAGCGCGCGCGGAGGATCAGCGCATCACCCTGACCGCCCGCCCCGCACAGCGCCGCCACCGCATAGCCCGAACCGCGCCGGGCCAGCTCGAGCGCCGCATGCAACGTGATACGGGCGCCCGACATCCCGATCGGATGTCCGATGGCGATCGCGCCGCCGTTGACGTTGACCTTGTCGGGATCGACTCCGAGCTCCTTCGTCGAGGCCAGCGCGACCGCGGAGAACGCCTCGTTGATCTCGATGACGTCGAGCTGGTCGACCGAGATGCCCTCGCGCTCAACCGCCTTCTTGATGGCGTTGGCCGGCTGCGACTGCAGCGTGGAGTCCGGGCCTGCGACGACGCCGTGCGCACCGATCTCACATAACCACGACAGCCCCAGTTCCTCGGCCTTGGCCTTGTTCATCACGACGACGGCGCAGGCACCGTCGGAGATCTGCGAGGCCGACCCGGCGGTGATGGTCCCGTCCTTGCGAAATGCCGGCTTCAGACCGGCCAGCGACTCGACGGTGGTGTTGGCGCGGATGCCTTCGTCCTCGGCGAACTCCAGCGGGTCGCCCTTGCGCTGCGGGATCTGCACCGGCACCACCTCGTCGGCGTAGACACCGTCTTTCCAAGCGGCTGCGGCCTTCTGGTGGGACCGGGCGGCGAACTCGTCTTGTTCGGCGCGGGTGAACTGGTCGACCTCGTTGCGCTGCTCGGTGAGCGCGCCCATCGGCTGGTCGGTGAACACGTCGTGCAGACCGTCGTAGGCCATGTGATCGAGCACGGTGACGTCGCCGTACTTGTAGCCCGACCGGCTGTTCATCAGCAGGTGCGGCGCCCGGGTCATCGATTCCTGGCCGCCGGCGACGACGACGTCGAACTCCCCGGCGCGGATCAGCTGGTCGGCCAGCGCGATCGAGTCGATACCCGACAGGCACATCTTGTTGATGGTCAGCGAGGGAACGTCCCAGCCGATACCCGCCCCGACGGCGGCCTGCCGGGCCGGCATCTGCCCGGCGCCCGCGGTGAGGACCTGGCCCATGATCACGTACTCGACGGCGGCCGCGTCGACCTTGCCCTTCTCGAGCGCCGCCATGATCGCGATCGCGCCGAGGTCGCTGCCAGAGAAGTCCTTCAGCGAGCCCATCAGCTTGCCGACCGGTGTGCGCGCCCCGGAAACGATCACCGACGTGGTCATTTACTACCTCCAAAAAGTGGGTATAGCGATCTGTGTTCCATGACACATTCCACAAACATCTGTCTCAAGGTTACCGTTACGTTATGACCACCGAACACGTAGACGCACGTCCAGCGCTCGCCAGCGCACTGGTGACGGCGATCGATCACGTGGGGATCGCCGTTCCGGACCTCGACGCCGCGATCAAGTGGTACCACGATCATCTCGGCATGATCGTTCTTCACGAGGAGATCAACGAGGACCAGGGGGTGCGCGAGGCGATGCTCTCGGTGCGTGGCGCCCCGGTCGGCAGCGCGCAGATTCAGTTGATGGCGCCGCTGGACGAGACCTCGACCATCGCCAAGTTCATCGACAAGCGGGGCCCCGGTCTTCAGCAACTGGCCTATCGCGTCAGCGACATCGACGCGCTCAGCGAGCGTCTCCGCGCCGACGGCGTGCGACTGCTCTACGACGCCCCGCGCCGCGGCACCGCGAACTCGCGGATCAACTTCATTCATCCCAAGGACGCCGGCGGCGTTCTCGTCGAGCTCGTCGAGCCCGCTGCGGACGGCGACCACTAAGACCACTTGCGGGTCGGGCCGCGCGTGGCGCGGTGCGTCCAGCACGGCGTGTGCCAGTGCCGACGTTCGTCGGCGGCTCGCTCCCCCATATCGGCCGGAAGCACCACGACATGTGCCGTCCCAGGCCGGATTTCGTGATCACACCCCGGACACCGGTACGTCTTGGTGGCCCGCGCGGCGGCGATCGGACGCACCTCGTAGTCGTAGCCGTCCGGCCCGGTCTCGACGCGTCGGGACGCAGGCAGCGGCGGTGGCGGCCGCTCGGAACGCCGACGAGACCGCTTGCGGGCCATCAGAACAGCCGGAACTCGTCGCTGTCCATGCCACGCATCTTGTCGTAGTCCAGCGTGACGCAGCGGATCCCGCGGTCGGTGGCCAGCGTGCGGGCCTGCGGCTTGATCTGCTGGGCGGCGAAGACTCCGGCGACCGGGGCCAGCAGGCTGTCGCGGTTGAGCAGCTCGAGATAACGGGTGAGCTGCTCCACCCCGTCGATCTCGCCGCGGCGCTTGATCTCGACCGCAACCGACCCGCCGTTGGCGTCGCGACACAACAGGTCGACCGGTCCGATCGCAGTCATGTATTCGCGCCGGACCAGCGTGTAACCCGCCCCCAGCAATTCGACGTGCTCGGCCAACAACTCCTGCAGATGCGCCTCGACGCCGTCCTTGACCAGGCCGGGATCGACGCCGAGTTCGTGGCTGGAGTCGTGTTCGATGGCTTCGACGGTGATGCGCAGTTGCTCACCGGCCTTGTTCTCGACCACCCATACGGGCGTCGGGCCGGAGGTGTCCTCGGTCAGGCGACACGGCGGGGTCATCCAGTTCAGCGGTTTGTAGGCACGGTCGTCGGCGTGCACGCTCACCGAACCATCCGCCTTGATCAGCAGCAGTCGCCGCGCCGAAGGCAGGTGAGCGGTCAGGCGTCCGACGTAGTCGACAGTGCACTGGGCGATCACGAGACGCACCCGACCACCTTAGGTGGACGCCCGGCAATTTAGGCTGAGGGGACGATGACCGCCAACAGGAGCGTCGCACATCGGCTGGGTCGCGTCCTGGAGACGGTGACCCGCCAGAGTGCGCGGCTGACCGGCACCCCGGAATACGGGTCGTGGTTACTCGGCAGGCCGGAGGAAAGTCAGGGGCGCCGACGCGTCCGTATCCAGCTGATCCTGACGTTCTTCATCCTGTTCATCAACATCCTCGGCATCGCGGTCTCGCTGCTGCTCAACGGGGTCGCCATCCCGGTGCCCAGTGTCTTCACCGACGCGCCCGCATGGCTGACCTGGGGCGTCGTGCCTGCCTACATGGTTGTCGCACTGATCTTCGGCACGACGTGGATCACTTCACGCACCGTCGGCTCGCTGCGGTGGGCCATCGAGGAGCGGCCACCCACCCGAGAAGACCAGCGCAATGTGTTCCTCGCTCCGTGGCGAGTGGCCAAGAAGCTCCTGCTGTTGTGGGGCATCGGCACGGTGCTGCTGACCGTGCTGTACGGGATGCAGGATTCCGCGTTCATTCCCCGGTTCCTGCTCGCGGTGGGCTTTCCCGGCATCGTGGTGGCGACCGCCTGCTACATGGTCACCGAGTTCGCTCTGCGCCCGATCGCCGCTCAGGCGCTCGAGGCCGGTCGCCCCCCGCGACGATTGGCGCACGGCGTCATGGGCCGCACCATGACGGTCTGGCTGCTTACTTCCGGGGTGCCGGTGCTCGGCATCCTTCTGCTCGCGGTGTTCACACTGGCGCTGCGGAACCTCACCGCTACCCAGTTCGCGGTAGCCGTGATGATCATCGCGGTGATCGCCCTCGCCTTCGGGCTGACCCTGATGTGGCTGCTGTCGTGGCTCATCGCCACCCCGGTCCGAGTTGTGCGCTCGGCTCTCAAGCACGTCGAGGAGGGCGATCTGGACTGCAGTCTCGTCGTTTTCGACGGCACCGAACTCGGAGAGCTACAGCGGGGGTTCAACAAGATGGTGCACGGGCTCAAGGAACGTGAACGCCTGCGCGACATCTTCGGGCGCCACGTCGGCCGGGAGGTCGCCGCCGAGGCCGAGAAGCAACGGCCCAAGCTCGGCGGCGAGGAGCGTCATGTCGCGGTCATTTTCGTCGACATCATCGGGTCGACGAAGCTGGTCACGTCCAAGCGCGCGACCGAGGTCGTCGGCCTTCTCAACCGGTTCTTTGCGGTCGTCGTCGAGGAAGTGGATCGCCACCACGGCTTCGTCAACAAGTTCGAGGGTGACGGTGCGCTCGCGGTGTTCGGGGCTCCGGTGCGTCTGGAGAACCCGGAGGATTCGGCGCTGGCCGCCGCACGTGCGATCGCGCGGCGCATACACGAAGAGGTGCCCGAGTTCGATGCCGGCATCGGGGTCGCCGCCGGCGAAGCGGTGGCGGGCAACGTCGGCGCCCGAGAACGTTTCGAGTACACCGTCATCGGCGAGCCCGTCAACGAGGCCGCACGGCTGTGTGAACTGGCCAAGGAAACTCCCGGCCACGTACTGGCCAGCTCCGATGCGGTGTCCGGCGCGAGCGAAACCGAGCGCGCCCACTGGCGTTTGGGCGACGAGGTGACGTTGCGGGGCCACGACGAGCCGACGACTTTGGCCCTACCCGCCTGAGTCACCGGTGCGCAGGTTTCGCAGTGACGCTCAGCGCGTCCTCGAGCGTGCCGTACACCCTGGCGTCGAAGCCTTTGGTATGGCTCGCGGTCAGCAACCGGTCGGGATCGACCACGTAGCCCTCCTTGCCCGCGGCCACGAGCGATTCGCGCATGCCCGCGAACATGCGGCGCGCCGCGTCGTCGACGTCGTCGACGCGGGACAACTCGAGGATCGCGACGTCGAATGCTTCGCGCTCGGAGTACACCCTGCGCAGCACCTGCTCGGCGCCGGCGAACAGCAGGTCGCCGTGCAGTTCGAATACCCGCACACCCGGTCTGACGTCGTACGCGTTACGAATCGTCGACCGCGACTCGCGGGTGTGCGCGAGGAAGTGCAGACCGAGATCGGCCGACAGGCTTCGGCACACCTCGGTCCCACGCACGCTGTTGCCCTTGGCGTCCAACAGCGGTGAGTAGACGCCGATTCCGAGCTGGCCGGGCAGCACCGCCGCGATCCCGCCGCCGACACCGCTCTTGGCGGGCATGCCGACCGCACTCGCCCAATCCCCCGCCGCGTCGTACATCCCGCACGTGACCATCACGCTCAGCGTGCGCTGCACGACCGCCGCACTGGCCACGCGCCGTCCCGCCAGCGGCTCGACGCCCCCGCGGGCGAGCGTCGCGGCCATTCTCGCCAGATCGGTGGTGGTCACCTTGATCGAGCACTGCCGGAAGTAGACGTCGAGAGTCTCGTCGGGATCGCCGTCGAGTACGCCGAAACTCTGCAGCATGTAGGCGATCGCGCGGTTGCGGCTACCGGTCGCCTGCTCCGAGCCGTAGACGTCGTGGTCGATTGCGAGTTCGCGGCCCGCGAACGCCGAGTAGAACTCGTGAATCTGGTTGAACCGCTCCTCGGCGGTGGCGCCGGGTATCAGCGAGGCCGCGGCGATCGCACCGGCGTTGATCATCGGGTTCTTCGGTGTCTTGGTGGTTTCGTCGACGCTGATCTGGTTGAACGCCTCGCCGGAGGGTTCGACGCCGATCTTGGCGTCGACGGCTTCCATGCCGATGCGCTCGAGCGCGAGCGCGTAGGTGAACGGCTTCGATATCGACTGGATGGTGAATTCGATTGTCGTGTCGCCGGATTCGTAGACGTGGCCGTCGGCCATGGACAACGACAGGCCGAAGCCGTTGGGGTCGACCGATCTCAGTTCGGGGATGTAGTCGGCCAGTGCACCTTCGTCGTTGTCGGCGTGCTGCTGCCGAATCTGGTCCAGGAACCGCTGCACCAGTTCGGCCATGGCGCAATCCTAGGACGGTACCCAGTTTCCGTGGAACCCCGCGGGCACACGGTGCGGCAGCCGGATGGTCGCGACGTCCTCCAGTGTCTGCGCATCGAGCAACGCCAGCTCGCTGCGGTCGGTCCGGCGGTCGTAGACGTAGCCCATCAACACGCCGTCGTCCTCTGCCGCATCCCGTGACGACGGTTCGAAGACGAACTCCCCGAGCACTTTTCCATCACCGAACGACCGCGACTGCGTTGCACCGCCGATGAAGTCGTGCTTGAGCAGGACGTCGGCGGCTTCACCACCGCGGATACTCGGCGCATATCCGTAGCGGTGGCGTCGACCGACGCGGCGTTCGTCGACACGGGGGAACTCCTGACCGCGATCGTCGATGCGCGATTCGCGGACCTTCCCGTCGGCGAGATCGACCGTCCAGCGGTCGAGCGTTGGGGGTCCCTCGTCGGGGCCAAGCTGGTTGGTGTCGAACATCTTCGGGTGACGCACGACGTCGAGCACGATGGTGTCGCCGTCGTCGTAGGCGTTCATCGGATGGAACACGTAGCAGGGTTCGACGTCGAACCACCGCACATCGGCGTTGCCGCCCTCGCGTGGCATCACGCCCACGCGCGCCGGATACCGCGGGTTCCACGAGTACGGGAAGCGGCGATCGGTGGTTTCGCCCCGCGGTTGCCGCGCGCTGATCGGGTCGGGGATGCGGACCCGGCCGATGAGGGCCGACAACACCAGCCGGGAGACGAACCGAAGACCGCGCGGAACCGTCATCTCCACTGCCATACCGGCGTCAAAGGTCACCGGCAGGTCGTAGAACACGACGTAATTCTCGGTCAGCGAGAAGTCGTGCATCATCGGGCTTCCCGCGACCTCTACGTCGACCGTGCGTCGCGCGCGTCCGCCGGTGTCGATTACCGAGTACTGCACCGTGTTGCCGCGGTACATGCTGTACGAGACGGCGTGCAGCTCACCGGTGTCCGGGTCACGCTTCGGATGCGCGGTGTAACCGCCGGTCAGCGTCCCGTCGAAATCGCATGCGCCGACGGTGTCGAGCTCGTCGGTGAGTTCGACGTTCGTCACGCCGGACTCGATCAGCGCGATCGTCTTGCCGGCATGCCCGATGACGTTGGTGTTGGCGCCGATTCCCGAGATCGGGAAGTGTCCGTTCGGCGGCCGCTCTCCCAGGGCCCGCGCGGTCTGCGGGCCACGGACCCACCGGTTGCGGTACCACTCCGCCCTGCCGTCGCGGATCCGGATGCCGTGCACCATGCCGTCTCCGATGAACCAGTGGTACAGCTCGGGATCGAGCTCCCCGATCGGATTCGGCCCGTTGCGCAGATAACGACCGTCGAGGTGCTCAGGAATAGTCCCGGTGACCTCGAGGTCGGTCAGCGTGTGCTCGTCATGAATCGGTGCGAAGGCGCCTTCGAGGTAACGGTTCGTCATCGGACATCCCTATAACAGTGTTATGAGGTCCTTTGTATAACACCGTTATGGCACGATGGCAAGGGTGAGCGGCGCTCGGGAGCACCTGGTCGAGACCGGCATCCGCATCCTCGAACGCGACGGTCTGGCCGCCCTCAGCGCGCGCAAGTTGGCCGCCGAAACCGGTACCTCCACCATGGCGGTGTACACCCACTTCGGGGGCATGTCGGGTTTGATCGACGCGATCGCCGGCGAGTCGTTCGCCCGCTTCACGCGGGCCCTGACCGAGGTGACACCGACCGAGGACCCCGTCGCGGACTTCTTCGTGATGGGCGCTCGCTACCGCGAATTCGCGCTGCAGAACCCCCAGCGCTACCAGATGATGTTCGGCACCGCGGCCGAGTCGTTGAACCGGTACCACGCCGACCTCACGGTCACCGGCAGCGCCAGCGCCCGAAGCGAGTGGGCGGTGTCGTTCGATGCACTGCTCACCGGCGTGCGCCGGATGATCGAGGCCGGGCGCATCCGCGACGACGGGGAAGCGGCCGTCGCGGGGCGGCTGTGGAGCATCAGCCACGGTGCGGTGCTGCTGGAGATCGCCGGGTTCTTCGGGCACGAGGGGCACGGCCTGACTCAGATCCTCGGTCCGTTGACCGTCGACACGCTGGTCGGACTTGGTGACGAGCGGGACCGCACGATGGCTTCGCTGACGACCGCTATGACGACCCTGCTCGGGCCGTAGCCATCACGCGGGGCCGGCTGCCGTGCACGACCGAAATCTCAAGCGAGCGTTTCGAGCTCGATCGGCAGCGAGTCGGCGGGCGTGGGCCCGGTCCCCCACGTGAGCGGGACGCGGTAACCGTCGGGCACACTCCAGCGGAAGCGGCGCAACAGCTTGTGCATCACCGTCTTGACCGTCATATCGGCGAACTGCTGGCCGATGCACTTGTGGGCGCCACCCCCGAAGGGCGCGAACGCATACCGGTTGACCGCCGCGCGGTTGGTCGCGTCGGTGAACCGCGAAGGGTCGAACGTGTCGGGCGCGGGCCACCAGTCGGCCAGCCGCATCGAGGCGTGCACGCTAATGGCGATCTGGGCCTTGCGCGGTATGTAGTGCCCGCAGATCTCCGTGTCGCGAATCGCCTGGCGGAACAGCGATCCCGCCGGGGCATACATGCGCAGCACTTCCTTGAACGCGGCATCCAGCAAGGGGAACTGTTCCAGGTCGTCGAGGGTGGGCGAATCGATCGGATGGGCGACGGCCTCGTCACGAAGGATGCTCTGCCAGTGGATGTTTCGCCCCAGCTCGTAGACGAGCATGGCCAGGGCGATGGCCGTGGTGTCGTGAGCGGCCATCAAAAGGAAGATCATGTGGTTGACGATGTCGGCGTCGGTGAAACGTTGACCGTCGTCGGATTCGCTGCGACACAGCATCGAGAACAGATCGGTGCCCTCGCGGCGACGGCGGTCCGCGATCTGCCTGCCGAAGTAGCGCTCGAGGCGTTCTCGCGCCCGCAGTCCTCGCGCCCAGGTCCCGCCGGGCACATCGGCGCGGACGATGGCCTGACCGCCGTGCACGGTGTCGTGGAAGTCGCGGATGAGTTGGTCGGACTCCACGCCGATTTCGGTGCCGACGAACACCTCGGCGGCCTGTTGCAGCAGCATCTGCTTGATCGATGGATACATCGGAAAACGGGCTGCCGGCCGCCAAGTTGCCAACGCGCGGTCGATGCCGTCGGCGGTGTCGGTGAGATACGTGTTGAGCGCGGTGCGCGTGAACGCCCGCTGCATGATGCGCCGGTGGTCGCGGTGTTCCTCGAAATCAAGCAGCATGATGCCGCGATGGAAGAAGGGCCCGATCACCGGTGCCCATCCCCGGGTGCTCGACAGCGCCTTGTCCCGGTTGACCCATGCCGCCTCGAGCGCTTCGGGTCCCAGTAACACGACGACCCGGAATCCGACCCCGCCGGCCCACGACACCGGGCCGTACTTCGCGTACCGGCGCCGGGCGAACTCCAACGGATCGACCAGGGTGGGCAGGACGTGGCCGAGGAACGGCATGCCGTAATTGCCCATTACCGGGGCGAGCCCGGACCCGGCAGGCGGTGGCGCCAACGGGCAGTCGCGACTCGGCCACCGGTCGCTGACCGACGCGCCGACCTCCTGGAGCCGCCCCTGGAGCCGTTGTCGCGCATCGAGCAGGGAGGCCGGCGGGTCCATGAGGTTGATCATCGGTCCAACCCTTCGTCGAATATCTGGTACGTAACCGTGCCAGTTTTGTCGGAGCGTTGTCAACGGTGCGACGATCTGAGTCATGGCCTCGTCGTCACCGCGCAGCTACGGAGGTGTCTCCGGCGCGCAACGTCAGCAGCAGCGCCGGTCGCGACTGCTCGAGGCCGCCCTGGAGGCGATGAGCCGCGACGAGTGGCGCGATGTGACCGTCGAGCGCTTGTGCGCCGGCGCGGGCCTCAACAAGCGCTACTTCTACGAGAGTTTCACCGAGGTCGATGCAGTGGCCGGCGCCGTGATCGATGACATCGCCACGGCCGTTCGCGAGGCAACCGTGGGCGCTGCTGTCCAAACACAGACGAAACCCGTTGACCAGCAGGCTCTTGCGTGCGTCACGGCGCTGGTGCACAGCTTGGTCGACGATCCGCGCCGGGCGCGGGTCCTGCTGGGCGGAGTGGCCGCGACCCCGGGTCTGCGTGCGCACCGCGTTGCGGTGATGCGCAGCCTTACCGAGGTGCTGATCGAGCACGCGCGCACGGTGCACGGCGTCGAACTCGCCCGTGACCCGCTGGCGAAGGTCGCGCCGGCATTTCTGGTCGGCGGCACCGCCGATGCGGTTCTGGCCTTCGTCGACGGCACCGCGGCGATCACCGTCGACGAGCTGATCTCTCAGTTGACCACGCTGTGGCTGATCACCGGCGACGGCGCCGCCGCAGTCGCGCGAGGACGCCTGGGAGATGATCACGAAGCCGGAGCCGCCCCGTCAAGCCGGGTGTCCGACGTCGCCGACTGAGAGGCTGCGGTCCCTTCAGCTCTCGTCGTGCCCCACTTCCGCGGGTAGCGGTGGTGGCAGTGGCTTCTGCGATGTCGTGGGGGCCGAACTCGCCGCGGGCGGCGACGCCCCCGGGTTCGATGCGGGCGGCGACGTCCCTGGACTCGACGCGGAGACCTCGTGGAAATCCAGCATCGCCTCGTCGCGGATGACGCGGGACCCCGCCGCGAGGATCAATGATTCCTCGGACACGGTGTAGGTGATTCCGTCGTTGTCGACCGTGAACGTGTTGCCCGATTTCTCGGCGGTCTTGATCAGTTTGGCGCCGTCGCGCAACCGCACTCCGCGGTATTCATAGCTGCCGTTGGGTGTCTCGCAGATCGCCACGCGCGACGTGGCGGTGCTGCCGAACACCACCGCCGAGTAGGGCGCCGCACAACGCGCGGTCGAGTCGACGTAGCCGCGGGTGTCGGATGCCGGCGCGGCGACGGCCGAGGGCACGGTGAACGCAGCCGCGGCCGAGCACGCGGCCACGGCACCGACAAGAACCCACCCTCGATTCGACATTGCTTCCACGACACCACGACATCGGCATCAGCGCACCTGACAATGGCAAACGGGTTCGAATCGTTAGCACGCCGAAACCGGCCCGTTAGCTGGATCAAACCGTCTCGATCATCGACTCATGAGCCTCCGACGACGATGTCGGTTTTCCGCCAGTCCTGCCGGGGGCCGCGTGTAATGGTGAGAGGCATGTACGACGATTTCGACCGCTGCTACCGGGCCGTCCAGTCCAAGGACGCCCGGTTCGACGGCTGGTTCGTCACCGCGGTGCTGACCACCGGGATCTACTGCCGGCCGAGCTGTCCGGCCCGCCCGCCGTACGCCCGCAATATGCGCTTCTATCCGACCGCTGCGGCTGCCCATAAGGCCGGATTCCGCGCTTGTAAGCGGTGCCGACCCGACGCCTCGCCGGGTTCCCCGGAATGGAATGTCCGTGGCGACGTCGTTGCGCGAGCCATGCGGCTGATCGCCGACGGCATCGTCGACCGCGAAGGTGTGACCGGGCTGGCCGCCAAGCTCGGCTACACCACCCGCCAGGTCGAGCGCCTCCTGCAGGCAGAAGTTGGCGCCAATCCGCTCGCGCTGGCGCGCGCGCAGCGTTCGCAGACGGCACGGGTGCTCATCGAGACCACCGAATTGGCGTTCAGCGACGTCGCATTCGCATCAGGGTTTTCGAGCATCCGCCAGTTCAACGACACCGTCCGAACGGTGTACGACCTACCTCCCACCGCATTGCGCCACCGCGCGCGAACGCGCATGGGCCGAAGCGAGGACGGTGCCGACGCCATATCCCTACGGCTGCCGGTCCGCACCCCGTTCGCATACGAGGGGTTGTTCGGGCACCTGGCAGCCAGTGCGGTGCCGGGCGTCGAAGAGGTGCGCGACGGCGCCTATCGCCGCACCATGCGCCTGCCCAACGGGAACGGGATCGTCTGCCTCACACCGCAGCCGGACCATGTGCAGTGCCGCGTCGCGCTCGACGACTTCCGCGACCTCGCCACGGCCATCGCCCGCTGCCGACGGTTGCTCGACCTCGATGCCGACCCCGAGGCGGTCGTCGATGCGCTCGGCGCCGACGCCGACCTGAGTGCCTTGGTCGCCAAGGCTCCGGGGCAGCGCATCCCACGCACCGTGGACGAACAGGAACTGGCCCTACGAGCGGTGCTCGGCCAACAGGTGTCGGTGAAGGCGGCGCGCACGCATGCCGGCCGGCTCGCGTCGGCTTACGGTCAACCGATCACCGATGTGAACGGTGGTCTGACGCATGTCTTTCCGACCGTCGAGCATCTCGCGGAGATCGACCCCGCCCATTTGGCATTCCCGAAGTCCAGACAACGGTCCGTGACGTCACTGATCCGCGCATTGGCCGACGGCGACGTGGTGCTGGATGCCGGCTGCGATTGGAACAGCGCGCGTGGGCAGCTGCAGGCATTGCCCGGAATCGGGTCGTGGACGGCGGAGATCATCGCCATGCGGGGGTTGGGAGACCCCGACGCGTTCCCGGTCACCGACCTTGGCGTGCGGATGGCGGCCGAAAAACTGGGTCTGCCCGCCGATGCGCGGGCGCTCACCGAGCACAGCACCCGGTGGCGACCGTGGCGGTCCTACGTGACGCAGCACCTGTGGACCGCCCTCGATCATGCGGTCAACGACTGGCCTCCGAAAGCGAGCGGCTCGGTCTAGCTCCGCGCGAGACGGTCGAGCCACTCTCGCAGCAGTGCGGCTTCGGTGGGGCTGAGGGTTTTCGTATCAGCCGACTCCAGCACGGATTTCAGGGCGATTGCGCGGGTGGCGATACGGGTGTCGCCGAACGGGTCGTCGGAGCCTTCGGTCGTGATGGCCGCCAGGATGGCTTCTCGCGTCGCATGCGACAGCCCGGGGTCACGGTCCTCGGGTAGTTGCGAGATCAGCGTGAACGCGACACCGCGACAGGCCGAATGCACCATCTCCGCGGCACGGTCGACGTCGACGCGAAGGCGGCCGGCTTCGGCGATGCGCTGCATCAGATAGCGCAGGATCGCGTCGCCCTCGACCACGGCCTTGGGTCTGGCGTTGGGCCGCGGGTCTCCATACAGCACTGCGTAGACGTGTGGATTTCGCACGCCGAAGTCGATATGTGAATCCCACCCGCCTCGTAGGTCTTCGATCGGATCGTCGGTCAGGCGTCGACTTCGCTTCTCGGTGAGGTACTCGACCATGCCGAGGCTGGCGGCATCGCCGATCAATTGCCGCATATCACCGAAGTGCCGATAAATCGTGGGCGGCTGCACCGCCGCGGCAGCACTGACGCTGCGCGTCGTGACCGCATCGCGCCCCTCCCTCGCCAGAAGGTCGGCGGCCGCGCGAAGGATGCGCTCTCGCGGCTCGAGTTCGGTTTTCAGCACGTTATCGACGATAGCACTTTCGAAGTTCTGCTGATAACATCAGCGATATCACTAATTCGATACCATCGATAACAGATCGGAGCGCCGGGCTATGGAACCGACCGACACCGGACGAGACACCGGAAGCGAAGGCAAAGGCGCCGCGACTCGACTGGCACGACGGTCGATGCTTTCCGCGGTGGCGGCCGCGGCGGTTCTGCTCTCGGCGGTCGGCCTGGCCGACGTCGCGCAGTCCGCGCCGTCGGGTCCGGGCACCGCCATTGACACCATCCGTAACCTCGAGAGCCAGGGTAAGAGGGTGATCGTCAACCGCGTGGGAACAGCGCCGCTGTCACAGTGCAACGTGAGCAGCGTGGCCGAAGGACACGACGTCACGGTGCGTGATCCCGTCGGTACCACCGGTTCCCAGGAGCGCATCCGCTACAGCACGGTCTACGTCACGGTTCGGTGCTGACCGCCTCTGGCGGCTGAGATACCGACAGCTCGCTCATCGCGCGACCGCAGGCCTTTGGCCGTGTCCGATCAGTCGTTCTTGGCTTCGTAGCGCAGCAAAACCGTGCCGCACTCGAAGGTGCGGTTCTCCAACAGCTTCAACGAGATCCAGGACGGCAGTGTCGGGAAGAACGGGGTGCCGCCGCCCACAGCGGTGGGCGCCAGCACGAGCCGATACTCGTCGACCAGACCGGCCTGCACGATCGGTGCGGCCAGCGTCGCACCGGCGACCTCCAAATTGCCGTCGGTTTCGGCCTTCACCTTTGTCACCACCTCAACGGGGTCGCCGCGCTCCAGGCGGGAGTTCCAGTCGACGGACGCCAGGGTGCGCGAGAACACGACCTTGGGCATATCGCGCCAGATTTGGGCATAGTCGACGATCAACGGTGTCGCGTCCGGCGCCTCGTCGGCGGTCGGCCAGTACGCAGACATCAGTTCGTAGAGCCGCCGCCCATAGAACGACAAGACGGTCTGCCGCTCGAAGTCGTTCCAGTACTGGTGCAGTTCTTCGCTCGGATCGGACCAGTCGATGCTGCCGTGTGCGTCCGCGATGTACCCGTCCACCGACACGTTGAAGCCATAGATGAGTCTGCCCACGAAGATCAGACTGCACCGGGGGGCAGAAGTCATCGCGATGCCACACCGTGTCGTCCTGACGCCGAGAGCGCTCGCGACGACGATGTCGGATTTCCGCCAGCTTGAGCCGTGGACACGTGCCATCGTGGGATGGTGCACGAGATGCGCGGTGAGCTGACCACGAGGGGGCTGGCCGCTTCGGCGAGAACCTGTGGCCAGCATCGGCGGTCGTATGCCAGGCCGACGGTGGCCGCCAAAGGAGAGGCGATGGAAGCCATACACTTTCGCGTTGTCGACAGCCCGGTCGGTCCGCTTACCCTTGCGGGCAAGGACACGCGGCTGAGACACCTACGGATGGTCGACCAGACATATGAGCCCAGTCGCGAAGGCTGGATAGCCGACAATGACGCCTTTCCGGAGGCGGTCGAGCAGCTCGAGGCCTACTTCGCCGGTGAGCTCACCGAATTCGACTTGGACCTCGACATGGTCGGTACGCCGTTCCAACGGAAGGTCTGGTCGGCACTGCTGACCATTCCCTATGGTGAGACACGCTCGTATGGTGAGATCGCCCGCCAGATCGGAGCAGCCGGTGCGTTCCGTGCGGTTGGTTTGGCCAACGGACACAACCCGATCGGCATCATCGTGCCGTGCCATCGGGTGATCGGCGCCAACGGCAGCCTCACCGGCTACGGGGGCGGTCTCGATAGGAAGCGGGCGCTGCTCGATATGGAGAAGAGTCGCGTCTCGCCGGCCTTGACCTTGTTCGACTGAATCGGCCGGCACGGCCACGACTTTCATTACGGCAGTTAGAGCGCGGGGCGCCACTGCGAATTCAGGCGCCGGTGAAGGTACGTGCCGTACAAATGCCTGTGGCCCCCAATCGAATTGGGGGCCACAGGGCTAATTTGTGTTCGGCGGTGTCCTACTTTTCCGCCCGGGTGGGGCAGTATCATTGGCGCTGGCAGGCTTAGCTTCCG